>UQTI01000071.1 GCA_900543975.1 uncultured Prevotella sp. | reverse complement strand
ACTAGCGCCGATGGTACTGCAATGCAATGCGGGAGAGTAGGTAACCGCCTTCTTTAAATGAGAGTCAGATAACGAAAGTTGTTTGACTCTCTTTTTGTTTAACTACTATTTTTACTATTATGCCTAACAATTCTTTAAGACCAGATAGAGTGTTGTCATGGGATGATTTGCTTGAATCAATTGAGAATGGTTTGCATCATCCTGAATCTACTTCGTGGCATATTTTTAATTATCTAACGGCCAACTATATGACTATGGACTCGAAGTTGGTACGTACATTGCTTTTGGCTTTTTTGAAAATTCGTTCTGATCGCCCTTCTTTGATTAATTCATGTATCCTTGGTTTTGCGGTTGATATCAGTTCTTATTTTACTGACTTTAATTTTCCACGTTTTCTTGAGGCATGGGGGTATAAAAAAATGCTACGTCCAGAAGACTGTTTAAATCCTAATGGTTCTGGTTTAGGCTATGAGTTGTCTTTATGCGAGAAAGTGGAAAAGGCATTGGAACGATACGAATTAACCCATGTGGAGAAAGGCAAATCAGGTTTCCATAAGCGTGTATATTGGGCAGTAAAACTCTTTGAGAAATTAACAGACGGGCATGTTACGCGTACTGTTAAGCTTGTTGACAGCTTAGGACGTTCAATTTTTGCCGATGCAAGAATGTTTGCAGAAAAACCCAAGTTTATTCAAGGACATCTTTATGATGCTGTCACATATTCATCTCCAGAAAAACCTGATTTTGAAATTTTACAAGAGGTAACATTGTCAGCCAAATTTATCACAGATTTGTTTGACTATGAGGTTGGTTATGTCGATTGTTTTAAAATTCATAATCGTCATTATCATTTTTTTGACTCCTTATCTCGACATTTTGTAGCAGAAAATCCTGATATTGACATATTGCCTTCTGATTATGTGTTGTTTTGTCCTATTATTCCAATTAAAGACAAGTTTAAGTCGGCTGTTGTTTTGCGAAAATTGGATCGTAATGATGCTATGAGACAATTTGGCCTTACTGAGGCTGTCATTAGGTCTGTAGACACCCATAAATGTGTGCTGACTTATGAATTGGTTAAAGAACCAGTATCTACGCCAGAAGGATTTGTTTCAAAACAAGGAACGATACCTGTGTCAGTTGTACGAAATGTTTCTTCCGCTGATGATATACATGTTGGACGACATATAGGTCTTGTGATCTTTTTAAAGCGCAATACTGATTTTGTTAAGGTTAATTTCGTACCAGATGCAGTTTTGTTGTAGTAATGAAGTTTCTCTATAACTATAAAGGGCTTGATTATTGTTTTTATGCTTGTATGATTTGTTCATGTTTTGTAATGAAATATTTGCATATTTCAAATTTAAGTTTTATTTTTGCACACGATAACATGATGTGCATTTTTTGAAATTTATATAATATGTCAATATCCAAGACAAGGCAGAAGCTTGTAGATGTCGCTCGTCAACTGTTCGCAAAAAACGGAATAGCTAACACTACGATGAATGACATTGCAGTTGCATCAGGCAAAGGTCGACGCACTTTATACACCTATTTTAATCGTAAAGAAGACGTCTATTCAGCAGTCATAGAATCTGAGCTTGAAAGGTTATCTGATAAGCTTGATGAGGTTGCTATGATGAAGATTAGACCTCAGGATAAGATTATAGAGCTTATATACACTCACCTCAGCATGATTCGAGAGACTGTGGTGCGAAATGGAAATTTGCGTGCAGAGTTTTTCCGTAATATATGGATGGTTGAGAAAGTGAGGAAGAATTTTGATGAGGACGAAATAGAGCTTTTCCGTAAGGTGTATGAGGAGGGTAAAGCAGATGGTGAGTTTGACATAGAGGATGTTGATCTTGTCGCAGATATCACCCATTATTGTATAAAGGGTCTTGAGGTTCCGTTTATTTATGGCCGTTTGGGGCATGGCATGACAGAAGAAGCCAGTAAGCCCTTGGTCGCAAAAGTGGTTTATGGCGCCTTGGGAAAAAGCGGACAGAAATAATTAATCTACGCATAACAGTATTCCCGTTTCACATGTATATTTCATGTGGAACGGGAATACATGTTTAAGATACATATTTGTTTAGTCGAGTTCAGAAAGTTCGAGCCATCTCATGCTTTTTTCATCAATCTCGTCTTTGATTATTGGAAGCCGTTTGCTCATTTCTGTAATTTCTTCTACCGAAATGGTGCCACCACATAACGCATTCTCAATGTGTTTCTGTTCAGCCTCAAGAGCAGCTATGTCTTTTTCAAGCTGTTCAAACTCGATCTTCTCCTTGTATGTTTTTTTTGTTCGAGTTGTGTTGTTACGTGTTTTCTTCTCTATTTCCCGTTTACTGTTCAATGCTGCTTTCTGCGCTTGTTCTTCCTTGGTTTGTAGTGAAGACCATTCTCGGTATTGGGTGTAGTTGCCAGGGAAATCTTTAACAACACCATCACCTTTGAATACAAGCAAGTGGTCTACAACTTTATCCATGAAATAGCGGTCGTGACTTACGATAATGACACAGCCTGGGAAATCTTGAAGATATTCTTCAAGAACCTGTAGCGTTTGAATGTCGAGGTCATTGGTAGGCTCGTCAAGCACCAAGAAGTTGGGGTTTCTCATTAGTACTGTGCACAGATGTAGTTTGCGTCTTTCGCCACCACTAAGCTTGTACACATAGTTGTGTTGTTGCTCAGGCGTGAATAGGAAAAACTGTAGCAGCTGTGAGGCTGTTAGATGTTTACCCGCTCCAAGGTCTACATATTCAGCAATGTCGGTAATGACATCAATAACTTTTTGTTGTTCGTCAAACAGCAAACCTTCTTGAGAGAAATAGCCGAAGCGTACGGTTTCGCCGATGTCAAATTTGCCGTTGTCGGGCTGTACCAATCCGAGCAACAGTTTAATAAACGTTGATTTTCCCGCACCGTTGTTTCCAATGATTCCCATCTTCTCAAAACGGGCAAAGTTATAGTAGAAATCTTTCAATATAACTTTGTTTTCAAACGCTTTGGACACATACTGGCATTCAAAAATCTTTGATCCAATGTAAACGTTCTTTGACTTAAGTCTCACTTGTCGTTCTTCAATGCGTTGGTGAGCCTTACGTTCAAGTTCAACAAACGCATCTTCGCGATATTTTGCTTTGTGGCCACGAGCCTGTGGCTGTCGGCGCATCCATTCGAGTTCACGGCGATAAAGATTGTTTGCCCGCTGAATCTCTGCATTGGTGTTGTTTATGCGTTCCTGTCTTTTTTCAAGATAGTAGGCATAATTGCCCCGATATGTGTAAATGGTATTGTCGTCAAGCTCAAGAATGGTGTCGCACACATTGTCTAGAAAGAAACGGTCGTGCGTAACCATTAATAGTGTTTTGTTACCCCTTTGCAGATACCCTTCAAGCCATTCAATCATTTCCAGGTCCAGATGGTTGGTCGGCTCGTCGAGAATAAGCAAATCGGGTTCGGTTATGAGCACGTTGGCTAGAGCCACACGTTTCTGTTGTCCACCGCTTAACTCTCCAATCTTTTGACAAAGGTCGTCAATGTGTAGCTGTGTTAGAACTTGTTTTGCTTTTAACACCTTTTCTTCTTCGCCTTGATGGTTGAAGCAAGCGTCAAGAACAGTATCGTTTGCATCAAATTTGGGCGTCTGTTCAAGATATCCCACTTTTATGCCGTTACGGAAGATAATGTTGCCGCTGTCACAACTCTCATGTCCAGAGACGATAGAAAGAAGAGTTGTCTTGCCTGTTCCGTTTCGTGCAATCAGTCCCACACGTTGTCCTTCAGCAATAGAGAACGATAGATTCTTGAAAAGCACATGTGCTCCGAATGCCTTGCTTACATTCTGAACATCAATAAATGGAGTTTGTAATGCCATAGTTGTCTTATGCCTTTTCTTCTTGATTGAGAGATGAGTTTATTTGCTCAATATAGTTGAGAACCTCGTCGCGTCCTGTCCGATTTTCAGAGCTGGTAATGAAGTAGGGAGGTAACTCTTCCCATGTGTCAGCAAGCTGTCGCATCCATGCTTCAGCGTTCTGGCGTGCTCTGACAGGTCCCAGTTTATCGGCCTTTGTAAAGATAATGGCGAAAGGCACACCGCTTTGTCCTAGCCAATCAATAAACTCGCGGTCAATCTTTTGTTGCTCATGTCGTATGTCTACAAGAACAAACGTGTTGACGAGCTGTTCACGTTGTAAGATGTAAGAATTTATCATCTGAGTCAGCTTCTGCTGTACCGATTTGGAACGTTTAGCAAAACCATAACCGGGCAGGTCTACAAGGTACCATTCGTTGTTGATAATAAAATGGTTTATCAGTAAGGTCTTGCCGGGAGTGGCGCTAGTTTTGGCAAGTCCCTTATGTTGACACAGCATATTTATCAGACTTGACTTGCCCACGTTAGAGCGGCCAATAAAAGCATACTCTGGTTTGTTGTCAACAGGACACTTACTAATTGTGGGTGCTGATATTACGAATGCAGATTTCTTTATTTCCATAATTGTTTTTTTTGCTTTTTTCTGTTTTTAGTGATTGTGAAAAGTTAGACACATATAATATCCGTTCTGAACATAGCGCCTTATTTGTTTTGTTGTAGATGTTCAGCCATCTTCTTTTTCCAGATATCATGAGTGGCTTTTTTTATGCGCTTCTCAATTTCGTCAGGCGTTTCTGTTGCTGTTATGGCTGTTTTTATCCATACACAAATTGCGAAGCAAAGAATGGTTATAACTGCGCTACATATCCATTTGAGAATTTCGTTTTGTAGAGGCAGATAGTCAATGCATATAATGCCCGTAGCAACAGGAATTCCAAATAGAAGATAGTCGGCTCCCGATGTCATCTTATATCCTTGAGTCGCCTTGTTGTAACTATCGTTGTTTTTTAGAATCTGTAGACGGTTCTTCTGCCAATATGATTCAAAATCTTTATCTGTCATTTGTTTTTTCTTTTTGTTTTTAAAATTTAGACCTTCATTAAATCACTCATAACCATGTCGCTTATGAACACGCTGTCTGGTGCTATGCGAATATGGTTGTCTGACAGTTCAAGACTCCCTGTTTGCAAATAATCTTTAGCACACTCAAGCATGAAATGTTTCTGTTTTTCATCAAGCATATCCAAATCGAGTCCTTCAGATGTGCGTAGTGCTGTTGTTATGAGGTCATTGTAGTGGGTGTCATCGTCTATTGTCTCCTGTTCAGCAAGAATCACATCGTTGTTTGTTGCTTCAATATATTTCTTGATGTCAGAGACGTTCCATTGACGCGATTTGCGGTTGTAGGAGTGAGCTGCCGCTCCTATGCCAATGTATGGTGTGTCGTCCCAATAGCTACTGTTGTGCATGGCACGCATGCCAGGTTTTGCGAAATTGCTTATTTCATAATGCTCGTATCCGGCATCCTTCATGCTTTTTACGAGTGTTTTGTACATTGCCACGCTCACATCTTCGTCAATCTCTTTTATCTTTCCTTGTTTGAGCATTTTGTAAAGAGAAGTACCTTCTTCATACATTAGGCTATATGCCGACAAGTGATTGACGTTAAGCTCAATAGCATGGTTTATATCCTTTTGCCATTCATCTACAGTTTGTTCAGGAAAACCATAAATGAGGTCTATGCTGATATTGTCAATACCTCCTTTTCGTAAAATGTCTACAGCTTTGTTTGTTTGAAGGGCTGTGTGTCTGCGATGAAGGAATTTCAAACGTTCATCATTGAAAGTCTGTGTACCCATGCTAACTCGGTTCACACCACATTTGCGTAGAGTTGCCACCAAATGAGGTGTTATGTCATCGGGGTTCGCTTCAAACGTAACCTCTTTCAGATTCTTCTTGTCATTATAAGAATAGATAAAAGAAAAAAGCTTCTCTATGTCTTCAGACGACAGTTGAGACGGTGTTCCGCCACCTATATATATAGTGGTTATATCTTGGCTGTTGTTACAGCATCCGTTCTCAAGATAGTTCTTGCGTAAAGCCAGCTCTTTGCCCAAGGCCGTGACATACTGATGTTTTATGTCTTCCTTTAGCGTGCTGCTGTAAAAGCCGCAATATATGCATCTGCTTGCGCAGAATGGGATGTGAACATATAGTCCTGCCATGTTGTGGTTGAAAAACTATTTCTACAAATCTTGTTTATTAATGACAATCAGAATTAATGACCTACATATTTGATTTTGTAGGGACAGATGGTTTTTAGACCTTTTAAAAAGTCTGCTTCCATTGAATTTTAGTACAAAATTACTAATATGTTTTAAAAAAATAGCAATTTTATCACAATTCTTTTGGTTTTTTGTGTAAAAATATCTAACTTAGACGGCGATAAAGACCTATGGTCTGAATTAGAGACTACTATACAGCCACTTTTTTACATGTTGTAGGATTAACCTCCCTACACGTTTTCATTACCCTTATGGTGCACACCATTGGCAAAAGTGAAACAAAAGAAGTGAGCTGCCATTTCTAACTTTAAACCTTTGATAGATATGAGAGTTTATCAAACAAATGAAATCAAAAACATCGCGCTGCTTGGCAGTGCGGGTAGCGGCAAGACAACCCTTGCCGAGTCTTTACTCTTTGGTAGCGGTATCATTAAACGAAGAGGAACCGTAGAAGCGAAAAACACCGTAAGCGATTATTTTCCTGTTGAGCAGGAATATGGTTATTCTGTGTTCTCAACTGTTTTCCATGTAGAATGGAACAACAAGAAGCTTAACATTATTGATTGTCCGGGTTCCGACGATTTCGTAGGTGGTGCCATTACCGCACTCAACGTTACAGACCAGGCCGTTATCCTCATTAACGGACAGTATGGTCCTGAGGTAGGTACGCAGAACGTGTTCAGATATACAGAGAAGCTCAAGAAACCTGTTATATTCCTTATAAATCAGCTCGACTCGGAGAAGTGCGATTTTGACAACGTGGTAAGCGCTATGCACGACATCTACGGCTCAAAATGTGTGCAGGTCCAATATCCTGTACAGACAGGTCCTGGCTTCAACGCCATTATCGATGTGTTGTTGATGAAAAAATATTCATGGCCAGCAGAAGGTGGCATGCCTGTTATTGAGGATATTCCAGCAGAAGAGATGGATAAGGCCATGGAGCTTCACAAGACGCTTGTAGAGGCAGCAGCCGAGAACGATGAGACATTGATGGAGAAATTTTTCGAGGAGGAGACCCTTACGGAGGATGAAATGCGTGAAGGCATACGCAAGGGACTCGTCACACGCTCCATCTTCCCCGTGTTCTGTGTGTGTGCAGCAAAAGATATGGGCGTACGTCGACTGATGGAGTTCCTTGGCAATGTTGTGCCATTTGTTAGCGAGATGCCGAAACTCCACAACACTCGTGGCGAAGAGATCACTCCTGATAGTGACGGTCCTGAGAGCGTATATTTCTTCAAGACAGGTATGGAACCCCACATTGGTGAGGTGAGCTACTTTAAGGTTATGAGCGGTAGCGTTAAATCTGGTGATGATCTCACAAACGCCGATCGTGGTTCGCGTGAGCGCTTAGGCCAGATCTATGTATGCGCCGGTGCCAACCGTCTTCCTGTAGACAAGCTTAATGCAGGAGATATAGGATGTACTGTGAAGCTGAAAGATGTAAAGACAGGAAACACCCTTAACGATAAAGACTGCGAATGGAAATTCGACTTTATCAAATACCCCAACTCTAAATACGCGCGTGCCATTAAGGCCGTAAACTCTGCTGATACAGAAAAGCTCATGGCTGCAATGCTTAAAATGCGTCAGGAAGATCCTACATGGGTTGTTGAGCAAAGCAAGGAGTTGAAGCAGACTATCGTTCATGGACAGGGAGAGTTCCATCTGCGCACGCTTAAATGGCGTCTTGAGAACAACGAGAAGATTCCTGTGAAATTTGACGAGCCGAAGATTCCTTATCGTGAGACCATAACCAAGAGCGCTGCTGCCGATTATCGTCATAAGAAGCAGTCGGGTGGTGCCGGTCAGTTCGGTGAAGTGCATCTCATCGTTGAGCCTTATGCAGAAGGCATGCCTGACCCCACAACCTATAAGCTCAATGGTCAGGAGATAAAGATGAATGTCAAGGGACGTGAGGAGATAAACTTGGAGTGGGGCGGTAAGCTTGTGTTCATCAACACCGTTGTCGGCGGTGCTATCGACACTCGTTTTATGCCAGCCATCCTGAAAGGCATCATGGAGCGCATGGAGAAAGGTCCTCTCACAGGCAGCTATGCCCGTGACGTGCGCGTTATCGTGTATGACGGCAAGATGCATCCGGTTGACAGCAATGAGCTCTCGTTCATGCTTGCTGCACGTCATGCGTTTAGCGATGCATTCAAGGCAGCAGGTCCGAAGATTCTCGAGCCCATCTATGACCTTGAGGTCTATGTTCCCTCTGATTATATGGGCGATGTCATGAGTGATCTTCAGGGTCGCCGAGCTCTAATCATGGGTATGGACAGCGAGGCCGGTTATCAGAAGTTGCAGGCAAAGATTCCTCTTAAGGAGCTGAGCAACTATTCAATCTCTCTGAGCAGCATTACCGGTGGTCGCGCTTCGTTCACAACCAAGTTTGCCAGCTATGAGCTTGTGCCTAACGATTTGCAGCAGCAGCTTATTGCTGCTCATGAGGCAGAGGCAGATGAGGACGAGTAATAATATTTGTAACTGATTAATATTTCAATTTAGGATGCATGGAGCCAATGCTCTGTGCATCCTTTTTTGTGTTGTTGTCAATTTGTACAACTTTTATAAAATATAGGCTATATTCAAGCAATAAAAAAGTCTGCTTTCTTTGTATTTTCTTCAATTTCCACTACCTTTGCATGCAATTATGAAGATAGATATTCTCTCAGAGGCCGAAGTGGCCTCTTTAAAACAGATTATAGACGAGTCTGATAACATTGTGATATGTTGTCATAAGTCGCCTGATGGCGATGCCATGGGTTCCTCTTTGGCTATGTGCGAGTATCTTCGCATAATAGGCAAACAGGCGCGTGTGGTTGTGCCTGATGCTTATCCCGATTTCCTGCAATGGTTGCCAGGCACAGAGGCCGTCTTGCGTTATGACAAGCATCCTGAAGATGGTGATGCAGCGTTGTCAAAGGCAGACCTTGTGTTCTGTCTCGATTTCAACACAACAAGTCGCGTTGATGAGATGCAGGCATCGCTTGAAGCAAGCACGGCGCACAAGGTGCTTATTGACCATCATTTGGACCCTGATATAAAGACCGACATAACGGTGTCGCACCCGGAGATGAGCAGCACCTCAGAGATGGTCTTTCGTGTCATCTGCCAACTTGGCGGCTTCGAGCAGATGACAAAAGCTTGTGCTGTCGCCATCTATTGCGGCATGATGACAGACACAGGTGGCTTTACCTATAACAGCAACTCTCCCGAGATCTTTTACATTATCAGCCAGCTGCTTACCAAGCACATAGATAAAGACAAGATCTATCGTAATGTGTTTAATAACTATAGCCAGATGGCAATGCGTTTGCGCGGGTATCTTATCTACAAGAAACTTACTGTTATTGACGATTTGCATGCCTCGTTCTTCACTATCTCGCGTGCCGACATGAAACGTTTCCGTTTTATCAAGGGCGATGCTGAAGGTCTCGTCAACGAACCTCTCCGCATCAAGGGCATGCGTTTGTCTATCTCCTTGCGTGAAGATGACCGTCGCGACAACACCGTGTGGGTTAGTTTGCGCTCAGTAGACAGCTTCCCCTGCAACAAGATGGCAGAGAAATTTTTTAATGGCGGTGGACATCTTAATGCAAGTGGCGGTCGTCTCAATTGTTCGCTTGAAGAAGCTGTAACTATCGCTCGCAAAGCTATTGAAGATTTTGCCGAACTGTTGAGGTAGATCCTGCTTTGGAGAATAAGCTCAAAAAGGAAATTTAATGCAGAGGTAATTGTAAAAAATGTATTTTTGTTAGCGCCAAGTATGTATAAAGTTTAAATTCTTTCAAAACAAATGGCATAATCAGCAAAAATGTTTATCTTTGCAGCTTAGAAACATCGCACCCCTGCATTTTTCTATAAAAAAAGTACATAAATACAGAAAATGAGAAAACTTAGCATGCTATTATTGGCACTCGTTGGAGCCGTTGTGTTTACATCTTGTAGCGACTCGGAAACCTATGCCGATCAAAAGAAAAAAGAGCGTTCAGCAATAAACAGCTACATAGCGAAGAATGGGATAAAAGTTATCTCAGAGGACGAATTCTTTAAAGACAGTCTTACAGATACGACAAAGAATGAGTTTGTGCTCTTTGAAAGTTCTGGAGTGTATATGCAGATTATACGCAAAGGCTGTGGCGAGAAGATCAAAGATGGCGAGAACGCCACCGTGTTGTGTCGTTTCACAGAGCGCAATCTTATGACCGACTCGCTTCAACTTTCAAACGATATCATTTCTTACGCTTCACTCGTTGACAAGATGAATGTCAAGCGCAACTCAGGAACCTTTACAGCATCGTTTGACGCATCGTCAAGCGTAATGTATTCGGTTTATGGCAGCACGTCCGTTCCTTCAGGCTGGCTTGTGCCGTTGGCTTACATTAAGCTTGGCCGTCCTGCGTCAGAAAACGACCAGATTGCCAAGGTGCGTATTATTGTTCCCCACACCCAGGGACAACAGTATGCCGTGCAGGGCGTATATCCTTGCCTCTATGACATAACATACGAGCGTGGTCGTTAAATCGGCTATATAGCAATTTTTATCTACATAAATCATATAATAATGACTCTAATCAAATCTATTTCTGGAATCCGCGGAACAATAGGCGGTCCCACAGGTGACACCCTCAATCCGCTTGACATTGTAAAGTTCACATCGGCTTATGCCACTTTCATCCGCAAAACGAGCAAGAGCAATAAAATTGTTGTTGGCCGTGATGCCCGCATCTCTGGAGAGATGGTTAAAAACGTGGTGTGCGGAACGCTCATGGGTATGGGCTTCGATGTTATAAATATAGGTCTCGCCACAACGCCAACAACAGAACTGGCTGTTCGCTGGAGCGGTGCCGACGGTGGCATCATCATCACAGCAAGCCACAATCCACGTCAGTGGAATGCTCTGAAACTGCTCAACAGTGAGGGCGAGTTTCTTACAAAGGCTGATGGCAACGAGGTTCTTGACATTGCAGAGCGAGAGGCATTCGAATATGCAGATGTAGACAATCTTGGTCATTATAGCGAAGACAACACTTTCAACAAACGTCATATAGACAGCGTGCTCGCGTTGAAGCTTGTCGATGTCGATGCCATCAAGGCAGCCCATTTCAAGGTGTGCGTTGACGCCATCAACAGCGTGGGTGGTGTCATCCTTCCCGAACTGCTTGATGCGCTTGGTGTAGAGCACAAGTTCCTTAATGCAGAACCCACAGGCGATTTTGCCCATAACCCAGAGCCCTTGGAGAAGAATCTCTCTGGCATAATGGGTGAGATGGCAGCCGGCGGTTTCGATCTTGGCATCGTTGTTGACCCTGACGTAGACCGTTTGGCCTTTATCTGTGAGGACGGCAAGATGTTCGGCGAGGAATACACTCTCGTTTCCGTTGCCGACTATGTGCTTAGCCACACAGCAGGAAACACAGTTTCCAATCTCAGCTCAACCCGAGCTCTCCGCGATGTGACAGAGAAGCATGGTGGCGTTTATACAGCCGCTGCTGTGGGTGAGGTTAACGTAACAACCAAGATGAAAGAGGTTGGTGCAGTCATAGGCGGTGAAGGTAATGGAGGAGTGATCTATCCTGAGAGCCATTATGGACGTGACGCCCTTGTAGGCATTGCTCTCTTCCTTTCTTCTCTGGCTCACAAGAAATGTACGGCCAGCGAGCTTCGCGCTTCTTTCCCCAACTATTTCGTGGCAAAGAACCGCATAGATCTCACGCCCTCTACCGATGTCGATGCCATTCTTGAGAAAGTGAAAGAGCTTTATAAGAACGAGCAGATCAACGATATCGATGGTGTGAAGATCGATTTCCCCGACAAATGGGTTCACCTGCGCAAGTCAAACACAGAACCCATCATCCGTGTCTATAGCGAGGCTCACACAATGGAAGAAGCCGATGCTCTTGGCAAGGAGCTTATGAAGGTCGTTTATGACATGCAGTAAAAACAGCAAGCTATTTTAGTTAATTCTAAACTATATACAAAAGGCGGCAGACCTATAATTTAGGTCTGCCGCCTTTTGGGTAGTGTATATTTCCATTGTTTCCGCAGTCTCATGCTTTCATCTACACATTTGACGGCAAAAACAAAAAATAGGTTAGGAGAGCTTGCATGCTATCAGAGAAAACGCTATCTTTGCAAAAGAATAAATACAATAGTAAAATCTCGATTAATGATGAAACAGAACATTATGATGCGAAGAATGTTGTCTCGACTTTTGGTTACATTCTTCTTTTTGCCGTCGTTCGTTACGCTGTCTGCACAAACAGGTGGCACGCAACCGCAGGTGTTGAGCAGCGTGCTGAAGACGTTGCCCGCCGACAAATTTGAGTTTAACCGCCAACTGAAAGATTTCTCGGTTGTAGACTCCACGCTCCATTGCTACTTGTCTATGCCTCGCAGCGAGTGGACCGACATGCTGGCAACGGTCAGCAGCGAATACACCGTTGACGACTTTTCAAGCATGTATGACCCACAACGTTCTGCCACCCTTGCACGTTTGAGCAACGAAAAGATATGCGCCGACTCGTCGTTCATCTATCTACAGAAGGGTTACGATGCTTTGGCATGGGGCAATCTTCTTTGGCTATATCCACAGGTCAAGGCATATATGAAGGAGCAAGGGTTGAGCATCAAATGTCATGTGTTAGACGACAAGACAAACGCTGCGCTCTGCACCTATGACATTACACTCCACGATATCGATGTGGTGGACAGTGTAAAAGTCCGATATTCCCTCTTGGCCGCCAAGGTGCTCTACATGCGCTGCTATTCCACCCTCATTGGCATGCTAATAACAGATGCTGTCATGCCCTTGTCGCTCGATGTTTACACCACGGCAGAAAGCGTGACCTTACAAGGCAAGCAGATTGTCTATACCTATCAGTTGGCAGACACGCTTTTCTCCCGTCCTGGTTTTAAGGAATAGCTTGAGAAACAGGTTAAGGGTCATGTGGCTCGCAACGACACACGCTATCTGAAATATCTTGATTATCATCTCAGAAACGTCTACCATAGCGCCGACAATACGCATTCCTTTAGCATCGATGTGTTTTGAAACACAAGCCTCCACTGCCGCTTTTGCAGCCGTAGAGGCTTGTGCTTTTTTTATAATGGGTTTATGCCTATTATGTGCTTTTTTAGAAACTAAATATAAGATATATATGTGTGAGAATATCGCTCCGATGGTGTCTTTTCTGTATTTTTTATTTCGAATATATAGCCAAATCAAAAATGGAAAAGTGTGAAGATGTGGGTGGAATTTATGTGTTTTTTACTATATTTCGCACGCCAATTGTCAAATTTCGCAGTTTTTAAGCATGTTTTTCAACAAACTCTTGGCTATATGAATTCTTTTCCGTAATTTTACAATTGCCATTCTGCGGATTGCCTTCAATGAGATGTTGGCGTTAATCTGTCGCGTGGCTCTATTTTATGAAAACGGCGTTTACTACGTTTTTCTTCTGATAAGTTGGAAATTAGGGACTTTCAACAAAAGAATCTCAGAAAGGAACAAGGTGGACGCCTACACCTTGCGTGTATATACATGGCACAAATGCGCCCTTTCGTTATGAGAGGGTGCATTCTGTGCTATCCATATATACATTTTTGGCGTAGGCTTCTGTACTTTCTCCTTTGGATTCTAAGGTCCCCTAATACCTTCAACTTACAAAGGTGGTTAGTGCGGAACTCCTACGCCATTTTTCTTTTTATAGACAATCCTTAACCATCACTTTCTGCTTAGGGGAGTCGGTAGAGCAAAGATCAAAGTAGATAGATGGCGAATAGTGGGTTGGCAAAAGCCAAAAATGCAAAGAACGATGAGTTTTACACTCAATATTATGATATAGAAAAAGAGATGAACGCATACTTGGAATATAATCCTGATGTGTTCAAAAATAAAACTATTCTTTTACCATGTGATGATCCTGAATGGAGTAATTTTACAAAATTCTTTGCTCAGAACTTTGAACGGTTTGGTCTTAAAAAACTGATAAGTACAAGTTTCGCGCCAGAAAGCAAAAAGTATAAGACAGGTTATCAACCATCTCTTTTCGAGCAAAACGACATCAAGTTCGATAAAGACAAGACCAAGACAAATGGTAAGATATTCGTTCTTGACCATGATGTTTCTGGAGATGGAAAAATTGACGTGGAAGATTTACAGTGGGATTATTTACGGCTCAGTGGAAATTTAGTGGGGATAAGCATAAATCTTTGCAAGTCTATACAGAA
>UQTI01000070.1 GCA_900543975.1 uncultured Prevotella sp. | reverse complement strand
AACTGCTCACCGTTATATTTGTCCATCAAAGCAGCAATGCTGCTGGCATCGAAGTTGTGGTCGGGATTTATCAGATAGAGATGGTCGCCCTTCCAATAGGCTTTGTAATTGCCAAGCATAACTTCTTCAGCATCTTCTGTCAAGCCATAGCCGTCTGCCACAAGCCATGTGCGGAGAACGGTTTCCAATCCAAAATTGTCTACACTCAACGGTGTGATGTTGTTGCTTATCGGATCGAATTGCTCCATCAGCAACAGGGCATCTTGCTTTGGCTCTTCCAAGGTGTAATGCTTAAAGCCGAGGTCGCCTGAGAAGAGAGGGTTGGCCTCCTTTATCTTCTTTGCGGCCCGTTTAATACGCTCCATGCCTATTTGGTCGATGGTCTTGTAACCTGCCTTGAAGGCTTCGCTGTCTGGCTTGCATTCCTCTTGCCATTGAACAAGGATGTAATGTAAGTTTTTATTATCCAAATTCATTTCCATTATAGCATGGGCTGTAGAAGATGATCCCCCAAAGAAGTCTACAACAAGACCGTCTTTAATTGCCATATTAAATAAGTACTTAATCAATTTTACTGGTTTTGGCGTTTCAAAGACAGCGACTCCATCAAACAATTCTTTTAATTCATTTTTGGCGTTTTCATTTGTCGAACCATCTTTTGCAAAAATCATAGTTTCTGGAGTTAATCCTCTATCTTTAGCATAAAGATATGTTTTTACGCGAGGAACTCCATTTCCATCCTTTCCAAACCAGATGCGATTGTCTTTAATGGCCTCGTTCATGTCTTTCTCGTTGTATATCCAACAGCGACCACTAGGTAACTCATGTCTCTTGCCATTAGGAGCAACTACTGTATAAAATTGAGATTCTACTCCATGCCCCGCTTGGGCATGAGCAGGATCCGATTTCCAAAGTCCTCTAGGATCATTGTCTGGGTTACTATAATTAGCCAAAGCCCTTCCTGACATCGGTAGCTGATTTAGTCTTTTAATTTCATCGCTATAATAATTCTTAGAATAGCACAAAACGTAATCATGTCGAACAGAAGTTTCACTTCTATTTTCTCGATTAACACGCTTTTCCCATATAAAATCAGCAACAAAACATTCCTCTCCAAACACCTCATCACAGAGATTCTTCAGATTAGCCTGCTCATTGTCATCAATAGAAATAAAGATCACGCCATCGTCTGTCAGCAAGTCGCGTGCAAACGACAGTCTGGGCAACATGAATGTGAGCCAAGCCGCATGGCTGGCGCTCCCACGACGTGTCATGTTAAGGATGCGTGCAGCACGTTCGGGAGAGATATCCAAACGCACGGCCAGCTCATCAGCGGTGAAATTGAATTTGTCGTTGTAGACAAATCCATCCGTTCCTGTGTTGTATGGAGGATCGATATAAATCACTTTCACTTTGCCCCCATACGACTTTACAAGATG
Organism: uncultured Prevotella sp.; assembly: GCA_900543975.1. Classification (GTDB taxonomy): domain Bacteria; phylum Bacteroidota; class Bacteroidia; order Bacteroidales; family Bacteroidaceae; genus Prevotella. Next base: position 13,477 of record UQTI01000070.1, on the reverse strand, counting down.
CTGCAAGGCATCCAAGTTGTCGCCACTAATATAAACATTCTTGCTGTCACGGTTTTCTGGCTTTGCATTATGCTCCTCGTCAGGACGTATAAGCGTAGTCGTGTCCATGTTGGTAAGCATGCGGGCATAGTTCTTGCCTAACCAGTTGAAACCACTTGTCTCGTCTGTGAGCGTTGTTCCACCTGGCAAGGCCGCTTTGAAAGCTTCTATATCGAACTCGCCATCAGCGCTGAAGCATTGGGGGAAATACTTTCTTAGCACATCCATCTCTCTCTGTCCAGCTGCTGCACCAGCGTTGCGTTCCATTATGTTTTTTATCATATCTCTTTTTGTTGTCTTGTGTGATTGCTTGACCTTATTTTCTATTCATCCAACAAAAATACTAAATTACATTGAAAAAAAAAAGAAATGATGGGATAAAAAAGAAAAATGTTGAAAGAACGACGAACGAAAAGCACGGTAAAAATAAAATATGTGTAAGGATGTTTTGTAAAGACCAATATGACAAAGAATCATTTTTTTCAAAAAAAAACCGACATTGGTTAAACCTTTTCCCAGAAGGAGCGTCATAATATCGCAAATTCAATTTAAAAAGAGCCTCTCAACATGACATCCTAACCGAAAGCCAATAGGCACATGTCAACCGATAGGCACAGAGACTAATGTAACACTATGAAGAAAACACTAATGACGCTGCTGCTCGCCATCATGGCCTTGGCAGCAAGCGCACAGGAAAGGAAAATCAGCGGCACGCTGACCGACAACGAAACAAAGGAAGCGATGGAACAGGTTACCGTGCAACTGCTGCGAACAGACAGTGCCTATGTGGCGGGAACGGTGAGCGACACGAGAGGCTCTTTCAGCCTAAAGGCGCCTAAGAACGGCAAGTTTCTGCTCAAGCTCACAAGCGTTGGCTACAAAACTCTTGTGAAGAACATCACAATCAGCAGCGACCGCGACATGAACATGGGCAACATGACCATGAGCGAAGACGCCGTAATGCTTAAGGGAGCAACCGTGACGGGACAAGCCAAGAAGGTGGTTGTGAAGAAAGACACGTTCGTCTACAACTCGTCGGCTTTCCGCACACCCGAGGGGTCTGCCATTGAGGAGCTTGTGAAGCGCCTGCCGGGTGCCGAGATCGATGAAAACGGAAAGATAACGATCAACGGCAAAGAGGTCAAGAAGATCAAGGTTGACGGAAAGGAGTTTATGACGGGCGACACGAAGACAGCCCTCAAGAACCTGCCCACCTCCATCGTGGACAAGATCAAGGCTTATGACGAGAAGAGCGATCTCGCTCGCGTGACAGGCATTGACGACGGCAACGAGTCGACAGTTCTCGATTTCGGCATAAAGAGAGGCATGAACAAAGGCATGTTTTCGAACGCCGACGTGAGCGTGGGCACACAGAACCGCTACTCGGAACGCCTCATGGCTGCCGTGATGCAGAACGACATTAGGGTCATGACCTTCGGAAGCGCCAACAACGTGAGCGACAGAGGATTTCCAGGTGGCGGCGGACGAGGCAACTTCGGACGAGGAAGCAGCGGACTGAGCGCGTCGAAGATGCTCGGTGCCAACTTCAACTATGACAACCAGAAGACGCTGCAGCTCGACGGTAGCGTGAGGTGGAACCACAACGACGGCGATGCGTACTCGAAGAGTTCGGCGCAAAACTTCATAACCACCAACGGAGCTTACAGCAACAGCATAAGCCAAAACTACACACGCTCCAACAGTTGGGATGCGCGCATGCGTCTTGAATGGAAGCCCGACACGCTGACAAACATCATGTTCCGCCCGCGGTTCAGCTACTCTTCTAACGACTCGCGCTCAGGAAGCCAAGCGGCATCATATAACGATGACCCTTACCTACACGTCAGCGACCCGTTGACAGCAGAGGCAATAAAGCAGATGGCGGCAGAGGGGCTGATGGTGAACAGCAACCGCAACAACTCGCTGTCTTACAGCGACAGCAAGCAGGTGGGAGGCTCGCTGCAACTGAACCGCAAGCTCAACAGCATGGGACGTAACGTGACGCTGCGTCTGGAGGGCTCTTACAACGAGGGCAACAGCAAGAGCTTGTCGACAAACAACGTGCACCTCTACCAGATAAAGAGCAAGCTTAACCCCGAAGCCGACTCTACATACCAGACAAACCGCTACAACGTGACGCCCACAAAGACGTGGAGCTACACGGTGCAGACAACATACAGCGAGCCGCTGTGGAAGGCAACGTTCCTGCAGATGAGCTACAAGTTCAACTACAGCTACAGCAAGAGCGACCGCGCAACATACGATTTCAGCAATCTGGGCGAGAATTTCTTCAGCGACGTGGCAAACAGCTACCGCAACTGGGACGGCTATCTCACACTCTTGCAGAAACCATATACCGACTACAAGGACGAGTCGCTGAGCAGATTCTCGGAATATAAGAACTACACGCATGACATGGAGCTGATGTTCCGAATGATCAGAGAAAAATATAACTTCAACGTGGGCGTGATGGTGCAGCCACAGACCTCACACTTCATACAAGACTATCACGGCGTTCACTCTGACACCACACGCAACGTGGTGAACGTCACGCCGACACTCGACTTCAGATACCGCTTCAGCAACACGCACGACCTGCGCATTCGCTACCGCGGCACAACGTCACAGCCAAGCATGAGCGACATGCTCGACATCACTGACGACAGCGACCCGCTGAACATCAGAAAGGGTAACCCCGGTCTGAAGCCGTCGTTCACGAACAACTTGTTCGCCTTCTACCACAACTTCAGACAGAAGCGCTCACAGGTCATCGTGTCGTTCCTCAACTTCTCAAACACCCGCAACGCCGTGGGTTCGGAGACGACCTATGACGAAAAGACGGGCGGACGGACAACAACGCCGCGCAACATAAACGGCAACTGGAACATCAACGGCATGTTTATGTTCAACACGTCGATAGACACGACAGGCGTCTGGAACGTCAACACGTCGACCAACTATGGCTACAACCACATGGTGGGCTTCGTGAACCTCAACCGCAGCGCCACGGCGCAGAAAAACGTGACGAAGAGCCTTAACATAGGCGAGCGACTGGAGACGAGCCTGCGCACCAACTGGGTGGAGCTGGCGCTCGACGGATCATTCAACTACACCCACTCGCGCAACGAGCTGCAGAGCCAGGCCAACCTCGACACATGGCAGTTTGCCTATGGAGGCACGCTCTCTGTAAACACGCCGTGGGGCATGAGCCTCAGCACCGACCTGCACGAGAACAGCCGACGCGGCTACAGCGACAAGTCGATGAACACGAACGAGCTGGTGTGGAACGCGCAGATAGCACAGAGCTTCCTCAAGGGCAAGCCGCTGACGGTGATGCTGCAGTTCTACGACATTCTCGACAACCAGAGCAACTTCAGCAGAACCATCAACGCCACGCAACGCAGCGACATCGAGTATAACAGCATCAACAGCTACGCCATGCTGCATGTGGTCTACCGCTTCAACATGTTTGGAGGCAAGATAGGCGGACGCGACGGCAACAGAGGCCCTGAGGGTCGTGGCGGCTTCGGCGGTCGTGGTAGACACGGAGGCTTTGGTGGCCCTGGCGGCATGAGACCGCCAATGGGTGGCGGCATGCGACCGCCAAGAATGATGTAACGACAAATCAGTAACGAGAAATCAGAAATGGATTTTTAGATAATGTTTTGGGTTAATTAGAATAATTTTGGAGTCACTTCTGCGTGAGCAGGGGTGGCTTTTTTTTGCGTTTATGCCCTATTGGTACAAACAGAAAATTCCCGTGCCGTCACTATAAGGACGACGCGGGAAAATGATAGTTAGCTTAATTTATGTGAAAAGAATTGCCTTGGCTGGCAATTTTGCGTATAACCGTTTCAGCCACATCGGTCATCTGGAGCATGTCCTCCACACACGTCCACTCGTAGACGCTGTGCTCAGCCTGCTGGCCGCTGTAGAGACAAGGACCGCCACGCAGACCTTTGGCTGCCATCATGGCCGAGGTGGTGCCGCCACGCTCGCTCTGCGGCTCAAGCGCAAGACCACACTCGCGGCCACTCTCCACGATGACAGAGGTTAGGGAGGGAGCCATGGTGTAAGCCACGTTCTCATACTGCATAAACTCGGGTTGAGCCTCAACGCGAACGTTAGGATAGGCTTGGCGCATGGCTGTGGCCGCCCCGTCGAGAAGAGAGCGTAAGGTGTCGCCCTCTTGCTTGTCAAAATAGCGTAGGCGAACTTTCACCTCGGTAGAGCTTACACCGTTGGTTGTGGTTATGGGGGTCATGGCGTAACAGTGGATGTAGCCCTGCGTGCCACGGCTTGCCGATGGATGCTTGGCTGGCGGAAGTTGGCCTATGAAAAAGGCAGCAGCGGTGAGCACATCGCCATATTTGCTGGCATAGGCATCGCCAGGATGCGCTTCCTTGCCAGAGAAACGGTAGACACGGGCAGCGGCTGTGAAGTTGGCAACGGAGAAACGGGTCTGCGTGTCGCCGTCAATGTCTATCACCACGTCGGGCGAACCGTCAACATAAGAGGCCTCAAAACGGTCGGCAGCACGACCAATGTCCTCGTTCTGTGAGAAAACAAAATAGAGATCGCCATGACGCATGTTCTTGTCACGGACCACACGCTCCACAAGGGTCACGAGGATGGCACATCCCGTCTTGTCGTCGGCACCAAGGAGCGTTGTGCCGTCGGAGGTGACGATGGTCTTGCCCACACACTGGGCAAGATGTCTGCCCTGCGGTGTTGACGGACTGAGCACCAACGAGCCGGACAACACAAGGTCACCACCATCGTAAGCGCGATGGACCACAGGCGTGATGTTGCCGCCGGGAGCCTCGGGGGTGATGTCAAGATGCGCCATAAACATTATTGACGGGATGCCCTTTGCGTTGGCAGGAATCTTAACATACACATATTCGCTCTCGCTACGGCGCACGGTGGCAGAGGTGCCACGCACGGCAGCTTGAAGGTCGGCCTCCACCTTTTGCGCCATCTCTCGCTGACCTGCGTTGATGGGAAACACGCTCATGTCGGAGGTGTCGGTACCCTGACTGTTTATCTTGGCATAAGCGACGAAGCGCTCTGTCATCTTTTCTACGGCCTTGCTGTCGTAGGTTCTTGTTTGTGTCTTGACCTTTGCTTTAGCCTTAGCTTGGCAAGAGGGGGCTGAGGGCCATGCAGGGTCGGAAGGCCATGCAGGATTAGAAGGCCATGCGGGATTAGAAGGCCATGCGGGGCTCGAAGCGCATGCTGGCCATGCAACGAAGAACATTGCCATGAGGCAGATCGTTTTCACATTTAGATTAAGCTTCTTCATAAAATCGGATATTTTTAAGTTAAATGTAACGTTTAGCAAACTAAAAAAACGCCATATCTTTTATTGACGTGCTGTTTTAGCGGGCAAGGGCTTAACGCTCTTTTTTGTAGGTGAGATAACACCACATTTTCTTATCTGCTCAGACGAACGTCTTAGTCTTTCTACGGTTTCCTGATTGCGACGAATAGAGTTTTTCATGACCACATTGTGCGGAACAGATACACCCTGCAATCGGAGAACGTTTGAGTTCTGACGTATTGTGTTGAGTTGACGGTTATATGCGCCAGTTGCCACATAATGAGTGGTGGCTTTGGTTACAGCCATACCCGCTTTGTAGGCACCCTTGCCCACCTGAGGCCATGCAGGAGCAGAGAACACGCACATGAGTGCGAACACGAGGACGATAAGTTTTGCATTTGTCTTCATAACTTTCATTTTTTAAGGGTTTCACTTCATTAAGATTTTTCTAACTCTTGTCAGACGCGTCGTCTTTCGTCAGACTCACTGTCTTTCGTCAGACGCTTTGTCCTTTTGACAATGCAAAGCTACACAGAAAGGTTTAGTTTTTTGAGGTTTTAATTTTTAGAGTACGTTTTTTGGTGTGACCATTTTTTTAGAGCCTGATTATGGAACGTTTCAAAGCGTTACATTTTTGCACAAGCAAAAAATGTAACGCATCACAAAGGGTTTCAAGCCTTTGAAGATCAGCCGTCTACATCAGTTGCCTCTACCATAGGCTCATCGGCAGAGGTGTTTGACGCATCCGCTTTGTAGGTCTCATACAGATCAAGCAAAAGAGGAGCGAAACTGCCGGCATTGTCGTTGCCATAAGCCTTCAAGCGGTCTAAACAAGCGAGCATATTGTCGCCAAGAAGCTCACGACGAACCCTACGCAGATGTTGCTTTCCTGCTTCCGTCATCTCGTCGTAAGAGCTTACACGCTTGCCGTTTTTCGCCATCAGGAGCACCAGCAACGATTCGCTTATGAACAAGCCCCCACCCTTCTTGCGCGGCAGGTTCATCAAGAAGAACAGTTCCTTGTCAACGGTCTTGTCGGCTGCTGTGTAGAAGGCTTGCACAGCCTCAACAAGTGTGCCCTTGCTAAAATGGTCTGTTGCCAGAGCTTTCATCTGTGCCTCAATCTCTGTCTTCTGCTTGCCAAGACAGGCTTTCTTGTAAAGCTGTGCCTGTAGGTCAAAATAGACTTTTGACAACTGGTGAACATCAACGATGCTCAACAACATGTCGCGGCGGCGGTTGAGCAGCGGCAACTGGGAGAGAGCGCCACAAACATCGGGCGTGGAAGAGCTGAGGGCTGAAACGATGGCTGAGTATTGAGCTGTCAACGCCGTGCAGACACCCTTGAGCGTGTGGTCAACGGCGCAAGCATCGGCCTCATGTGCTTGCAGCTTCTGGCGCTCCGCCTCAACATTAGCGAGGAGTTTCCCGGCAATGTCTGGCGTGGAGACATAAGGTTTTAGCAACTCGCACGCTGTTTCAGCAAAACGGTGCTCTGCCTCCACTTTTGCTTTGGCGATGGCCCTTGCCTCAGCCACATCCTTTGCCGTGGTCTTGCCCTCAGCCTTAGCTGCTGCTATGGTTTCGGCAGCTACCTTGTCTTCAAGCGCTTTCTTGTCGTTGGCAACAACGGCATAAAGATTATAAAGCTTTTCGTCGGCTTCAACCTCTGAGTTCAAGACGGCAAGATAGCAATAGGGCATGCCTTTAACGGCCACATGGTTGTCAAACAAGAGGCAGAGGCTCTCAACAAGCGCCTCATCGTCGCGGACAATGCGCAACCACTTGTCGTTGTCGACAATGACACGGGCCATCTCAAACACATCGCCGCCCACACGCGCCTGCTCACTCGCTTTTCTACGGTCAGCGCTGCCAGGCACCTTCTTTCTCGTTTTAAGGTCGCCAAGCTGTCGCTCAAGCTGAAGGGCAAGAACGGTAGGCACCTTGAACGTGGCTTGCTGTATGTCGCGGTTAAGGCTGTCGGCTTGCTTCACAGCCTCGGTTGGGGCAAGACGGTGAAGATTCTTTATCTCGCTGAGCCAACGGTCTAAGGTGCTGCACAGATGAGCATCGAGCAAATGGCGCACCCTGCACAGTTCGTCAACACGCGCACGCAACCGTTTCTGCATGGCTCTCACCGTTCTCATGCGGCGGCGACGATGGTCAACATACCACACACCAGCCACCACAGCACAAACCAAGAGCACAAGCAACACGATGTTGGTGCGCGAGAAGAGACTCTGGGGGACAAACCTCACGGTGGTGTAATGGTCAGGGGCTGTCTTGTCTGCCGTTGGTCCAAAGACATAGACGCCGCTTCCAGAACTTGCATAGATCTTTCCGTCAACAACCACACAAGCCTCGGGCTCAAAATGGATGTCGGGGAAAAGACGTTCAGAAGACAAAAGGTTATCGATGCCGAAATCGGCAACGCCATAGACATGGGTGCCGTCAGCTGCAAGCAGTCGGCGATAACCCGTTGCCGTGCGCACAAAAGCCAAGCTGTCGGTTCCACAGCTGCGCAACAGGCTGTTGTTGGTCAAGACGTAAAGGCCGGGAGATTGACCTTGAGAGGGTATGAAAGCCACGTCGCGGATGAAAGCGAAACGTCTTGACCCTTTTATTGGAAGGAACCTGTTGTCGCGACCCATGAACACACCGTCATTGAGCGTGGCGAAGGCCGTTTGGGTACCGACATTGGCGAAGCGTGTTATGAAGACGCTGTTGTCAAGACAGGAGTCGGCTCGATGAAGGTTACACAGTCCGTCACGAATGCCCACATAAACGTTGCGTGCATCAACCCCCATGGCTGTGACCTCGCGGTTAGGCGACGGCTTTACGGGACGGTCGAACGAGAGCAACGAGTTGACGAGATATGACGAATAGAGAGGTGCGCTGTAGGCCTTGTTGTCGCTGTCAACATAAAAGAGCTGCCCGTTGAGCACCTGCATAAACCTTATGTCGCCCGTGCCGCCCGAGATGTCTTTAAGCTGTACCGCCATGTTCTTGCCGTCGAGGTCTTGGCGGAACAAACGGGTGCCAACAAGATAATAGATGTGGCGTCCGTCAACACAAGCCAACCTGACCTCGCCCGTGCTGTTGAACACATCCTGATGGTTTGCCACACGGAAAAGCGAATATTTGCCGACCAGCAACGACTGATGCTGCCCACTGTTGCCAACGATGATGTTGCGACAGTTGACAGGCATGGACATGCCTACGTTCATCTGCTGCCAGGTGTCAGGATTAGCGAGTTCGTTATCGCGGAAGAGCTGCACATGACCGTCAGACAACAGATAGTTCATGGCGTTGGCAGGATCGTAAAAATAGCGTTGGGCAGGATGGGGCAACGAAAGGGCGGCAAGACGGGTGCCGCGAAGGTCGACCTTGAGAAGCGAATCGCCGCTAACGAGCGCCATTATGGTGTTGCCGTTAAGTGCTATGCCATAGGCTTTCTGAGAAACGAGAGGGCTCACCTTGTCGGTGGTCATGTCAACCTTCAACACTCCTCTATCTGAAGCAAACACAAGGTAGCGGGAGCTGATAGTGAGAATGTCGCATGCAACCATTGGGCGCAAGGTGTCGGAAGACGCTCCGCTGTCATGGCACACATCAACAGGCGAGAGAACAGCAGTTGCGGTGCTTGCGGTTGCGGTGCTTGCTATGCTGTTTTGTGCAATCTTCAGCAGACCGTGGCTTGTGGCTACATAAACGCCTGTGGGCTGCACGCTGATGTCGTAAGCCGAATAGCGGTCTGGGCGGTCGGCGGTGGGAAGAAGGTAACGGGTAACGGCGACGAGAGAGTCGGCTTGGCGGCGACAAAGAACGAGTCCCATGTTACGCGTTCCAATAAAAAAGCCGTTAGCGTGTGCTTCTGTGCAAGGCACAACCTTATATATCCGGTCGAAAGGGGTGAAGAGGGTGTCTATGGCTGTGGTGTTGGAGGAGTTCAAGACAAACACGTCGCCGTCTTCGCTTGCCACAAAGAAACGGTTGGCACAACGTGGGTCGGCAGACACCGACGACAGACGCTTGCCAAAGAACATCTCCGACACATTGAGCGGTGCATGGCGCGTCTTGCCGCAACTGCAAAGCAGGGCGATGACAGCGATGAAAAGGAGCAAACGTGAGCTACAGAAACGATGGTCTTTAGAGGCTACGTTTCGCAAAAAGTAAGTGTTTATGCTGGTTGTCTTCATAATGGGCAGAGGCTTATAGTGGGGTTGGTTTAGAGTAGAAGCTACACATCCTCATTTATTTCGCGTAGCGGAACCATGACGAACGGACGTTCGTGCATGAGAGGATGGGGTATGACGAGGTCGTCGTCGTTGACGCTCACCCGGTCGTAGAGCAAGATGTCGATGTCGATGACGCGGTCGTGATATTGGCCGTCGACCGACTTTTGGGTGCGTCCCATCTCGCGCTCTATGTGCTGGGTTGTCTCCAGCAACTGATGTGGCGACAAGGAGGTGAGCACCTTCACGCAACAGTTGAGAAACTTGTTGGGCGAGGCAAAACCCCACGGCTCGGTCTCTATGAAAGACGACTCGCGCTCCACGCATCCCACCTGTTCGCCAATCATGCCGATAGCATCATGGAGCAGGCGCTTGCGGTTGCCAAGATTGGATCCTAAAGAAAGATAAACTGTGTGCATGTTATTGTTGTTTTGAAGATTAAAGAAAGCAAGAAAGGCTATATTCTTGCCTTGCCGCAGCTGTGACAAGAAGCACGAATATAGCCTTCACTTATCGTTGTTGTTTCGTTATGACGCTTTTATAGAGTTATCAGTCGTTGACGATGAGCAGAGCATCGCCGTAGCAGCCAAACATGTAGCCGTGCTTCACGGCAAGGTTGTAGGCTTCCATAACGAGGTCGTAGCCACCGAAAGCAGCGGTCTCCATGAGGAGCGTTGACAGAGGGTGATAGAAGTTGGCAACCATTGAGTCGGCCAAGCCAAACTCGTAAGGAGGGAAGATAAACTTGTTTGTCCAGCCATCATATTCCTTAAGCAAGCCGTCGGTGCCTACAGCTGTCTCTGTGGCCTTAACCACGCTGGTGCCTATGGCACAGACGTGACGGCCGGCAAGCTTGGTCTTGTTCACAATCTTGCATGCCTCGGGACCTACGATCATCTGCTCCGAGTCCATCTTGTGCTTGGTAAGGTCCTCTACCTCGATGTCGTGGAAGTTGCCCAATCCGCAATGGAGGGTGATATAAGAGAAGTTGATGCCCTTGATCTCCATGCGCTTCATCAGCTCACGGCTGAAATGAAGGCCTGTGGCAGGTGCTGTTACGGCACCCTCGTTCTTGGCAAAGATACACTGGAAGTCGTCAAAATCGTCCTCGGTGCCGTGATGATCTTCGCGGCGGTCGATGATATAACGTGGGAGAGGTGCCTCGCCTAAGGCGAACAGCTCGCGCTTGAACTCGTCGTGAGGGCAGTCGTAGAGGAAGCGCAGGGTGCGTCCGCGGCTGGTGGTGTTGTCTATGACCTCAGCGACCATGGTGCCACTCTCATCAAAGAACAGTTTGTTACCGATACGGATCTTTCGGGCCGGCTCCACGAGCACGTCCCACAGACGCATCTCCTCGTTGAGCTCGCGCAGCAGGAACACCTCGATCTTGGCATCGGTCTTCTCCTTGGTGCCATAGAGACGTGCGGGGAACACCTTGGTGTCGTTGAAGATGAATGTGTCGCCCTCATCAAAATAGTCGAGCACATTGCGGAAATCGAGATACTCGCCCTCGATGGGTTTTCCGTTCTCGTCCTTCTTGTACATCTCTATCTGCTGCGACTTGCGGTGCAACACCATGAGGCGGCACTCGTCGCGGCGTGTGATGCGAAACTTCTCCATCTCGCCCTCATCGTTTTTAAACTCACGGTAGATGCTGTGAGGATAGAGTGCGATTTGTTCTTCTGGCAATTTAAATTTAAACTGTGATAACTTCATTATTCTTTGATTCTTTGTCTGTTTTTTCTATGTTCTGGTTGTCGAGCCATTGCTCGATGTCGTCAAGCTTGATGCAGTCGTCAATGCGCACGTCGCCGACACGGGTGCGACAGAGCTGCGTGAGGTAAGCACCGCTGTTGAGCGCTCTGCCTATGTCGCGTGCCAAGGAACGTATGTAGGTACCTTTGCCGCAGCCCACATGGATCTGCAGGAGCATGGTCTCGGGATCGAAAGAGAGCACGTTGATGAAATCGACATGCACGGTCTTGGCTTTCAGCTCCACGGTCTCGCCCTGACGTTTCAGCTTATAGGCACGGTCGCCGTTGATCTTGCATGCGCTGTAAGACGGTGGCACCTGCTCTATGTCGCCGACAAACTGCTGTAGCACCTCATCGACAAGCTCACGGGTGATGTGGTCGGTAGGATAGGTGGCGTTAACCTCATGCTCCAAGTCGTAGCTGGGTGTTGTTGCTCCGAGCTGTAGGGTGGCAGTGTATTCCTTAGAGTGGGCTTGCAGCGTCTCTATCTCTTTGGTCTTCTTACCTGTGCAGAGGATAAGCACGCCTGTGGCCAGAGGGTCTAATGTACCGGCGTGGCCTGTCTTGACGCGCTTCACGCCGCTACGCTCACTTATGCGTTTACGAACGTAAGCCAAGGCGCCGAAGCTGGTCATGCGGTATGGCTTGTTGATAGCGATAATTTCGCCTTTAGTGAAATTCATTATTTGGATTTCAGAGTTTTTTGTTTTTACTATTCGGGGGGCATTCACGTCTCTCTTCTTTTAGAGAAGCGAGCACACGATGGTGACGGCTCCGGCAATGGCACAATAAACGCCGAACCACACGAGCTTGCCTTTCTTCACGATGTTGATCATCCACTTGCAAGCGACGCAGCCGCTCACAAAGGCTGCCACGAAGCCAACGGCAAGCGGCAGGACATCGATGTTGCCAAACGCCTCTTCGCCCTTAGCGGCCTTGAGCAAATCGAGGAGAGCCTCGCCAAGGATGGGAGGTATGACCATGAGGAACGAGAACTGTGCAAGCTTCTCTTTCTTGTTGCCGAGGAGCAGACCTGTGGCGATGGTGCTTCCTGAACGTGAGAGTCCGGGCATAACAGCGCAAGCCTGGGCCAGACCGATGATGAACGCGTCTTTCATAGAGATGTGTTCACGCTGACGCGGCTTGGCATAATAAGAGAAGGTGAGGAGAGCGGCGGTGACGAGGAGCATCAGTCCGACGATGAGCAGACCAGAGCCAAACACTTCTTCCACCTTGTCCTTGAAGAACACTCCCACAACACCAACAGGGATCATCGACACCACGATGTTGAGGAAATATTTTGTTTCGTCGTTCATCTTAAACTTGAACAGACCTTTCAAGATCCAGTCGATCTCTTTCCACAGCACCACGAGTGTGCTGAGCACCGTTGCCACATGCACCAAGACGGTGAACGCGAGGTTGTCCTCACCGTTTACACCAAAGAGATATGAGCCGATGGCGAGATGGCCACTGCTGCTCACGGGCAGATATTCTGTAAGTCCCTGCACGATGCCAAGGACCAATGCTTCAAACCAATTCATTGTTTTTCTTCTTTCCCTTCTTTTTAATTGTCAATTAAGAACGTTCTCGCTTCAGCCATTAAGCCTCAACGTCATCATCAGCTTTCGTTTCCTCAATGTTGTTGTCTTCGTTGTCCTTAGGTTTATGCACGATGGCATAGATCATAGAGAGGAAGCCCACAAGGCACACAACGGGTGCCACCTTGATGCGGCGAACATCGAAGATAGAGGCATCGAACACCGTCTCATCGGAACCGCCGCCACTCATAAGGCAGAAGCCGACAACAACAATCAACATGCCGACAGCCAACAATATAAAGTTGGTCTTGCCGAACGCATAATTTCTTTTATCCATTTTTCTTATTTTTGTGACAGGAAGTTATCGATTTTTGATTTTTGATTTTTGATTTTTGATTTTTGAATTATCGGCTTTCAGCCGATTTTGCCCTTCCTTTCAAGATTATTTTCTTTCAAGATTATCCTCTTTCAAAGATTATCCTCTTTCAAGAAGCATCAACTCCCTTATTCATTTTTTACCTTTAAAAAAGTCCATTGAATTCTTCACTCTTCGTTCTTCACTTTTCCCTTTCAAAGGCGAGTCTATTG
>UQTI01000069.1 GCA_900543975.1 uncultured Prevotella sp. | reverse complement strand
AACTATTTATCACTGAGTTTGGTATATCAGTATATTTCATTCAAGCCACTAAAAACAGATGGGATGCTTACTGGTCTTGTTCGCGGCGTGGCGCTCACTGGGGGCTTGAATACGAGATTTTTGAACACGAATAACGCGAATTTAACGAATATTTTTGCACGCGGATTTCTATCTTTTAATCGCTCACGGATCTCACTCTTGTACACGAGATTTTTTTGAACACGAATCGCACGAATTAAACGAATTTTTTTGCATGCGGATCTTTCTGTGTCTTTTTATATGCATGCGGATTTTACTCTGTTTTTTATACGCACACGGATCTCACGGATCTCACGGATATTGTTCGCGGCGGGGTGCTCACGGGGGGACACGAGATTTTTTTGAACACGAGATTCGCTGTAGGCCCACTGACCGAAGGGAGGTAATAACACGAATTTAACGAATATTTTGCACGCGGATTTTACTCTGATGTTGGTTTGCGAGGTGATGGGCAGGGCTATTGAAAGAGATATCCGTGGTGGGAGAGGAGCTCTTGGAGAAGGGTGGCGTAACGGTTGCGCTCTTCTTCTTGAGGGGTGGCGGCGATGAGGCGGTGTAGCTCGTCGATCACTTTTGTGCCGCTGTCGGTTATTGGAGCAAGGGGGACGCTGTGCTGGTCGAAGAGGGGGGCGTAATAGTAGGCGATCTCTTTGATGATGAAGGTGAGGGTGGACCATGCCTGGGGACGCTGCATGCGGTCGTGTGACTGCTCGTCCTGGACGTAGCGGAGGAGGTAGAGGATGTTGTCGGCCTGGGCGGCTACGTCTTCGGGGGTGGTGACGGGGTGGAAGTAGCGGTCGAGAAGGGCCTCACGCTCGTGGAGGTTGCGCTGGTAGAATGGGGAGGCATCGGCGGTGGGGGTGGCGGGCGCTACCTCTTCGAAGTGTTGGGCATGGACGCCTGAGATGGCTACGCTCATGCCTCCTACGTCCATGACAAGGCGACGGTCGCGGTCGATGCGGATGATGTAGCCCTCAAGGCCTGCGAGCTCTCCTGTGGTGATGCGGAGGAGGATGCGGTTGCGGGCGTAATAGTGGAAGGGCTTGAGGAGGAAGCGTATGCGCTCGGGCTCTGTGGCGTTGATGCGCATGAAGGGTCGCATCTGGGCATCGGGGATCTGGGCTACCTTGCCTGTGCTACAGTTTTTGCAGAGGTGGATGCTGATGAAGTGCTCTGTGAGGTAGGTCTGCAGGGCCTTGGGGTCGCCTTGGAGGAAGATCAGGCCGCTGACGGTGGGGGTCTCGCGGTGCTGCACGCCGTGCTTGTCTTTTTGCTTGTAGTAGCGGATGGTCTTGTGCACGAAATAGGGCATGTTGTCGGCCTGGAGCTGGCGCTCCACGCTCTTCACTTTGCTGTTGTGGAGGAAGAGGTATGACCATGTGGGGGCGCTGACTTTGTGGTATTTCTTTATCTCAGAACCAGTAGGCGTGTCTGGCTCTGTAACGTGGATGCCCTTTGGAGAAACGGGGTTCTCGTCGGCTGTAGAAAGAGAATTCGTACCATCCGGTTGCATAAATTCTGCTCTACTTTATGTCTGCTGTCGCAATCGCTGTGGGGGATTGCTTTTGTCTAGTTGATAATTGAGTATTGCCCATATTATATCCTTTCGTGAGCTTACTTTTGCTGTGGATAGCTATCGTAACAGCTGGCGCTTGATGGCGCTTTGGGGTCAGGGGATAGCTTACAATGTGCAAAGGTAATGATTTTATTTTAATAAGGTCGGGTTTGGAAGGTGATTTTTTTCTTGAACACGAATTTCTCTCTGTCTTTCTATAAACGCACACGGAGCTCTTCTTTTATACGCACACGGATTTCATGGATTTCACGAATCTTTGTTCGCGGCGGTGCGCTCACAGGAGGAACACACGATGTTGAACACTTGATTCTTTTGAACACGAATCTCACGAATAACACGAATCTATTTGGCACGCGGATCTTTCTTTTTTTATACGCACACGGATCTCACGGATCACACGGATCTTTTTGCCTACGGCAGCTCTTGATTATGGGATTCTTGGACTTCTAATGAGGCACAAAAATGATATCCGTGAGCCAGGCGAAGCATTGGCAGATCCGTGAGATCTGTGAGATCCGTGTGACCTAAAGACATTGAGATCTGGGTGGCCTAAAGGCATTGAGATCTGGGTGGCCTAAAGGCATTGAGATCTGGGTGGCCTAAAGACATTGAGATCTGTGTGGCCTAAAGACGTTGAGATCTGTGAGATATTAGCATTGTTTTAGGAATTAATGCACACAGATTTCGCTCACTGTAACAGCCTGAGGATGTTTGACCGGGCGGTCTCTTTTTTGAGGGCTTCCTCTAAGGGCATGGAGGGAGGGGTGATGGGGAGGAGACGGGAGAAGCCGGCGGCGAGAAGAGAGGGGGCGTCGGTGATGGCACCTGAGAGGAGCCACACGGGGATGTTGTGGGGGAGGGCGTGGGCGAGGATGCGGCTGGGGAGCTTGCCCATGAGGGTCTGACGGTCGCTGTGGCCCTCGCCGGTGATGATGAGAAGGGTGTCGGGGAGGAGGTCGTCGAAACGAGTGAGGGTGAGGAGAAGATCGGCACCCGACTGGACGGTGGCGCCAAGATACTGCATGAAGGCGTAGCCTAAGCCTCCTGCTGCTCCTGCTCCCGGGGTGTCGCTACAGTCGCGGTGGAGGGCTCTGTTGCTTGCCTCGGCGAAGCGGCGGGCGCGGTCGTCGAGCTGCTGAACCATGGCGGGGGTGGCACCCTTCTGGGGTGCGAACACATGGGCGGCTCCGTTGGGGCCACAGAGGGGGTTGGTGACGTCTGAGGCGAGGGTGAACTGGCAATGGGCGGCTATGTCGCGCCACTTGTTGTCGAGGGCGCGGAGCATGCCTGTGCCGCTGTCGGAGGTGGCGCTGCCGCCGAGACCTATGATGAAATGGCGGGCACCGTGGCGGTAGGCATGGAGCAGCTGTTCGCCTACACCCCACGAGGTGGTGCGCATGGGGTTGCGCTGCTCTGGCTCAATGAGTTGCAGTCCGACGGTCTGTGCCACCTCTATGATGGCTGTGTCGGCGGTCATGGCGTAGGAACAGCGTATGGGGCGCATGAGGGCATCGTGGGCTGTCATGTTGACCATGTCGGCATCGAGGGCGTTGGCGAAGGCGCTGAGCATGCCTTCCCCTCCGTCGCTCATCTCAAGGGTTATGACCTCGGGCGATGCGGTGGTGCCGGTTGTGGCGTCTGTGGTGAGAGCATCTGACGGGTGCCATTGTCGCACGGCCTCAGCCACTGTTGCGTTGACCTCGCTGCTCGTCATGCAGCCTTTGAAGGAGTCGCAGGCTATTATTATCTTGTTTTCAGGCATGGCTTGTTCTCTGTTCTTGTTCAACTTGTTCTCTGTTCTTGTTCAAAAATATGTGGAAAAACGGAACTGCAAATGTAGAAATTAAAAATCAAATTACAAAGAAAAGTTTCTTAAAACCATTTAAAAAGATGTATAACTAACGAAAAAACATGAAAAATGTTGGCTGTGTGGTTTTTTTATATTAATTTTGTGATTTTGGAAAGAAGATCAGCAATTTTGAATAAACAACCAATAAATATTCGGATATTTTAGATATTTAAAAACATGCATAAACTGCAATTAATGATTGGGGCTGTAGCGGTCTCAATGATCGGTAGCTCATGCTTTGCTCTCACTATGAAATCGGCACCCGAAATGGGGCTTTTTAAGAAGAAAAAGAAAAAGGTGGAGCAGCCTGTTTCAGACTACAAAAAACTGGTTGGCAGCGACTCTGTCAACGTGAAAGGCGTGATGAACGTTGTGAAGAAGGACCAAGATTTTTATCTTGAGATGCCTGTCAAGTTGATGGGCAGGGTGTTCCTCGTTTCCAACAAGCTGCAACGTGTTCCCAACGAGCTGAACGAGGCTGGCGTGAACCGTGGCATCAACTACGAGAACCAGTGTGTCCGTTTCGAATGGGACAAAAAGAAGAAGACCGTCTTTGTGCGCCAGCAGCGCGTTATGCCAGAGGTTGACCAGAAAGACGCCATGGCGGCATCGGTG
The DNA here is from genome assembly GCA_900543975.1 of uncultured Prevotella sp. GTDB lineage: Bacteria > Bacteroidota > Bacteroidia > Bacteroidales > Bacteroidaceae > Prevotella. Next base: position 11,249 of record UQTI01000069.1, on the reverse strand, counting down.
GAGAACAATTACATTGACCCGCTCATTGCCAGCCTGAAGGTGGAGGCTGTGGCCAACGACTCGTCGACCGTCATCTTCAAGGTTAACGACCTGTTCAACGGCAAGAAGACCTACTTTAACGATGTCTTCAACCTTATAAACCTCGGCACCTCTGCCGACTCAGACCTCTCACATATCATCGATATCAAAGCGTTCAGCAACAATGTGACAGCCACATCGGAGCTCACCACTGTTGTGCATGAAGGCAAGAGCAAGACCAACGTCACCGTGGAGGTGAGCTGTTCGCTTGTGCTTCTGCCCGAGCAGCCCATGGTGGCGCGTAAGGAGAACCAGCGTGTGGGCTATTTCACGACCAGCCGACTGCAATATGGCGACCGTCAGCAGGAGGTGACACGCAACAACTACATCACCCGTTGGCGCCTGGAGCCTACAGACGAGGAGGCATATCTGCGCGGCGAGCTTGTGGAGCCCAAGAAGCCCATCGTGTTCTACATTGACCAGGCTGTGCCTGTCTTCTTGCGTCCTTACATCAAGCGTGGCATGACCGACTGGAACGTGGCTTTTGAGAAGGCGGGTTTCAAGAACGCCGTTCAGGTGTTTGACCTCACCGACAGCATTGCTGCCGAGGGCGACGACATGAAATATTCTGTTCTCACCTATGATGCCTCAGAGAAGGCCAACGCCATGGGTCCGTCGGTGATTGACCCGCGCACGGGAGAAATTCTGGAGGCCGACATCATCTGGTGGCACAATGTGAAGTCGCTGTTGCGCGAGTGGATCATGGTGCAGACAGGGGCATATAACAAGGCGGCGCGACAGTATGAGTTGCCTGAGGACATGATCGGCGATGCAGCACGCTTTGTTGCCTGCCACGAGGTGGGCCATTCGTTGGGTCTGCGTCACAACATGATCGCCAGCAACGCCTATGCCACCGACTCGCTCCGTTCGAAGGCTTTCACTGACAAGGTCAAGGGCACGGCAGCGTCGATTATGGACTATGCCCGCTTCAACTATGTGGCTCAGCCCGGCGACGGCATAAAGCAGATCTCTCCCCAGATCGGCCCTTATGACATGATGGCCATAGAGTGGGGTTACCGTTGGTTCCCCGACGAGAAGGGTGCGGCAGAGAAGCAGCAGGCGTTCCTGAAGAAGCACAGCGGCAAGGAATATCGTTACAGCGAGGCACAGAGCCAGCGCACAGCCATGGACCCCAGAGCCTTGAGTGAGGACTTGGGCGACGACGCCATGAAGTCGGCTGGCTACGGCATAGAGAACCTCAAGCGTGTGATGCCCAACATTGTGGAGTGGACCCGCACGGGAGAGCCCGGCCAGACCTACGACGAGGCATCGAAGCTCTATCAGGGTGTGATCTTCCAGTGGAGCCTCTATCTCTACCATGTGCTTGCCAACGTGGGAGGCATGTATATCGACAACACCACCATCGACGACGGCAAGCAGACCTTCACCTTTGTGGAGAAGGACAGGCAGAAGAGAGCCGTGCAGTTTCTTATTGACGAGGTGTTCACCTGTCCGAAGTGGCTGTTCAGAAGCGAGCTCAACAAATACACCTTTATTAATAAGAACACGCCGCTGGGTGTGCAGGAGCAGTCGCCCGACTATGCGTTGCAGAACCAGCAGAGCTACATGTTGTGGGACATGCTCGACAACAACCGCATAATGCGTATGTTTGCCAACGAGCAGGCCAACGGCAAGGAGGCGTTCACCGCTGTCGAGATGATGGACATGCTGCACAAGCACTTCTTTGGCAAGACCATCGCAGGACGACAGTTGACCATTGACGAGCGCCAGCTACAGAAAAACTTCGTTGACGCCCTGATCACAGCTGCAGCCCAGCAGGAGGGTGTGAAGATAAACAAGAAGATCTGTGACACGCCCGCCATTATCGACTCGCCCGACCACAACTGGCAGTGTGTGAGCCTCAGTTCGGCTTCGCGCACCATCGACATGGGCGGCACCCAGACCGCCCGTGTGAGCGATGCCATCAGCGTGAAGCGTGGTGAGCTGGTGCGGATTCTCAGTCTGCTCAAGGGCAAGCGCCGCTCGGGTGACACAGCCACACAGTTTCACTATGAGGATGTGATCATGCGAATTCAGACCGCGTTGGGACAGGAAATAAAGTAAAGATACAACAGATTGGACGAGAAAAACTAAAGAAAGAATATGAAATTGAGAACATTCCTACTTTTGCTCATGGTGTTCGCCATGAACATCCTCTCAGCACAGGAGCGCACCATCACCGGCGTTGTCGTTGACGGCAGCATGGGCGATGACCCCCTGCCAGGTGCCACTGTCTCTATCATGAGAGGACAAGACAAGAAAGTGACCCATGGAACAGTGACCGACTATGACGGCCGTTTCACCCTGAAGGTGGACGCCCAGGACAAGACGTTCTCTGTGCGCTTCCTGGGTTTTGCAACGCAGGAAGTGAAGATTGTTGCAGGAAAGAGCGACTACAGAGTGGTGCTTCAGACCGATGACAACCAGCTCAACGAGGTCGTTGTTACAGGCTATCAGGAGCTTGACCGAAGAAAGTTGACCTCGGCTGTGACCACCCTTAAGATCAGCGACGAGAAGATAGGTGCCGTCAACAACATTGACCAGGCGCTGGCAGGACAGATTGCCGGCCTCTCGTCAATCACGTCGACAGGTGCTCCCGGTGCGCCCGTCAAGATCCGCATTCGCGGTACCGCCTCCATCAGTGGCACACAGGAGCCGCTGTGGGTGCTCGACGGCATTCCTATGGACGGCACTGACATACCGAGCATGGAGGATCTTAAAGACATCGATAACATTTACCAGACCTCCATTGCAGGCCTTAACCCTTCAGACATCGACAACATTACCGTGCTCAAGGATGCTGCCGCTACCGCCATCTACGGTGCGAGAGCAGCCAACGGTGTGATCGTGATCACCACGAAGAAGGGACGTGCAGGCAAGCCCGTCATCAACTTCTCGGGCAAGCTGACCTTTATGCCCAAGACCGACATTGACCGCCTTAACCTGCTGAACAGCAACGAGAAGGTGGATCTGGAGCTTGGACTGCTCGCTTCCGACTATACCTATCGCCAGAACAAGGGTGGGGTGGCCAACATTCTCAACACCCTGGGCGAGACCAACGCCTACAAGACAGGCGGATGGGACGCGCTGAGCGATGCTGCGAAGAACAAGATCAACCAGCTGCGTGCTACAAGCACCGACTGGAACGACATCTTGTTCCGCAACGCCCTGACACAGGAGTATAACATGAGCATAGCAGGCGGTGGCGACAAGAGCGACTATTACACCTCGGTGGGCTACAACGACGAGCAGGGCAACGTGAAGGGTGTGGGCAACACACGCTACAACATAACGTTGAAGACCAACTATCAGGTGAACAAGCTGCTGAAGGTCGGTGCGTCGATCTATGCCAACGAGCGCAAGCAGACCACATATCTCACCGACAGCAACGGCTTTACCAACCCCGTCTACTACTCGCGTCTGGCGAACCCCTATTTCACACCCTACGACGAGAACGGCAACTACAACTACGACACCAACGTTCAGGGCAAGGAAGACTCGTCGCTCAACTTCAACATCTTTGAGGAGCGTGCCAACTCGAACACCAAGCGCCGTGACCGTTCGATGATGGCAATCCTGAACGCCGAGCTCCGTCTCACCGACTATCTTAAGATCACGTCACAGTTTGGTTTGCAGGAAGACTCTTACTCGCTGAGCAAGTATGCCAACGAGAACACCTACGCCATGCGTAAGGAGAAGCTGTTCACCGAATATATCGGTGCTGACGGTGTGAAAAAGAGCTTCTTGCCCGACGGTGGCATGCACAAGACCAGCGAGTATCATAACCGCCAGTGGACATGGAAGGCCATGGCAGAGTTTGTTAAGAAGTTTAACCGCATACACGATGTCAACTTCATGTTGGGTACCGAGGTGCGCCATGCCAAGTCGAACTCAATCTACAGCGTGGCCTATGGCTACGACTCGCGCACGCTGACCACACAGCCCGTGATCTTCCCCAGCCAGACATGGGCCGATGCCTACCCGTTGCACCAGGAGAGCGAGACAGAGAACGCTTATGTGTCATGGTATGCCACAGGCTCCTACTCGCTGCACAACCGCTACACCTTTGGCGGCAGTGTGCGTTTCGACGGCTCCGACGTGTTTGGTGTGGCAAAGAAATATCGTTACCTCCCGCTCTACTCGGTCAGTGGACTGTGGCGAGCCAAGGAGGAGAAATGGCTTAAGGACGTAGAGTGGTTAGACAACCTCTGCCTCCGCGCCTCTTACGGTCTTCAGGGAAACATCGACAAGAACACCTCACCTTATCTTATAGGCATCATGAAGAAGGGTTCCATCTTGCCAGGTGTGAGCGAAGACATCATAAACAGCGAGACAGCACCTAACCCCAACCTCAAATGGGAGAAGACAGAGAACGTGAACGCCGGTCTCGACATCGCGCTGTTCCGCAACGCCGTGACCCTGTCGGTAGACTATTACTACCGTCACAGTACGGATCTCATCGGTTATAAGATGTTGCCCCTTGAGAGCGGATTCGCATCGACCACCATCAACTGGGCAAGCATGAACAACAAGGGTGTGGAGATTGCCCTCGGCACACGAAACATACATACCAAGGATTTCAACTGGACCACCAACCTCAACGTCGGTTACAACGAGAACACCGTGGTGCGTGAGACCGTGGCACAAAACGCGACCTATCCCGGACGCGAGGGTTATCCTGTGGGAGCGCTCTTCGCTTACAAGACAGCCGGTCTTGATGCCGACGGCTACCCGCTGTTTGTGACCAAGGACGGCGAGAAGGTGACAGCAACAGAGTTCTTGAAGCTCAACTCGCACGGAGCAAGCACGCTCACAGCCGAGGAGCAGCGCGGCCTTTATACCTATATGGGCAGCACCGACCCTAAGTGGACAGGCGGTTTCATCAACACCTTCGACTATAAGAACTGGCAGCTCGGCCTCAACTTCATCTTCAACTTCGGCATGAAGGTGCGTGTGCAGCCCAGCTATTCGCCCGCAAGCTACGACCGCGGTCTGAACGTGAACCGCGACATCCTGGACCGCTGGACGGCCGACAACACCAACGGGGCGTTCACCAAGCTCATGGTCAGCACGGAGCGTCCGCGCGAGTATGTGCAGTATAACGAGTATAACCTCTACAGCATGCTCGATACATGGGTTAAGGACTGCAACTATGTGCGTCTGCAGAGTGTGCGTCTGGGATATAAGTTGCCGTCGCAGTGGCTTGGACATGTCGGCTTGAAGAGCGCATCGCTCTCGTTTGAGGCCCGCAACCTCTTTGTTCTTGCCAGCAACTACAACAACTATCTCGATCCCGAGACCATGGGTAACCCCTATGCGCAGCCCATTCCGAAGAGTTTCATCTTTGGTGTTAATGTAAACTTCTAAATTGTGCTGGGAGGGAAACTTCTCAGAACAGAGAAAACGAAACCTCTCAGAACAGAGAAAACGAAACCTCTCAGAACAGAGAAAACGAAATTTTTCAGAACAGAATGAAGACAATGAACAAAACAATATTTAAGGGCATCATCATGCTGCTGGCAGCGATGGTGATGACAGGCTGCGACAGCTTCCTTGACATCACACCCACGGGCAAGGTCATTGCCAAGACGGGCAAGGAATATAGGGCGCTGCTCACATACGAATATAAGAACTTCCCCGAAGACCGTGGTCTCGCAACGCTGCGCGCCGACGAGCTGACGCTGGGCAAGGCCTCGACAAAGGCAGAGGACTACGACTCTTATTTCGACATCTGGGCATGGAACGACCTCAGCCAGCAGAGCACAACGGTGTCGTTTGGCTGGCGTCGCTACTACCACGCCATCTATATCGCCAACTACATCATCGAGAACAAGGACAAGATCACGGAGGCCACAGCCGACGAGATAAACCAGCTCGTGGGCGAGGCTTACATGATGCGTGCCTACTGCCATTTCCTCCTTGTTAACCTCTTTGCTGAGCCTTACACCCATTGCAATGCCGCCACCACCCGCGGTGTGCCATTGTCGTTGAAGGCCGATGTCAACGCGGTGCTCAGTTGCAGCAGCGTGGAGCAGGTCTATCAGCAGGTTGTTGACGATGTGAACGAGGCAAAAAAATATCTCACGGTGGAGCAGTGGGACGAGGGCTACACCTACCGCTTCAACACGGTTTCTGCCGATGCGCTGATGGCGAGGGTGTGTCTCTATAAGGGCGACTGGCAGAACGCGCTGGCTGCTGCACAGGCTGTCATAGAGAAGCATGGAGCGCTCGAAGACCTTACCACATCGAAGGTGTTGCCCAACTATTACAAGTCGGTAGAGAGCATCGTGGCTCTGGAGCAGGTCATGACCTCAAGCTATGTGAGGATTGGTGCTCCCAACAAGGCCCTGATAGACAAGTATCGCACGGGCGACAAGCGCAAGTCGCTGTTCTACAAGGCCATCACGGCAAGTGCCTACAGCCTGCAGAAATATGGCGACAAGGGTAACGACGGCTATCGTTGCACCTTCCGTTCGGCAGAGGCCTACCTCATTGCTGCCGAGGCAGCAGCAGAGCTTGCCGCCGACAATGCAGCCGCTTCTGACAGTAAGCTCAGCGAGGCACGCACCTATCTCAAGGAGCTGATGGTGAAGCGATATGCTTCAGCCAAGTATAACCAGTATGCCGCTCAGCTTGACGACATGCAGAAGGCCGATCTGCTCAAGGCCATCTTTAACGAGCGTGCTTATGAGCTTGCCTTCGAGGGTCACCGTTGGTTCGACCTGCGTCGCACCACACGTCCTGAGCTGACAAAGACTTACGACGACAAGACTTATACCCTGAGCGAGAACGATTCGCGTTACACCATGCGCTTCCCGATAGAGGCGGTGGAGGCTAACCCGAACATCGAGAAGTGGGGAAACTAAGAGGTTCTGATCAGGAGATTAAAATTTGTATCACGATAAAAAATTGACGATAATGAAAAGAATAACATTTTCTGTTATGATGGCATTGGCTTCGATTGTGGCCAATGCGCAGGAGGCTCCAGCAACATGGACCGCAACCCTTAACACCACAGAGAAGGTTGCCGACTTGCAGCGTGGTGCTCCCATGGCCATAGACAACGAGGGCAACGCCATCGTTACAGGTACCTACACCAAGGACGTGGAGTTTGCTTCAAGCTATCTGGAACCCATCGCAACAAGTGCATTTGTCGCAAAGTATGACAAGGCTGGTGACAAGAAGTGGGCAGCCGGACTGAAGGGTGCCGCCACCGTAAAGGCCGTAGCCAACGACGCTGAGGGCAACATCTATGTTGCTGGCAACTTTGCCGACATCGTTGAGATTCTCGACGGCACGGGCGAGCAGAAGGCAACGATCAACGGCAAGGAGGGCGTGACCAGACAGATTTCTGCCTTCATTGTGAAGTATAGCAAAGACGGCGATTATGTGGCTTCGAAGGTTATCATACCTGAGCAGGCCCGTAATGACGAAGGCTATGGCGACCCCGCTCCCGACTTCATTCCCAATAAGCTCCTTGCTTCGAACGGAAAGGTTTATCTTGCCGCTTCATTTCAGGGTAACAGCAAGATCAACGACCTCACACTGGTTGGTCAGTATGGAAGCATGTCCGGCATTTATACATGGGATGTTCCCACACTCGCTGTCGTGTCGTTGTCTGCCGACTTTGCGCAGGCTGAGCTTGTGGCTCAGATGGCTGCTACAGATAATGAGACAGAGCTGGGCTATTGTGCCGAGGATGTAAACTTCACAACCGATGGCTCGAAGGTGTATGTTGCTTTCGTGGCTTATGGTGACAACCTTACCTTGAAGTCGGCTAACGGCTCGAAGCAGATCACCGACTTGTTGAGCGGTGACATTGCCGGTGAAAAAAAATATGAGCATGCCTTTGTCCTTGCGACAATAGAGAACGGCGACATCGCAGCAACACAGACCTATCACTCTAAGATTGATGAAAATATACGTTCTGCAAAGTTTAACACCGTCGACGAGATGGCATTCAAAAATGGCAATCTCTACCTCGCAGGAACGTTTAACGAGACCTTCCCGTTTGACAACAGCAAGGCATACGAAGGTGGTTGCGATACCTACGTCGCATGTCTGAAGGCCAGCGACCTGTCAAAGAACTGGGCGTTGACAAGCGGATATGACGAGGGCGATGTTATGAAGAAGGCAGAGGTTGTGACAGGCATGGCTGTCTTTGATGACGAAGTGCATCTCACAGGTTGGGCAGAGGCAACAAGCGGCCATGTGGTGGAGACTCCTCTCAACTTCTTTGCCGACAACGACGTCGTGCCTTCATCGATGCGCCTTGTGGAAGGTGCCAAAGCTCTCTTCGCTACCTCTGTCGCTAACAACGGCAACTACACCATTGCACAGAGCGACAACATGGCAGAGGAGAACGCGATAGAGGGTGTTTACACCTACAAGTTCTACGATGACGATGACAATGGCGAGACGGGTGTGAGCAGCGTGCTTGCTGATGACAACACCATCGGCTGGGACGGCAACACCGTTACCCTTGCCAAGGCTGCCGATGTGGAGCTTTTCAGCGCCAATGGCACGCTTGTGCTTGCTGCCAAGAACACCACCAAGCTGTCGCTTGCTAACGTAGCACGTGGCGTGTACATGGTGAAGGCAGGCAAGAAGACTGCCAAGATTGTTTTCTGATTAGTTTTTCGCAAGAATTAATATTTACATCGCGCTTTGCGCACGTTCTTATTTAAAACATTAATTTCCATTAATGGTCCATTAATTGTCATTAATACGCGCTTCGCGCGGAATTATTGACGTTCAATTAATGTTCAATTAATGGAAATTAATGTTTAAACAATGCGCGAAGCGCGAAAATATCGTTGCGCTTTTCAAATCTCATGACCTAAGATTCTCTTGTCTATAGTTTACCGGCGACATTCCCACTTGTTTTTTGAAGAATGTGCCGAAGGCAGAGGCGTTTGGGAAGTTTAGATAGTCGGATATCTCTTTGATGCTCTTGTCCGTGTTGTTGACAAGAAAGATCGCCTTTTTCGTTATGGCTTTGAACACCAGTTGCTGCACGTTGCTGCCTGAAACCGATTTCACGATAGACGTGAGGTATTTGGGCGAGAGACACAGCTTGTCGGCATAGAACCGCACACTCCTCTCTTTAACATAATGTTGGTCAATGAGTTGCATGAGGCGCATGTAGGTCTCCAGCTTGCGGCTTGACAGGTGGTCGCCGTCTTTGGCCAATGCGCCAAAGATGCTGCACACCCTGTAGGTGAGCGCCAGGAGCAGGAGCTTGTGTTCGTTCACGGCAAAGACGTTGCCCTCGTTCCTTTTGGCAGCCAGCAGTTGGGCGTATTTCTCAAACTCGCTCTCGTGCTGGGTGTGCATGACCCAACAGTTGCGTGGGTTCAGCATCTCCACAAATTTCATTCCCACGATGGTGGTGCCCAGGAAGTCGCGAATGGAGTCGACGCGGTAAAGAATTATTACCACGCCACAGTCGGCGCTATGGTCGGATACGGAGAAATAGACGTCGCGTGCAAGAAACACCGTCTCACCCTGCGTTACAGCATATTCGACCCCTTCACAACGAAGCGTGAACGACCCTGACGTGCAGACCATTATGCCCACCCCCGCCACACGGTAGTTGTCGAAAAACGCTTTTGGAAAAGCCGTTACAATGCCGCAAGAGCAGCAGATGTCATCATTGTTTGCCATCTGCTCCTCAAGTGAGCTGATATCATTATTGCCGTTCTTCATTCTCTGCACCGTTTTGTTTGCGACAAAATTAGCAAAAATAAATCAAAGCAGCAAATCATTCTTCTTTTTGCGGATGCTCCCTTTTGCGATTGCTCAATTTATGAACGTTTTGCCAATGTATAAATATGCGCTTTAAGCCGTATATTTATTCATTTTCTCATTAAGCCCAAATGACAAAATGAAAGTGCCTTAATGACGTCCTCATTAAGCCCATTTGACAGCCTCAAAGAGGCTCTTTGACGACCTCAAAGAGGCTTAATGACAAAGTAGGGGTATGTTTTAGATCTGTTAACAATTCGTGCACGAAATTTAACTATAATTTTGCGCATCTTGTAAAGAAGAGCCTTTATTCGCTATCTTTCTGTCATTCTGTATATTTATGCAAAACCGTGATAAAAACGCCCCTTTTCTAACCTTTCCGATCCTTTACAACGCTTTCTGAAACCTCTCCTTTGCGGGGTGTAAACACGCCCCTTAAGGAGCGTAACCACGCCTCTTACGGAGCATAGGCAGTAATGTTTTTATAACCTTTACGGTTAAAAATCTGTAATTTATAAATAGTGCAAACGTTTGTGCAAAAAAAATAATGTATTTTTGTAGGCGAAACACGTTCGACCAAAACGGTCAGCTATTAATTAATTTTCTAACCGTTCCATTTTTAATGGGACACTAAAGTAATCAAAAAATCATGAAAAGAACATTATTGTTTATCGTTTGCCTGTTGTGTATCAGTGCTGTATATGCCACTGATATATCGCGGTTGGAGCCTGCTTGCTGGTGGGTGGGGATGAAGAATCCTGAATTGCAGATTATGGTTTATGGCAAGAACATCGCAAGCTCTCAAGTTCATATCGACTATCCTGGGGTAAGAGTGAAGGAGGTTGTAGGAGTGGAGAACCCTAATTACCTGTTCATTTATCTGGACATCTCCAAAGAAGCCTCTCCTGGTACCATGAATTTGGTGTTTCAAAAAGGCAAAAAGAAAGAAATAAGAGCCTTCGAGTTAAAGGAAAGAAGTAAAAAGCCTGGAGCTGCCGGATTTTCATCTGCTGACGTGATGTATTTGATCACTCCTGACCGTTTTGCAAATGCGGACCCGTCTAATGACAATCTCGATGATGTCAAGACAGACCGTTCGGGCGACTGGGCTCGCCACGGAGGTGATTTGCGCGGTATTATTAATAAATTAGATTATATCCGTGATTTAGGCTTCACGACAATCTGGTTAAATCCTGTGTTGGAGAACAGAATGCCTGGAGGTTCATATCACGGATACGCCATTACCGATTTTTATCGGGTAGATCCTCGTTTCGGAACGAATGATGAATATTGCGAGTTGATCGACAAGGCCCACAAGAAAGGAATGAAGGTGGTGATGGACATGATTTTCAACCATTGTGGTAGCTCCCATTGGTGGTTAAAAGATTTTCCTACCTCTGATTGGCTGAATCATCAAGACAACT
>UQTI01000068.1 GCA_900543975.1 uncultured Prevotella sp. | reverse complement strand
CTACGGAGCCGTTTTGTGGGGAGGATGGCTTCTATTAAAAGGGATATACCATAAATTAGGATAAGAAAATGGGAAAAAGAGAATCAAACACTGGAATACCGTGGCTTTCGTTCTCTTGGAAAAGGGCTTTAGGTATAACTCAGGCAAAACAAAAAATAGCCCGCCAAACAGGCATTCCTACTACTAAATCTGGTATAGAGAAGAAAATCGGTAAAATGATATTGAAGTCAATATTTGGAAAATAAAATAACCAATTCTATTGACTTATCGCCCCTGCTTGGTTACTTGCGTCTTTTGTTTTGTTGCAATTATCATCTCCAATATGGGAGATGGCACAGTCTACTATAATCTGACTTTTTACACGAAAAAATCTCTAATGACCAATTTGGGGTTATAAAATTGTGATAGGTATAAAATATCTTATAGATACCTCTGCTATAGTTACATAGAAATAGTTAACAAAGCTTAACCACGGATTTGTATTAAACTACTCGTGTTTCACCCAAAACTACACAAGATTGATTTCTTGCATACAATGGGAACTTTATGGTATCATTTACGTTTAATATTGTAAAGTTTCTTCTGATTTACAGATACTTACAAAATACATACTGGTTCAAGCGTGAAGCCCATTGTCGCTCGCTTCACATCTTGAGGTCTTCGAACTTACCCATCTGTCAGAAACGAGCAACGAGACCCCACGCCGATATGTATAGATACACTCCCATAGAGTCAGCTCTTTTGGGAGCTGACTTATGAAAGGTACGTATATTACATACCCATAGGCATCATCATTGCATGGCTTCGTGACAGATATTGAAGTGTTCGAAGTTTCAAGATGTCAGAAAACCAAGCGCCAATAACGCTTTTCTAAAGTTTACCCTCAACCAACCGACACTCTTTCAAGCGACTTCGGCGTAGGGCTACATGCCGTCATTGCACATAAAATGCAATTTAGCGTGCCAAAGTTACTAATTATTATTGGTATCGCAAAAAAATAGGACCTAATTATTTTAAGTAGAGTTGACAAATAAAGACATTGATGTTGTACAACATACTCTTAGACATGATCTTATTATCCGAACATTCCTTGTGTCTTTAAGTCTACATCCATCCAATTAGTATCATCGCTGTCATTGACTCCACTTAATACGCCACCCTACTAATTCTTATTCAGTTTGTTTATATATTCTTTGAGACTTTCTATTTCTCCATCTCGCTTGTCTATGGTTTCATGAAGTTCTTTTATGGTTGAATTTAGCACATCAATGATAGACTAAGCGTATGGACTTATCATCTTGTAAATGTCATTCTACATTAGTTTCTTTATATTCTATTCAGTCTCTTGTTCTTTGGCAACTCTATCTTCATGCTTCTTGTTGTTCGACGCCTTCAGAAGTCCATATCGCTTCATCCAGCGTTGAGCTGTAGATATGCTTGTTTTGTAATGTCTGGCGATTATTTCTTTCTTCTCTGCCTGTGTAATCTCTTCATCATACAAGCAAGTCAGATCTTCTGCACAACGTGGCTTGTTAATACTCTTCGGAGTTATTCTCTCTGTTTGTTTGCAGTGTAGATCTATAATGAATTCTTTGTCTATTTGAGGAAGTGCAGATACTTCTGTATCGAGAACCATGTTGTAAACGGTTTCTATATCGTCTTGATCATTAAGAAAAATGTCAACAGACCAACTATTATCATAGACACATTGGGTATAGAAAGTAAAGTGTTTACATAACAAATGTATTATAGCATACTTAATCTGAAAATCATAAACCTTCCCATGCGTCAACATAAGAAGCTAAACCTCTACAAGAGTTAGCTCATACAGTTTCCTTAAACTATATCTCATTCGTTGATTTATCTTTGATATATGAAAATCGAATTTTTCTTTCATGGCTGATGCAATGGAATATCCCTTGTGTTGAGACACAAATATACCAGACTTTGACTTTTCTTTATTTAGTACACATCGTATAAAACTTTTCTTTATGTCATCAAAATAATTGCAATAGCTATAAATTAATTGGGAGGGAGAGCAAATACCTACTTTTAAAGAGTCTTTGAATTGACCGATTACCTTTTCTATATCATTGGCCAAATGTTTCACAGGAATATTGGGATGTATAGAGTAATCCTCTAAAATATCTTTTATTTTCATTCGTAAATATGTTTTTGTTGTATTTATCTGTTTGGATTCAGAAAACAGCCTATTCTTCGAATATTTTTAATTGAATAATGAAAAATAATCTACATAGATAATAAGTCAAAAACAGATCAATTCAACAGGTCAAAAACAGGTCAAAACGATGTTTTACAAAGCTATATTAGATGATACTATAAACATCTTCATTCTATGTATGAATAATATAAACATGAACTATTCAATACAATTAATCTACATAATATGAACCTAATGTAATACATCATAAACTATACATACTTGTAACAACATGTTATGTTCTACAAACTTTGTCTCTGTGTTTTTAGAGTTTCTGAATAAGAGGGGCGAAGCCCCAATGAGCGCAACGCGCTCACCCTGACATTTATTTAAGTAAACTCACCTGTTTCATTGATAAATATTATAAAGACAACTCTTTCCATTCAATGATGAATTCATGCTGGAGTACATCCACTACCATATACATCGAACCATGCGGCAAACCCAAACCTACAACTACAGTTGCATCAAACCCAATAAGTAATGCTAAGGCTCCAATCTCTGCATGGTACAACATAAACGAAACTGTTTCATGGAATTATGAATATGCCCGCAATCATGGTATTGATGTGAAGAAGCATAGCCTTTACAATTATGTTTACCGGCAGAGAAAGTATAGTGAAAAACGTGGGTAAACGCATCAAAATAAAAACCGTATCAATTTAATCTTATATAGGGCTTATTATAAGCTTGATTTCAGTATCAATATAACCTTTTAGATTATTTCGATGCAGTTTAGCATAGTTGTTTTTCGTATATTCCAAATACCATGTATCTTCGAGGTGGACAAACAATCAAAGACACAGATATGGAACAAGTCGTATTATTTTGCCGAGTCTCAACACAAATCCAAGACTATGAACGACAAGTCTCAGACTTAACTCTGCTTGCCGAGAGACATAATTGGAGTATTGCAGAAACATTTACGGAAAAGGTGAGTGGAGCAAAGAAAAATGAGGAACGTAAGGAATTGACTGCCCTCCTCGCATACGTGCGCGCGCATAATATAAATAAGGTATTGGTCACGGAACTTTCTCGTTTGGGCCGTGATACTCTGCAAGTGCTTACCGCTATTGAAAAGCTCAACAAGGCTAAAGTCTCATTGTATATCATGAACTACAACATTGAGACTCTTACCCAAGATGGAAAAATAAATCCCATGAGTCAGTTTATGATTACTATCTTGGCAGAAGTAGCCCGTATGGAACGCAAGACAATAAAGGAACGTATGGAAAGTGGTTACAATAATTTCCGAGCCAACAACGGTAAAGTTGGTCGTAAGACTGGTTATCGTAAAAGTGAAGAGCAGTTTCTTGAACAATACAAAGATGTCATCCGGTTATTGAAAAAAGGCGTAAGTCTTCGAGACATAAGCAATGCAACAGGTATATCTGTGAATACTATCAGAAAATGTAAGACTTTTATATAACTCCTTTTTATTACTGATAAATATAATAGCTCATATAGAGCTTTTTATTCGTAAAAAGTTTTTTCAGGCACTCTCTGAGTTTTATCAGGAGTGCCTGTTTTCGTTCTCATGCTTAAACCTCACGCTGTCTTTTTCCCATCAATCTTTGGGACAAAGTCGAAACCGAGTTTGTCTACTACAGACGCAAGATTATCTGGTAGGAACTCTGCATAGACTCTTTCTGTTACTCCTGTTGTCGTATGCCCCAACAATCGACTTATCTCGCTGATGTCGGCTCCTGTGGCAAGGGCAAGGACTGACCAAGTGTGGCGAGCGACATGAAAAGTCAAATCTTGTTTCCATTTCAGTCCATGTGAAATGGCACGGAGCGACGTATTAATTGTATTGTTCCAAGAGTTTCGGCGACGGTAGATAGCTTCATTATCATTCAAGTCAAAATTCTCTGGCAGTAAGTCAAAGACAAAGACTTTGTTTCTGCCTTTCCATTTGTCGAGGATACGAAATACAGGTTCGTTCAACGGTATAGTATTGCGGTTACGAGTCTTGACCTGCACCTTACGGATAACCCTATTCTTGAAATCAATGTCCTTCCATCGCAGTGTCATTACATCCACCATACGCATTCCACAAGCATGGAAGGCAAAAAGCCACATTTCAAGAAACTCCTTTCGTCTGGGTTGTTCTACAGCATCATAAGCAGCCACCAATTCTTCGAGCTGTTCCTGTCTCAGATATTTTATGTTATTCTCTTCATCGTCAAGTCTGTCCTCTTCCTTCATATACAAGTCTTGTAGAGCAGCGTTTAGGTGATGAGATACATAACCCAACTGACAAGCATATTCACACGCTTGGAGTATCGGACTAAGTGTCTTGTTTACTGTCGTTGTTTTCTTCTTGGCAAGGAAGCGGTATTTTCGAAAATCAATAAGCAAGTCCTCGTTTATCTCTGAGACATATATCAGTTCCTTATGCTCACCATGGGTTCCTTTGTGTTCAAGTAGCAGATATTCTTCAAACTTATTCAGATATGAGATACCATTCTTCCATGTGCTCACGCCTATTTTACCTTTATTATAACGGCTTTCTATCAGTTCTTTAGCGAATGTTATGAAGTCCTTGCCTCCATCGGGACGTAACACTTCATCATTATCGTCAAGAAATGAGCGGATAATGTCGCAGGTGATGTGTTGATGAATCTCGTAATACTGGTGTATCTTCATATCTATGTCTTCGATACGTTTGTGCAGGGCATTGTTGTAGTATTTGTAGTCTGTGTTTGCTGTGGCGCGTATCTCTCCGATTCCACCATACCCCTTGTCGTTCCACTCTTTAGCAAACACACTTATGCCGGTAGACTTGCGGGCATTGTCTGCTTGCCAGTTGTATTCGATATAGATTTGGTACTTCTTGTCAGGTTGTGCTTTCTTTGGTGCACGCAATTTTAATTTTCCTTTTGGATAGCTTCGCGATATTCTTCCCATATACAATTATCTAAATTTGATTTATGCACTATATACGCGAAGATAGCAGAAAAGTTTATCAGAATTAAATGATCAGCGAAGAAAGAATTCAGAAATTACCGATTATTGATCATTTAATTCTTCAAAATATACTTATTTGAGCAGTTTATTTGGCGGTAAAAGAACGGAAAAAGCGGTATAGAAATGTTGTTGTATAATTTCTATACCGCTTATATTCAACACTTTAAGCTGTTTACACAGTTATTTGAGCGATTAGTATTCGTCCTCGTTGAAGAGGAAATCTTCTTTTGTGGGATAGTCGGGCCAGATGTCTTCGATGCTCTCGTACACATCGCCTTCGTCTTCAATCTCCTGCAAGTTTTCCAAAACCTCTAAAGGCGCGCCTGAGCGCATCGCATAGTCGATAAGCTCATCTTTTGTTGCAGGCCATGGCGCATCTTCCAGCTTTGAGGCAAGTTCAAGTGTCCAATACATATTGTTCTGTTTTTTTGTTGTTATTGTCTGTTTTTAAATGCTTTGTCCTTTGTTTAGGGGCGTACTTTTGTTTTTATGGCTGCAAAAATAGTAATTTTCTTCTTATCTGCAAGTTTTATTCCATCTTTTTTCTTCCTTATGTGCAATAAAGTTTAATTTGCGGGCTAAAACAAAGAGATAATCGGAAAAACGGTTCATAAAAGCAAGCACATCGGGGTTTATGACCCTCTCTTCTGCCACGGCATCGATGGCTCGTTCGGCTCGTCGGCAGACCGTTCGGCAGACATGACATTGGGCTTCGGCCACGGTGTTGCCTGGTATGACGAAGGTGTGTAGGGGTGGCAGCTCGGCGTTGATGAGGTCTATGCGTTGCTCCATCTCTTTTGTGAGGTCGGTAAAGGACACTTCTGCGGTGGATCGGTTGCTCATGAGACACCATCCCACGGCAAGGAGGTGGCGTTGCAGATGCTCTATGTATGTTTGCTCGTCTGCCATGCTGTCGTTGTGCGTGTCTTTGTCTTGTGCTTGAGCCATGAGAGCTTTCAGCAGACCGAGATGTGATGTGAGCTCGTCAATGTCGCCGTAGGCGTTGATGGTGGGTGAGGTCTTGAGCACCCTGTCGCCGTCGAACGTTGTGGTTTGGGCTTTGTCGCCATGGCGTGTGTAGATTGTCATTGTCTTTATTGTTAGGTCGTGGTGGGTTTAGAAATTTACTATGTAATTTTGCTTGAAGCGCTTGTCGAAGAAAGCGATGCCGCAGTAGTAGAGGTCGAATGTTATGCCCACACGTCTGTCGTTGACAAGCTTTTGCCAGATGGCTTTTGCTGTGGTGTCGTGGCCAATGCCTTCTATTATGAGCATTGTCTTTTCTTCGTTTACGGCGCTTGCAAGGGCGTTGCCGTTGTCGCGGTTGCAGGCTTTTGCTGAAACAAACTGTTCGGCAAACGTTTGGCGCTCGTCTTCGGTGGCAGATAGAGAGACTATGCCTACTGTGGCGTTGGCTTGCATGGCTGACAGCATGGCTGGCTGTGACGGTTGTGATGCTTGCGTCGTCTCAACTTTTGTGTTGTGGCAGCCGCGACCGATGTGTTGTTTCTCTGCTTCCGGCAATGTGCCGCACCATGTCCATTGCTGGGCTTGTGCATAGTTGGCCAAGCGAAAATAGAGACGGCACAGCTTGAGACGCAGTCCTTTGATGTCGGGCCACGCCTTAAGCATGTCATCGTAAGCATAATAAGGATAATGCTCGTTTATGACGTAGCGTATGAACGCGTAAGCCGATGGCGACTGCACACCGAATCCGCGGCAGTGGCCTATGCGGCTGAGCCATACGGCGAGCATTTTCAGGTTTGTCATTTCGTTTTTATACAGATGGTTTGTCACGTTGCGAGACTCTCTATTTGCACAGCTGCGCAATGGTGTTGGCCACTCTCTCGGCAGACGTTATGTTTAGCGTGTCTTCATCGGCATCCTTGGCGCCCATGTAGACATCGGGGTTGCTGAACATCATTTTGCTCTTTACGGCTGTGCGTGCCGAGAAATGAAACTCGTGAATGGCTGTTGCCTGTGCTATGGTTGCAATGTTTTGTTCGTTCACGCCGCAACCGGCCAAGAGAATGATGCGGCCATTGGCCTGCTCATGCAGCTCTTTCAGCAGGGGTGTGCCCTCAAGGGCTGTGGGCTGCTGGCCGGAGGTGAGAATGCGGTCGAAGCCTTGGGCTATCAGCTCTTCAAGGGCTTTGCGCGGGTCGGCGCAACGGTCGAAGGCGCGGTGAAAGGTCACCGACAGGCCTTTGGCGTGCTCCATGAGCATGGCGTTGGCCTCGGTGTCAAGACTGCCGTCGGGGCGTAGACAGCCAAACACCACGCCGTCGGCTCCAAGCTCACGGGCAATGTCGATGTCGGCAGCCATGCGCTCCAGTTCGAGGGGCGAGTAGAGGAAGTCGCCGCCGCGCGGACGTATTATGACATGCAGGCGTGTTGTCGTGAGCACGCGGCGTGCGGTCTTTATCTCACCATACGATGGGGTAGTGCCTCCTTCGGGTATGCCGGCGCACAACTCTACACGGTCGGCACCGCCTTCTTGTGCGGCGATACAGCTCTCTACGCCGTTGGCGCAAATCTCAAATTTATAATTGTCTCTCATATCTTTTAAAGGGTTGATAGGTTGTCTATTTCAAGCTTTATGCGTTTCAATGCTTCCATCAGTCGTGCTTTCGGACAGGCAATGTTGATGCGGATAAACTGCTTACCCGCCTCGCGTCCATACATCGTTCCGCTGTTCACCATAACCTTGGCTTCGTGCAGCAGACGGTCGGTCAGCGTGTCGGCATCGAGCCCCGTGGAGCTTATGTCTACCCACACAAGGTATGTGCCCTCGAGTTTGGTCACGGCAAGCTGTGGCAGATGCTCGCTAAAGAAGGCTTGCAGGGCGACGTAATTGGCATGGAGATATGCTTTCAGAGCGTCGAGCCATGCTTCGCCCTCGTTGTAGGCAGCCTGTAGGGCTATGACGCCGAAGGGGTTGACGTCGCACACCTCGTTAATGTTGATGGCGCGGTTGATGCGTTGGCGTATGGTGGCATCGTTGCTGATGATGTTGGCAATTTGCAGGCCGGCGGTGTTGAACGACTTCGATGGCGAGTTGAGCGTCACCGAGTTGTTGAGACACTCGTCGCTCACGCTGGCAAAGGGCGTGTAGGTGTAGCCAGGCATGGTGAGCTCGCAGTGAATCTCGTCGCTCACCACACGCACGTCGTGGCGCAGGCACAGGTCGTTCATGCGGCGCAGTTCGTCGGGTGTCCACACGCGGCCCGCAGGGTTGTGAGGGTTGCAGAGGACGAACAGCTTCACGGCAGGGTCGGATAGCTTCTGCTCGAGGTCGTCAAAATTGATGACATAAGTGTTGGCAGAGCGTTGCAATGGGCTTTCCACAATCTCGCAACCGTTGTTGCGGATGGATGAGAAGAAGCAGTTGTAGACGGGTGTCTGAACCAGCACCTTGTCGCCCGGTTGCGTGAGGGCCTTGATGGTGGCCGAGAGGGCTGGCACCACGCCAGATGTATATTCAATCCAGCTGCGGTCGATGCGCCAATGGTGTCGGCGCCGGAACCAACTGATCACGGCCTCATAATAGCTCTCTGGCACGAAGGTGTAGCCAAAGATGCCGTGCGCCACACGTTCCTGCAGCGCCCTGACGATGCAAGGAGCTGTCTCAAAGTCCATGTCGGCCACCCATACGGGTATCACGTCGGGGTCGTCGGTCTCGTCCCATTTGTATGAGTTGGTGCCGCGTCGCTGGGTCAGTTTGTCAAAATTAAATTG
This sequence comes from uncultured Prevotella sp., assembly GCA_900543975.1. Classification (GTDB taxonomy): domain Bacteria; phylum Bacteroidota; class Bacteroidia; order Bacteroidales; family Bacteroidaceae; genus Prevotella. The sequence continues at coordinate 6,597 of UQTI01000068.1, read as the reverse complement.
TGTCATAACGTCCTTTTGTTTTGCAAAAATACAAAAAAACACCTACTTAAGCATATAACCTTTATGCTTTGTTTCTTGTCTCAATCTTACAGTCGGCAGGCTGTAGCACGTTCTCGTTGATGGTTATTGAGCCGATGCTGTCGGCCACGATGTGTCCGCTTGTCGGGTTCTTGATGTTCTCGATGTGTCCGCTGATGGTGGCCTGCACGGTGCTGTATTCGAAGGCACGGTCGCAGGCGGGGTCGAAGGTGCAGTCTTCAAGCACCAGGTTCTCGGCGTAGCACAGCGGCTGCTCACCGGCAATGTGGCAGCGCACGAGGCGCAGGTTCTTCGAGTGCCAACCAAGATATTCGCCGTCGAGCACCGAGTCGTAGACGGTGATGTCTTCGGTCTCCCAGAACGAGTCTTTGGTCGTAATCTTTGCGTTGCGTATAACGGCATGCTTAACATACTGGAACACATATTTAGAGTCGCTCACCAGTCCGTCAATCTCCACGTTGCGGCAGCCCATGAAGGGGTAGGTGCCATCGTGAAGCGTCACGTTCTTCAGCTTCAGGTTCTCAACGTTCCAGAAGGTTTCGTCGGCATCGTTAATGGTGACGTTCTCAAGCTCCACGTTCTTCATCTCGCGGAAAAATTTGGGGCCGTCAATCACGCAGTCGCGCATCGTCATGTTGTACGAATACCAGATGGCCGAGCGCGACTCTGGGGCAAAGTAGCAGTTGGTTATCACGCTGCCATCGACGTGCCACCACGGATATTTGCCGAAGAATCTACAGCCGTCGGCTTCGAGGTTGGTACACTCCTTAATGGCCGACTCGCCATCGGTGATGGTTATGTTCTCCATGCGCAGGTTGTGCGACTCGAACAGCGGACGCTCGCCGCCAAATGTCATATCCTTTATCGTCTTCATGCTTTTACTGAAATTTCCTGTTGTTTTTGCAAAATTACAAAAAACAATTCAATAACCATGTGTCTTTATTTCGGTTATTTATACCCTTATTCCTTATTTTGTGTTGGCCTTATAAAATTCATATATGCGATTAATTTTGAACACCTACTTATCAATAAAAAAAGGATGAGGCCCAATAGGTATGGGCTTCATCCTTTAAATATATCTTTAACAAATAAATGTTTGCGAAAGACAGGTCTCTAAAACAAATTAGAGGTTGGGGTTCATTTCTTTCCACTCTGCAACGGGAGGAACGATGCCGAGCTCTACGATCTCGTCGCGCATCTTGCACAGGTGCTCGTACGACTTAGCCAGAGCTGCCATCTCCTCTTCTGTACCTGTGGGCTCAGCGTAGTGAACACCAGTGGCGTCGATAGTGGTAGGCATAGCCATCATAACGTTCTTGAAGCCGAGCTTCTCGTCGCTTACATAGCAGCCTGCGGGCAGAGTGAACTTCTCGCCACCCATAGCAGCCCCAATCATCTTAACAGCGTTGTAAGCGGGGCTCTGGAATGAAGAGCGGCCACGCAGCTTGATGATGTTTGAGCCACCCTGTACGGTGTGGTGCTTGATCTCTTCCCAACGCTCGTCAGACAGACCCATCTCAGCGAGGGGCTTGCCGTCAACCTTAACCTGTGAAGCGAATACGGCCATCTGCTCGCCGTGGCCACCATAGGTGTGAGCGCCAGTAACCTTGTCCTGCTGTACGCCGAACTCGAGGGCGAGAGCCTGCTGCAGACGTGTAGAGTCGAGGGCAGCGAGAGAGGTCAGCTGGTTAGCCTTCAAACCAGAGTGGATGAGAGCAGTGAGGGCGGTAACGTCGGCGGGGTTGAAGATAACAACTACATGCTTAACGTCGGGGCAATACTTCTTGATGTTGTCACCAAAGTCGGCAGCAATCTTGCAGTTGCCCTTGAGCAGATCCTCACGGGTCATACCGTCCTTACGGGGAGCACCACCTGAAGAGATGATATACTTAGCACCTGTGAAAGCCTCTTCGGGGTTTACGGTGTATGTGATGTTAGCACCGGGGAAAGCGCACTGCTGCATCTCGTCGAACACGCCATGAACACCGGGCTCATAGATGTCATAAAGACAGATGTTAGGAGTAAGACCGAGCATAAGAACGCTCTGAACCATGTTTGAACCAATCATGCCGCCGGCTCCGACGATCACGAGTTTCTCGTTAGTTAAAAATGCCATAACTAAATTATATTTTTAAGTTTATTTGAACAATTCGTCTTTAAGCTTTCCTTTTCAGCTTTCGACTTTTTGTCTTTAAGCTTTATGTCTTGTAGCTTTTAAACTTTTTGTCTTTAAGCTTTCTATCTGTTGATTTGCAAATAGTGTGCCATAACGGTTTGGCACATCTGTGCAGGGTTGCCATGTCGTCTTCAATCTTCCTCTTTGGAAGCGATTATGAGGCTCGGCTAACCTTTCCGATTGCAAAGTTATAAAAAATAGATTTATATCCACCATTTATTTTGAGTTTAATTTGTTGTTATTTCTTAAAAATCGTAACTTTGTAATGTGAATTTTACAAAAACACCATTCTTTATGACTAATATTATAGCAGAACGCGTTGAGCAGCTGCGCCGTGTGATGAAACGCGAGCATCTTGCAGCCTTCATTTTCCCAAGCACTGACCCGCATAACAGCGAGTATGTGCCAGCACGATGGGAGGGACGAAAATGGATTTCGGGCTTCGACGGGTCGGCGGGCACGGCTGTGGTGACCATGAGCAGTGCCGCCCTGTGGACCGACTCGCGCTATTTTATAGCCGCCGCTAACCAGTTGAGCGGCACAGGGTTTGAACTTATGAAAGAGAGAGTGGCGGGAACGCCAACCATTGCCCAGTGGTTGTGGCAACAGGTTGAAACAACGTCGCTTACAGAGGTGGCGATAGATGGCTCTTGCTGCTCTTCTGCTGAGGTGGAGGCGCTCATTGCAGACCTGCGCTCCAATGGCGGAATGACGTTGCGCACCAATCTAGATCCGTTGAACCAGATATGGGAAGACCGCCCTGCCGTGCCAGACAACAAGGTGGAGGTGCAGCCGATGTGCTATGCTGGCGAGTCGGCAAGCGACAAACTGTCACGTCTGCGCCGACAGCTGTCACGCTGCCATGCTGACGGCATGCTCGTGTGTGCTCTCGACGACATTGCGTGGCTCACCAATCTGCGCGGCACCGATGTTCATTGCACACCCGTGTTTGTGGCTTATCTGCTTGTCGCTCCCGACGAAACGACGTTATATATAAATAAGGAGAAGCTCACGCCAGAGGTCTTGGAGTATCTGAAAGGCGAGGGCATCGGTGTGGACAGCTATGCCGACGTGGCTCACGCCTTGCGCCATTATCATGCTTACAACATATTGCTCGACCCCAACGAGGTAAACTACACGCTCATGCGTGCAGCCTCGAAGCTTAATGTGCTCCGCGCACCATCGCCCGTGCCTATGATGAAGGCCGTGAAGAACGAGGCTGAGATCAAGGGCTTCCGCAACGCCATGTTGCGCGACGGTGTGGCTATGACGCGTTTTCTTCGTTGGCTTAAGCCAGCGGTGGAGCAGGGAGGTCAGACGGAGATGAGCATTGCCGATAAACTCTTGCAGTTGAGAGCCGAGCAGCCGCTTTTCCGCGATGTGTCATTCGATACCATTGCCGGTTATGAGCAACATGGAGCCATCGTCCATTATGAAGCTACGGAGCAGACTGATGCCGCGTTGAAGCCTCACGGACTGGTGCTCATCGACTCGGGAGCACAGTATGAAGACGGCACTACCGACATCACGCGTACCATCGCCCTTGGGCCAGTGAGCGAGGAGCAACGACGTGTCTACACACTTGTGCTTAAGGGACATCTACAGTTGCAGAACCTCAAGTTTCCTGATGGTGCAGCAGGCACGCAGCTCGATGCGGCGGCGCGCATGGCGATGTGGCGTGAAGGCATGAACTTCATGCACGGCACAGGTCACGGCGTGGGTTCTTATCTTAGCGTTCATGAAGGCCCCCACCAGATACGTCAGGAGTGGAAACCCGCCCCTCTGCATGCCGGCATGACTGTGACCGATGAGCCAGGCCTGTATCTTGAAGGCCACTTCGGCGTGCGCACGGAGAACACGCTGCTTATCACGCCTTACAAAGAAACCGAGTTTGGACGCTTCCTTCAGTTTGAACCTCTCACGCTCTGCCCCATAGACAAGACACCTATAGATGTGGACATGCTCACATCTGAGGAGCGTGAATGGCTTGACCAATATCATGCCATGGTGGAGGAGCGTTTGAGCCCGTTGCTCGATGAAGATGAGCGTGCGTGGTTGCACGAGGCTTGTGCGCCGTTGTAAATGACGCTAAACAGCGCCATTTTCGCGTTTTTAGTAGCTGAAAACGCAAATAATGGGCTAAATAGTTGTGTATTTGAGAAATAAGCAGTAATTTTGCAGTCCGAAAGTGGTGAAAGCCATTTTGAAAAGAAATAAATTAAAGTCAAATTAAAAAAAGTAAAGCAAAAACAATGATTATCGTACCGGTAAAAGATGGTGAGAACATCGAAAGAGCTCTCAAGAAGTTCAAGAGAAAATTCGAAAAGACAGGTGTTATCAAGGAGCTCCGTGCTCGTCAGCAGTATAACAAGCCGTCTGTACTGAAGCGTCTCAAGATGGAACACGCTATCTACGTTCAGCAGCTTCGTGCTAACGAGGAGTAAGAAAACCTAAAAGCGAACGTGTCTTTAAAGACGAACAAACTTTTACAGGAGGTGTCTTTCCCCGGATATAAGCAACGTTTTAATCATCAGATATAATGGCACCGTGGCCGTAGACGGCGGCGGTTCTTAAGCCATAGAGGTGACAAAGCAATTTGCCTTTGAGCAAACTGTTTTGTCACCTTTTTTGCGTTTGCGCAGTTTCTCCATTCTCGTTGCTGCCGGCAGTTTCTTTCTATCGTCGCTTTTGCTTTTGCTGAAACGGCCTTTAAGTTCAGTAGAACCTGTTCTTATGGGTCTGTCGCGCCGTTCATTTCATTCTGTCGAGTCGTTCTTTTCGTTCTGTCGCGTTGTTCTTTTCATTCTGTCGAGCCTTTCTTATGCTTCTTTCTAAGCTTTTTGCTCCTGTAGAAACACCTTTTTTTCTTTCTGTTAAAAATAGATTGCTAAAAGTTTGTAAAAAATTTGGTCGTGTCGTTTTTATTCACTATTTTCGTTGGCGAAAAGATAAGTGATGGCAATGACTAAGATAACAGACGAATTTCTCAGATACATGCGTTATGAGAAAAACCGGTCGCCGCTTACCGTGAAGGCTTATCATGATGACCTTCTCGATTTTGAGACCTTCTTTACCGACAGGGATGAGGCTCTCACCTGGCAGACCGTCGATGCCGATATCATTCGCGACTGGATGGAGCACATGATGGAACGAGGCAACAAGTCGGCTTCTGTTAACAGACGTCTCTCTGCTGTAAAGATGCTCTTTCGCTTCGCTCTGTCAAGACATCTTGTAGAGCGCGACCCGGCCCACATGCTTGAAGGTCCGAAAAACGAGAAACCTCTGCCGTGTTTTGTGCGCGAAAAACAGATGGACAATCTGCTTGACGACATGAAATGGGAGGATACCTATAAAGATGTACGCGCGCGTACCTTATTACTATTCTTCTACACTACGGGTGTGAGGCTCGCCGAACTGGTCGCTCTTAATAATAATGATGTGAGTTATGAAAGTCTTCAGCTCACGGTCACAGGTAAAGGCGACAAACAACGGGTCGTGCCTTTCGGACAGGAACTGAAAGCTGCGATGGAGCGATATGTGAAAATGCGTGACCAGCTGACAGGGGAGGGTAAGCCCGACGGCGCCTTCTTCGTGACAGAAAAGGGAGAACGCATAAAGCGGGCACAGGTGCAACGCATAGTGAGAGAAAAGCTGTCGCTTGTCACAACAATGAAAAAAAAGTCGCCTCATGTGCTGCGCCACTCGTTTGCGACGGCAATGCTCAACAATGGGGCCGACATAGAGAGTGTGCAGAAGCTGCTCGGGCATGCGTCAATATCCACTACGGAAAAATATACGCACACAACGTTCGAACAGCTGAAGCAAGTTTATACTAACGCCCATCCCAGGGCCTAACCTTTTAAAAACAGGAGGTAACTATGGACATTAAGATTCAGTCGATACATTTCGACGCTACTGAGAAACTGCAGGCTTTCATCGAAAAGAAGGTAGCCAAGCTTGAAAAATCGTTTGAGGATATCAAAAACGTGGAGGTGCAGCTTAAGGTCGTTAAGCCAGCCACGGTTCAAAATAAGGAAACAAGTCTTACCGTTGCTGTGCCAGGCACAACATTGTTTGTTGAAAAGACTGCCGACACCTTCGAAGAGGGCGTTGATCTGTGTGTTGATGCAATGAAGGTGCAGCTCACACGATTCAAGGAGAAAAAGTACGAGAAATGAGCTGAAACCTCCAAAAAGGGCTGAAAAAGCCTAAAATTGCATCTTTTTTGAAAAAAAAAGCGGAAAAGTTTTGGAGGTTAAAAAATAATCCGTATCTTTGCAGCCGTTTTAGAAGAGGTCCTAAACGACACGTCTAACGGCTGCATTGTATGCCTCTTTAGCTCAGTTGGCCAGAGCACGTGATTTGTAATCTCGGGGTCGTTG
>UQTI01000067.1 GCA_900543975.1 uncultured Prevotella sp. | reverse complement strand
GGCAATGCAGAGCATTCTGCGTAAATCAGGAATGACAAAATAATGGGATTTCTTGCAAGGCGCTGAAGATCCGTGACCAGCGCACTTCCTACAAGGATGTCCGCAGAGCCTATCTCGTACTTATAAAGATGAAAAAGAAAGGCGGTGAGCTTGTCCACCGGACCAAGTCCTACATGCTTAGTTGCTTGAGCAGGGAGTTCAAACAGATAGTCGGTTTTTTGTCAGCCACACGGGCAGAAAGGCCCTTCTGACAAGCCATGAGCAGCATACGCTCAACGCCACCTTTGACATGTATGCCCAACAACAGGAGATGCTCGGCAATGGAACGCACGCTTGTGCCAACCGCATCGTCAGCATCTTTCAGCCTCACATAAGACCCATCGTCCGAGGCAAGGCAAAGGTCGAGTTCGGTGCCAAGATTGGCGTAAGTATCTACAATGGTTACTCGTTCGTTGACCATCATAGTTGGGACGCATATAATGAAAGCTCTGACTCGGAGATCCACACTCGTTTGTTCGGAAAGCCAATGAGATTAAGACCTACAGCAAGCCTCTCGGCAGGCCATCCAAAGAGCCCAGGCAACCCGAATATTACGACAACATGGCACAGGCCATCAGAGACAGAAACGAAGTCGAATGTTCCTTCGGTACCGGCAAGAGAATCTACAGAGCCGACAACATACGAGCCAAGCTTCCCAATACTGCAGAATGCTGGACAGAAATGTGCTACTTTGCCGAAAACGTGATGAAGTTCCTTAGGAACTTTGTCTTCGTCTTTTTGAGAAAATCGACTTCCGGCTTCATATTATCATCTTGGGGCATGAACTACAAGCTAAAATATTACAGTCTCTATACCTCTTTATTAATTCAGTGAACACTATTTAAATCACTTACTAAAATATATGAAAATAGATAAGAAATATAGAAATTTGTTAGGTGGTATTGCAATCATTCTTAGTTTGGTCTCTTCATGCATCCCTATATGTGATTCAAGAACTATCGCCATTTTTACGAATCGTACGAATGACACCTTATTTATAGGTGCCTCCCACTACGACACGATTGATAGTGTGGATTGTCTATTGCAACCTGCATATTTGCCTATTGATAGTGACCTCTATCCTTCTAAGGTGACGTTGTGGGATGGTATTGATGTCCAAGGTGACATCATATATCCAGACTCGTTGTTTACCATAGATGGCAATTATCTATTCAACAATACCGATACCTGCTATTTCTTCTTAATCAAATGGAAAGATGCTAAAAATCATTTATGGGATGAAATCCGCATGAAGAAGTTATATCGTCGAAAAATAGTTGTTCGAGATTGTAACGGTAAGTTTGATCAGACGATTCAATAGAAAGACCCTAACCATGTTCCCATACTCGTCGAAGGATACGCTATAGCATAAGGTCATAGATGATTTACAAGATGTGTTAACCCGCTGATAACTGTAGATATATAGACAGAACTTTCCCATAAGGTATTTCTATGGAGAGCTTTCAAATGCCATCAAAACACAAATTTGGGTCACCCTGACAGCAAATTTCCTTCTCATGGTCATACAAAAGCGCATCAAACGCACATGGAGTTTCTCAGGATTGGCTACAATGATAAGAATAATGCTCATGTATTATGCAAACTGCTACACTTTCCTTGAAGAACCCGAAAAAGACTGGACGAAAATGGTTCAGGAGGCTAAGGAAAGACCTCCTGAACCGAGTCTGTTTGATTAGAGGGGGCTTACTTTTTAAAAGAATACCCCAGTTTGGGATAACCGGGTGTTTTATACAATATTAATGCAGCGTGAATACGACTCCTCCACATACCATTAGGAGTGGGTAATAACAGGAGGCTGAAAGAAGTTGTTTTGCCCTTAGAATAGTGACAGCTGTTTGGTGTCATTATTTCTGCGCTAAATTGCGGCCTGCATCGATCCTCAGGAAGATGAACAACAGGATGGTGAATCCCCACAACGACGAGCCGCCATAACTGAAGAACGGCAGCGGGATGCCGATTACAGGCGTGAGACCAAGCACCATGCCCACGTTGATGAACACATGGAAGAGGAACACGCTAAGCACACAATAGCCGTAAATGCGACCGAAGGCAAACGGTTGTCGCTCAGCAAGATGTATGAGCCTAAGGATGAGGGCAAGAAACAAAAGGAGCACGCTGGCAGAACCCAGGAAACCCTCCTCCTCACCAACAGTACAGAAAATGAAGTCGGTGTCTTGCTCAGGCACAAACTTCAGTTTGGTCTGCGTGCCGTTAAGAAAACCTTTGCCTTTAAGACCACCCGACCCGATGGCAATCTCACTCTGATGAACATTATAGCCCGCTCCTGCAAGGTCCTCGTCAAGGCCAAGCAACACGTTTATGCGCACACGCTGGTGAGGCTCCATAACGTTGTTGAGCACATAGTCGGCAGAATAGAAGAACACCAACGAGCCTACGGTGAACGCCATGATGAAGAAATAGCTCTTCAGGCGGGTGCCAAGGGCTTGTATGAGCAGATAAAGGGCGAGCAACACACACACCACAAGCTGCACGATGGCCACGTCGAAAGGTATGACATAGACCGAGAAGAGGAACGCCAAGAGGGTTATTCCGAGCGAGTAAGAGAGTATGAGGATTGTCTGCTTTCGGTTTTGACAATAGACATAAACCATGCCCGCCGTGAACACCTGAACAAGGAGCAGCACGGAGAATTCGCCTACCGATGTGGGTGTGTCACACATAAAAATCTGTTCATATTTCACACCGACAACAAAATAGACAACCATGGCCACACCCGTGAAGAGCACACTGCCAGGCATGCCCTCACGATAGAGCATTAACGAGAACGCCAGATAGACAAGGGCCGAACCCGTCTCGCGCTGGCCCACAATGCAGATCATGGGCAGCAATATTATGCCGCAGGCAGCAGCAAAATGTTTCCAGTTGTGTATGTTGAAGCCATAGGTGCTCATGAGCTTTGCCAGAGCCAGAGCCGTGGCAAACTTTCCAAACTCGGCGGGCTGCAGACGCAGCGGTCCGATGACCAGCCACGAGTGGGAGCCTTTGATGTCATGCGGATTGAAGATGGTGGCAAAGAGCAACAGCAGCAAGATGCCAAATATGAAATAGGAGAAGGTGTCGAGAAACTTGGTGTCGAGCATCATTATGACAAAGCCCAGACACAGCGACGTACCTATCCACACGATCTGCATGCCAGAGCGTGTTCCCATACTGAAGATGTCGTTGTCGCCGAACGAATAGCTCGCTCCGCACACGCTTAACCATCCAAAGACGAGCAAGGCCATGTAGATGACAATCGTCACCCAGTCGATAGAACGGAGCACTCCTTGGTTTCTTTCAGTTGTTTGTATCATTGCTTCTTGTTCTTTTCTTAAAATAAAAAAATCGCTTGTTTATGATTGCTCAACATTGTGAAGCGTTGTGCTGCAGCATCACGAACTGTTGGCGACATCATGAGCTGTCGGCAGCGGCGCGAGTTATCGTCAGCGGTGTAAGCCTTTGTCAGCGTCGGCCCTGATGGTTCTCAATGGTTATTGGCACAATGCCCTTGCCTCGTTGAGCTTCATTGTTCTTGTTTTTTGCGCCATTCTTGCCTTTCTGCTTTGCCTTAAGGTCGGCTTGCTGCTTGGCTTTAAGCTCAGCCTTTTGCTTGGCGGCAGCCAGAGCAGCGGCTTTCTTGGCGGCAGCGGCAGAGTCGGCAGCGGCTTTAGCGGCAGCCTTACTTCCCTTCTTTCCCTTGACGGGCTGGTTGGCATAGCGCTGACCGTAACCGATGCGGCGCTTCTGCATCTCGGCAGCTTGGGCCTCGCTGGCAGGCGACAGCTTGCCATGCAGATACTGCTCCATCATCAGTCCACCGATGGGCACACCATAGTCGGCACCCCATCCACCATTCTCCACATACACACAGATGGCTATCTTAGGGTCATTCATCGGAGCGAAACCCATAAACACAGAGTGGTCGTGGCCGCGGTTTTGAGCGGTACCTGTCTTGCCGCATGCCTCAAAGTCGTAGTGGGCCAGGTGCTTACACGTTCCTTTGAGAGCTGACGAGCGCATGCCTGCCACCACATAATCGTAAGCACGTCGCGATGCCTTGGTCACATGTCGGCGTGTGTAGGCGGTGTCAAGGGGCTCACCCGACACCTTGCGCACCACATGGGGTGCATAATAATAGCCACGGTTGGCAATGGTGGCGCCGAGGTTGGCTATCTGAAGCGGCGTAAGCGTTACCTCGCCCTGACCGATAGAGATACTGATTATTGTCAGTCCGTTCCACGATCCGCGATAGTTGCGGTCATAATATTCGGCATTAGGAATCATTCCTCGCTTCTCACCAGGCAGGTCAATGCCGAGCTTGTAGCCGAAGCCCATGCTCACCATATAGTCGCGCCAGGTGGTCATGGCATCTTGAACCGAGTGATACTTGCGGCGGTTGCCCATCATGTAATAGAGACCCCAGCAGAAGTAGCCGTTGCAAGAGGTACTGATGGCATCGACAAGGGCTATTGGAGATGAGTGGGAGTGGCATCCCACATGCAGACCGCGATGATAAAAGCCTCGGTGACAGGGGAAAGCGGTTGATGGCGTTATCACGCCCTCGGTCAAATAGGTGAGGGCCTGTGATGTCTTGAAGGTTGAACCCGGCGGATAGAGACCCATTATGCTGCGGTTGAGGAGCGGCTTCCACAGGTCTTGTTGCAGCAGGCGGTGGTTCTTTCCTCGCGCCCTGCCCACCATGATGCGCGGGTCATAGGTGGGCGACGACACCATGGCGAGCACCTCGCCCGTCTTTGGTTCTATGGCCACGATGCTGCCTATCTTGCCTTCGAGCAGACGCTCACCAAGGGCCTGGAGGTTGAGGTCGATGCTGAGCGTCAGGTCCTTGCCTGCCACTGGCTTACGGTCATACTTGCCATTTTGGTAATTGCCCTGTATGCGGCCGCGCGCATCGCGCAGCAAGATCTGCACACCTTTCTCGCCGCGAAGCTCTTTCTCGTAATATTTCTCTATGCCGAGCTTGCCAATGTAGTCGCCTGGCTGATAATAGTCGTCGTCCTCGATGTCGCTCATCGACACCTCTCCCACATCGCCCAACACATGGGCGGCATAAGGATACTGGTATTGGCGGATGCTGCGTCGTTGAACATAAAAGCCGGGAAAACGGAATATTTTTTCCTGGAACATAGAAAACTCCTGACTGCTGAGCTGGCTCATGAACAGCTGCTGCGTGAAGCGCGAGTAGCCGGGGTTCTTTGAACGATCCTTGATGTCGTTCATACGCTTTATAAAAAACTCTTTTGTTATGCCCAGCGTCTGGCAAAACTCGGTAGTGTCAAGCCGTCCACTCTCCTCGTTCATGACGACCATGATGTCGTAAGCGGGCTGATTGTAGACGAGAAGCTTGCCGTTACGGTCGGTGATGGCACCGCGTGACGGAAACTCTACCTTCTTGAGAAACGCGTTGCTGTCGGCATTTTTCTTGTAGTCGTCGCTCATGAGCTGAAGCGTGAACAGGCGCAGAATGTACACCACGACGATGATTGTAGCAACACCACCGATGACAAACCTTCGGTTCTCAAGATTATAGTCCTTCATTTATTTTCGTTGTTACGATAAAAAACGTTTCCTGTTGTTTCAAATTATTCTGTTTCTTGCGGTTTACAGCTGACCTTCAGACCATTTACAGCTGTGTCTTACTACATCTACTTATTTCTTTCTAAAATTGTCGATGACAAGAATGAGCACGATGGTGAGCAGTGTGCTGCCACCAATGCTTGCAAGCCATTGCAGCCAGTTGAAGAAATTGAAAGCCTCAAGGGTGAAGAACAAGAGGCAGTAGATCATTACAATGATGATGGTGTAAAACGCATATTTCATTGGCCCTAACACCTTCATAGAAGGACGCAGGTCGTCAGGACTGTCTTGCTGTATGAACAAGCTCAACAGGTAAGGCTGCAACAAGCCGACAAGGGTCATTGATGCTGCTGCCACGCCGGGCGTGTTGGAGAACGAGTCGACACACAAGCCCATGAGGAAGCATGACACAAGCGTTATCCAGCGCGGCTGGTTGCGGCGTGTGGGCAACACGAAATAGACATACAGCAAGGGCGTGGCACAGTTGAACAGGTGCACATAATTGAGCACCAATGCCTGCGCCAACAGCAGCACTGCAAAAAACACAAGATTTTTAATCCAGTCTAAGCTCATTATCTTTAAAATATCTCTTTGTTCGTCAGAACATTATAATCAGTTGCCTTTGGGCTTAAGCGAGTCTTGGGCTGCCTCAAGCAGCTTCATACGCTCAACCATGGCGTCGTCGTTGATGACACACACGTCGCGGAGGTTGCCGAAATTGGTGGTGAGCTTAACGCGCAAACGGTAAGACATGCCGTTTTCTGAGTTGTACACACGCATAACCTTACCCACGAGCATGCCCGGGGGGAAGACCGACGAGTAGCCACTCGTCACGATGATATCGCCAATGCGGAAACGTGCATGACGCGGCACATCATCAAGATAAGCCTCGTCGGGACGGTTGCCATACCAGTGGAGATAGCCAAAATAGCCGCGGCCACGGATGGCGCAGCTGATGTTTGACTTACTGCTGAGCACGGGTATGACCACCGAGTAATGGTCGGATGTGAGGTAGACAATGCCCACCACGCCCAAGCCGCAAGCCACACCCATGTCTTTCTTCACACCGTCGGCAGAGCCTTTGTCGATGGTTATGAAGTTGTCGAGCTTGTCGAGGGAGTTGCTCACCACGCGCGCCGGTATCGACTTATATCTTGCGAGCATGCTTCTTTGCAAGCGCTCAAGATAGGTTGTGTCGTGAGCCAGCGTGGCTTGTGCCTCTGCCATCTTCGACACCTCTCGCTCAAGATACAGGTTACGCGCCGTCAGTTGGCGGTTGACCTCGACAAGCGAGAAATATTGGTCCACGGATGCCTTGGCAGCATAAACCTTTCCCGTCACCGCATTGGCCGACGAGAACCACACGCTTCCCTGATAGCTGTTATATTGGAACAACAGCACAAAACTGACAACCTCAAGAAACAGGAACAGAATCCAGTGGTTGTGACGTGCAAGAAAATCGAGAAGATTACGCATAGTGTTTATTAAAAAGAAAAAGGTAAAAAGGTAAAAAATCTGTTGACAATAGCCTACACCTTATATATATAATAAGGATAGCTCCAGGCCATCTGAAGAAAGCCCAAAGGAACCGTCAGATGAAAGCCAAAGGAACCGAAAACAGTTCAAAGCCTGTCATCAAGAAGACAGCCCAACGCCCAGATGAGAGCGTTTATTGTCAAAAAGATTTCCTTTCAATTATTTTTTTACCTTTTTACCTTTTTACCTTTAATTATCGCATGAGGAACGAGAAGCGGTCGATGTTCTTCAGAGCGATGCCAGCGCCCTTAGCCACGCTGTGCAACGGATCTTCTGCGATATGGAACGGAATGTTAATTTTGTCGGTGAGACGCTTGTCGAGACCGCGGAGCAGAGCGCCGCCGCCGCTGAGGTAGATGCCGTTCTTCACGATGTCGGCATAAAGCTCTGGCGGTGTGTTCTCAAGGGCAGAGAGCACTGCGTTCTCAATCTTGGCAACGGTCTTGTCAAGACAGTGGGCAATCTCCTGATAGCACACAGGCACCTCCATAGGCAGGGCTGTGATGCGGTTAGGACCATGAACGACGAAGTCTTCGGGAGCCTGCTCGCCAAGGTCGGTGAGGGCTGAGCCCACATGTATCTTGATGCGTTCGGCCATACGCTCGCTGACCTTCACGTTATGCTGACGGCTCATATACTCCTGAATGTCGGCTGTGAGGTCGTCGCCAGCGGTGCGGATAGAGTTGTTTGACACGATACCGCCAAGCGAGATCACGGCAATCTCGGTGCTGCCGCCACCTATATCGACAATCATGTTGCCCTCGGGAGCCTCAACGTCGATACCTATGCCTATGGCTGCTGCCATCGGCTCAAAGATAAGATAAACATCGCGGCCATCGGCATGTTCAGCGCTGTCGCGCACGGCACGCAGCTCCACCTCGGTACTGCCTGAAGGCACGCCGATAACCATGCGGAGCGAGGGAGAGAACAGGCGGCTGCCTGTGTGAACCATCTTGATGAGACCGCGCATCATCTGCTCACAAGCAGTGAAGTCGGCAATAACGCCATCGCGCAGAGGACGGATGGTGCGTATGTTGTCGTGCGTCTTCTCATACATCATCTTCGCCTTTGCACCAACGGCAATCATCTTGTCGGTGCGGCGGTCGAGAGCAACAACCGACGGCTCGTCCACCACAATCTTGTCATCGCTGATGATGATGGTGTTGGCGGTGCCAAGGTCCATTGCTATCTCTTGTACGAATGAAAAAAATCCCATAGTTTTCTTTTAATTGTTGTTATTGACAAGTTAGTGAGCAAACAAGCTCTTGACCCAAGAGCTTGTTTGTGTCTCAACAACTTGTTTTATTTACCGGCAAACCAGTTGTGGATGGCGGTGTCGTAATGACTGCTCACACCGAAGGCACGCTCAGCAAACATCTTGCGGTCAGCGAGGTCGGTAACAGCACCCTTCTTGTTGAGGATGTCGAGCAGCACGCCATACTCGGCCTTGCTCGGAACGATAACCACATCGTTGAAGTTTTTGGCTCCTGCGCGGATGAGCGAGATGCCACCTATATCAATCTTCTCGATAATGTCGGCCTCAGAAGCGCCGCTGGCAACGGTCTGCTCGAAAGGATAGAGGTCAACGATAACGAGGTCTATTTCAGGAATGTCATACTCCTTCATCTGGTCAATGTCGCCAGCGTTGTCACGACGGGCGAGGATGCCACCGAAAATTTTCGGGTGCAGGGTCTTCACACGACCACCAAGAATTGAGGGATAAGTTGTCACGCTCTCAACGGCTTGACAATCGTAGCCGAGCGATTCGATAAACTTCTGTGTGCCACCAGTAGAGAGAAATTTCACACCTTCTGCGTTGAGCTTTGCAAGCAGCTCATCGAGACCATCTTTATGGAAGACCGACACAAGAGCGGTCTTGATTTTCTTTGTTCCAGCCATATTTACTTTTAAAATCAATTATCAGGATGCAAAGTTACGAAAATCCAACGACATAACACCTTTTGTTTGAGCAAAATAAATTGATTAATGTCATTTTTCTGAACTTTCGCATTTAAAACAGGGAAAATATAGCAAGCAAGCGGCGCCGAAAGCGGCGACAACGTTGAGAACGGCAATGTTGGCTTGAGATGATAAGCGCCTGAAAATTTGTTTGTTATGTGCTTTGCGAAAGTTCAGTAAAAGAATAAATTTACAGTAAAGCAATTTAGTAAAAGAAAGAGATTCAGGACCTGTTATCGATGCGTCAACAACGTGACGTAGGGATACAAAAAAAAACGAGCTACATTGCTGTAACTCGTCATCTAACATTGTAGCGGGACCCAGGATTGAACTGGGGACCTCATGATTATGAATCATGCGCTCTAACCAGCTGAGCTATCCCGCCATCGTTGTTTTGCGGGTGCAAAGGTAATACAAAATTGTTAAACACCAAAACTTTTCGGGAAAAAATTTCAGAAAATGTAAAAAAAAGCGTATTTTTGCACATGTAAACACCAAACAAGTCATTATTCTCGGCTATTTTGACACATCAACCTCTATACTTGCAGAAATGGAAATGCTACAAATAAACATCGAAAGAGAGCTCAACTCGACATCCACCTCTATCGTGTGGAACATGGTGAGCACACCTGAGGGCATGGCGCGATGGCTCGCCGACACCGTAACACTGGAGGGCGACACGCTGACATTTACCTGGGGAAGCCCCTACGACCACCATGAAATGAGAAAAGCCACGATCATTGAAAAGAAGAAAAACCACTGCATAAGGTTTTCATGGAACGACGAACAGGACATGGAGACCTTTGTGGAGATAAAAATGGAGAAGAGCCAGCTCACGGGAGAGTATATCTTACGCATCACCGACTTCACAGATCCCAACGACAAGCAGTGGCTCCTCGACACCTGGGGACACAACTTCAGACAGCTGCGACGCTCAAGCGGACTGTAAACACGAACATGCGCCAAGATGACGGCACACTGTTTTGAAGCACACAATTTCAAACTGACCTTTTGACAAATTGCGGGCTCACACCCTCCTACACCTTATTTTATTATATAAAAAATACAAAAATGACCATATTGTGATTTTTTTATACTAATTTTGCATGCTGGTAAACCGCATTGTGCGGACAGACAAGCAAAGAACTCTACATGTTTCGGATAAAAAAATTAGACCTCTTCATAGCCAAGCAATTCGGATTGCTTTTCATAGGAACATTCTTCATCTGCCAGTTTGTGCTGATGATGCAGTTTCTGTGGCGATACATTGATGACCTTATTGGAAAAGGACTGACCATGGATGTCATGGCGCAATTTTTCTGGTACATGGGCTTACAGCTCGTGCCCCAGGCTTTGCCGTTGGCCATCTTGCTCTCATCTCTCATAACGTTCGGTAACCTCGGAGAGAGCAGTGAGCTGACAGCCATCAAGGCAGCAGGCATTTCATTGCTGCAAGCATCGCGCTCGCTGATCGTGATCTCTGTCTCTATATGCCTCCTGTCGTTCTATTTCCAAAACACCATTGGACCGGCTGCCAACCGCAACCTCATGCAGCTGCTGCTCGCCATGAAGCAGAAAAGCCCGGAACTGGAGATCCCGGAAGGCATTTTCTACGACGGCATACCCAACTGCAACCTCTATGTGCAGAAAAAAGACCTTAACACGGGCAAGCTTTACGGCATCATGATTTACCGAATGACGGGAAGCTACGAGGACCAGGCAATAATTTTGGCCGACTCGGGCATGCTACAGTCGACGGCAGAGAAAAAGCACCTCGTCATGAGCCTGTGGAGCGGCGAGTGGTTTGAGAACATGAAATCGCAGGAGCTGGCAGGCAGCGCGGCTGTGCCCTACCGCCGCGAGACGTTCGTGTCGAAAAAGATTGTGCTCGACTTTGACGGCGATTTCAGTGCCGCCGATGCCTCATCGGTGTCTAACGACGCGCGCACAAAGAGTCTGGCACAGATAAGGCACGACCTCGACTCGATAAGAAGCGATTATGACAGCATAGGACGAGCATTCTACCAAGACATCATGACCTACAGCTTAAGGTTGCCTCACGCATCGAAACGCGACTCGCTGAAGGCGGTTGAGCGGGCGGCGTCGGACAAATATAACGTTGACACGCTCATGGCACACATGACCATAAGCGACAGACAACGCATGCTCAACATGGCAAGCTCGGCGGTGCAGCAACGCACGTCAGACCTCGACTTCAAGAGTTATCTCACCGACAGCGGCGACCGTCTGATCCGCCTGCACAAGATCTACGCAATAGACAAATTTCTGCTGGCATTCATCTGCATCGTGTTCTTCTTCATCGGAGCACCTCTGGGAGCCATCATCAGAAAGGGCGGACTGGGTCTGCCTGTACTCATATCGGTGCTCGTGTTCATTCTCTACTATATCCTCGACAACACAGGATACCGAATGGCGCGAGGAGCAATGTGGACAATAGCCTTCGGAAAGGGTCTGGCACCTGCCGTTCTCGTGCCTATGGCTGCCTTCTTCACCTATAAGGCCATCAACGACTCGATGGTGTTCAACATTGACGTGTGGCGTAACTTCTTCATGCGTTTGCTCGGACTGCGCATAAAACGCAGCGTCCTGGGCAAAGAGGTTATCATTGACGAGCCAAAATATGCGCACGACGTGGAGCAGCTGAAACTGATGACGAAAGACATCACAACCTACGAGGCTCACCACCGTCTGAAACGGGCACCAAACTGGGTCAAGGTGTTCTTCAAGTACAGGCCTGACCACAAGATCGAACGGATAAACGACAGCCTGGAGGAGATAATTGAAGACCTTGCCAACACGAAAGACCGCAAGCTCATTGCTCTTCTCAACTGTTACCCTGTGCTCTCGGTGAAGGCTCACACCAGACCGTTCGACCACAAATGGATGAACATCGCGGCGGCAGCCATCGTGCCCTTCGGACTGTTCCTCTACTTCCGCATGTGGCGTTTCCGCCTGCGTCTGTCTCGCGACCTCGGCGTGATTAAAAACACCAACGACGAGATCATTGCAAGAATAAACGCTACGCAACAGCAATAAGCCGTTACGAAAGCTTAAGAAGAAGTTTTTGGGGGAAAAGAAGATTTTTTGGAAAAGAAGATTTTTTGGAAAAAAAAGAATTTTGGAAAAAAAGAAAAAAAGTAGAAATTCATACAGCTATAATATAATAAGGTGGAAAAGCTTACATTGAAGCTGTAACGCCACAACACCTTTAGCTAAAATAAAAATATAAAAAAAGAACAACAATATGGGAGATTTCAAGCTCAGTAGCATCGAAGATGCAATAAAAGATTTTAAGGATGGACACTTCGTGATCGTTGTAGACGACGAAGACCGCGAGAACGAGGGCGACCTCATCATTGCAGCCGAGAAGATCACACCCGAGAAGGTGAACTTCATGCTGAAGAACGCAAGAGGCGTGCTCTGCGCACCTATCACGCTCTCACGCTGCGAAGAACTGGACCTGCCGCACCAGGTCAGCGACAACACTTCAATGCTCGGAACACCATTCACCGTGACCGTTGACAAGCTCGAAGGATGCTCTACAGGCGTGTCTGCTCATGACCGAGCTGCAACAATACAGGCTCTGGCCGACCCAAAGTCGACACCGCAGACCTTCGGAAGACCAGGACACATCAACCCGCTCTACGCTCAAGACAACGGCGTGCTGCGTCGCTGCGGACACACAGAAGCAGCCGTAGACCTCTGCCGTCTGGCTGGCCTCTACCCTGCTGGAGCGCTCATGGAGATCATGAACGAGGACGGAACAATGGCACGCATGCCTGAGCTGCAAAAGATGGCCAAGGAATGGAACATGCGCATCATAACGATCAAGGACCTCATTGCTTACCGACTGAAGAACGAGTCGATCATAGAGGTGGGCGAAGAGGTGGACATGCCTACAGAATATGGACATTTCAAGCTTATACCGTTCCGCCAGCAGAGCAACGGCATGGAGCACATGGCGCTCGTGAAAGGCGAATGGACCCCTAACGAGGAGGTGCTGGTGCGCGTTCACTCGTCATGCGCTACAGGCGATATCCTCGGGAGCATGCGTTGCGACTGTGGCGAACAGCTCCACAAAGCCATGCAGATGATCGAGAAGGAAGGCAAGGGCGTGCTCATATACATGCAGCAAGAAGGTCGCGGCATAGGCTTGATGAACAAGATTGCAGCATACAAGCTTCAGGAAGAGGGCTACGACACGGTAGATGCCAACGTGCATCTCGGATTCCAACCCGACGAGCGCGACTATGGCTGCGGCGCACAAATGCTGCGCAAGCTCGGCGTCCATAAGATGCGCCTGCTCACCAACAACCCCGTGAAGCGCGTGGGCCTGGAGGCTTACGGCCTGGAGATTGTGGAGAACGTGCCCATTGAGATTACGCCAAACAAATATAACGAACGTTATCTCAAGACAAAACGCGACCGCATGGGCCATACGCTCCACCTGAAATAAACAAGACTACAGGCTCGGCAAAGAAGAAAAACACACCTATTATGTATAGGCACACACGAGCTTCAAGATTGTAAAGAAGAAAGATATCGATTCTAAACTGATTTCTTTGTCAAAAAAAGAGACATAAAAGAAGACAAAAAAGACATGCTTTTAACGAACAGGCACAAACAAACCCTCGTTAAAGCATTGTCTTATGTCTTTCTTCCATTCCTTAGATTTAAAATAACGATATTCACATAATGGCCTATCAGTCTAAAACAGAACAGATTGAAAGACACGAAGAGCAGGCAAATATTAAGGAAAGAACAAAAAGCGAAACAGAAGACCATTAAACATCTGTAACAAATTGTCAAAGAAAACGTAAAATTTAAGAATTTAATGACAAAATAATAAACATTTTTTTCGCAGAAATGAACTTTTTTCTTAATTTTGCAGAGAATTTAAATTAATCAGTACAATTATGGCACAACTATCCGACCGTCTAAATCGTCTTGCCCCATCACAGACGCTTGCAATGTCGCAGAAAAGCAATGAGATGAAGGCTCAAGGCGTGGATGTTATAAACATGAGTGTGGGCGAGCCCGACTTCAACACACCAGAACCCATCAAAGAGGCAGCAAAGAAAGCCATTGACGATAACTTCTCCCGTTATTCGCCAGTGCCTGGCTATGTTGACCTGCGCAAGGCTATCGTGGCAAAACTGAAAAAAGAGAACAACTTAGACTACACCACCGACGAGGTGCTCGTGTCTAACGGTGCCAAACAGAGCGTTTGTAACACCGTGATGGCTCTTGTTAACGACGGCGAGGAGGTTATCATACCTGCACCCTACTGGGTAAGCTACCCGCAGATGGTGAAGCTTGCTGGCGGCACACCAGTGATCGTGAACGCCGGATTTGAGCAGAACTTCAAGATGACACCCGAGCAGCTTGAAGCAGCTATCACACCGAAGACACGCATGCTCATTCTCTGCTCGCCCAGCAACCCTACAGGCAGCGTCTACTCAAAGGATGAGCTTGAGGCTCTGGCTGAGGTTATAAAGAAACATGAAGGTATGTATGTGCTCGCCGATGAGATTTACGAGCACATCAACTACATAGGAAAGCACGAAAGCATTGCACAGTTTGAAGGCATGAAGGAGCGCTCTATCATCGTGAACGGCGTGTCTAAAGCTTATGCCATGACAGGCTGGCGCATAGGCTTCATCGCTGCACCACAGTGGATTGTGAAGGGCTGCAACAAGCTGCAAGGACAATACACAAGCGGACCGTGCTCGGTAAGCCAGAAAGCGGCAGAGGCAGCATACACCCTGCCACAAGACTGCGTAGAGACCATGCGTCAGGCGTTTGAGCGCCGTCGCGACCTCATCGTAAGTCTTGCTAAAGAGATACCCGGACTGGAGGTCAACAAACCAGAAGGTGCCTTCTATCTCTTCCCAAAATGCAGCAGTTTCTTCGGAAAGACTGACGGACAGAGAACCATCAACAACTCAACCGACTTTGCAATGTACCTGCTTGAGGTAGGACACGTTGCAACAGTGGGCGGCGATGCCTTCGGCGATCCCGACTGCTTCCGCATGAGCTACGCCACAAGTGACGACAACATTAAAG
Organism: uncultured Prevotella sp.; assembly: GCA_900543975.1. Lineage (GTDB taxonomy): Bacteria > Bacteroidota > Bacteroidia > Bacteroidales > Bacteroidaceae > Prevotella. Next base: position 364 of record UQTI01000067.1, on the reverse strand, counting down.
AGGCAATGAGCAGAATAAAGAACGCTCTTAGCCTACTTAAATAAGAAACGAAACGCGCTTCAAGCCTGTCAAAATAGAAAAATGACAGGCTTTTAGCCCGTTGAAATAAAAATTATGTTAAAGCATGGGGTAAAAGATTGTTATTCGGCTTTATTTGCTAACTTTGCACAAAGTAAGAAAGCAAAGCCGGCAATAACAGCGCCTAACATGCACTAACAACGGAAAAATATATTATTAACCAATAATAACTTTTTAAAATTCTAAAAAATTATGGCAACTACACAAGCTAAAGCGAATCCCAAGAAGAAATCGGGATTCCAGGGAGTTAGAGATGCAATTTGGATCATCGTTGCATGTTTCATCC
>UQTI01000066.1 GCA_900543975.1 uncultured Prevotella sp. | reverse complement strand
TTTGCAAAGTCAAAACATCATCATTTGAATATTGTAAACATGGCATTCATGAAGCCTAAACATGGCACTTGCGAAGCGTAAACATGGTACTTGCGAAGCACGATGTCGACCTTTACCCAATAGCTTCCGTCAACATAATGAAATTTTCTTACCTGAGCTTGGGAAACAAATGCAAATGCACACATTACAAAAAATAAGCGTTTCATAGGTTTTTGTTTTTTAATAATTCCGGACACTATTGACCAAATACACTAAAACCTGCTGATACTTTTTTCGATCTTATTTTCATTAGATATTCTCTTAACTCCAATTTACTCATTGTAAGTTCTTTATATGAAATTATTTGCTTTCAAAATGTTAAAATTGGGCTTTAAGATACATTTAAACGCAAAATGTTTCTTGTTTGTGAAACAAATGCCTATCTTTGCACTAAATTGAAAATGTATGGTGCAAAATATCTTCCGACTTGTCTTGACTGACGAGGCACAAAACTTTATTGAGAGTTTACCAGAAGCGGTTTCCTACAAAATCTACTACAACATAAAACGTGTTGCAGGTGGAGAACGTAACAAAGAACTTTTCAAGAAATTGGAGAACTCGGAGATTTGGGAATTTCGTACATTGTACAACAAAACTGCTTATCGCTTGTTTGCCTTTTGGGATAAAGATAAAGACACATTGGTGATTGCCACTCACGGCATTATCAAGAAAACTCAAAAGACACCAAGCAAAGAGATTGCGAAAGCAGAAGCAATAAGAAAAGAATATTTCAATAACAAATAATTATGGCACAGATGAATCTTACATCATTGGACGATGTACTTGACAAGCACTTTGGAAAAGTTGGTACCCCGAAACGCGACGCTTTTGAAAGTGATGTGGATGAAGCATTGCACGCTTACCGTTTGGGAGAAGCTATCAAGAAAGCCCGCATAGAGCAAAACCTGACCCAAGAACAACTTGGTGAGCGTATCGGTGTGAAAAGAGCACAGATCTCTCGCCTGGAAAGAGGTTATAGCATAACAATACCTACTATGCGAAGAGTGTTCAAGGCTCTTGGCGTGGTAACTGCAACTATTGATTTGGGAGTCGCAGGAAAAGTGGCATTGTGGTGAAATTAGAAAAGAATATTATTTTTTCTCAACAAAATGAGGGCTTGGACCGTGGGCCTACAGCGAATAAATATTTTTTTGAACACGAATAATGAATGACATTCACGGATCTTGTTCGCAGCGGTGCGCTCACTGGTTTTTGAACACGAATCGCACGAATAAAACGAATCTTTTATACAAAACTTGCGACAGCAAAATTTTTCGGGTTATTCGGATTATTACTTCCCTTCGGTCAGTGGGCCTACGGCGAATCTCGTGTTCAAAAAAACTCAAATATGTGGTTTATTGGTTGAACACGAATAACTTGAATTAAACGAATATTTGCGTTTAAAAAACTGCCCGCCTGCAATCTTTTATATTGCGGGCGGGCAGTGATGTTTTAGCGGATAAACCTTGGTTATAGGAATAGACCTTGGTTATGGAAATAACCCTTGGTTTCCTTACTCCTTGATGTTTGGCTCTTCAAGTCCGAGGCCTTTCTTCTTGTCTACAACCTTGAGGAAGAGGCCGATGACGAGGGCGGCAACGCCGAGGCAAGCAAGCATGACGAGGGGAGCGGTGTAGTTGAGCTGTGTGGGGTCGGTCACACCCTCGTTGGTTGCTGTGAGCACCTTGCCGATGAGCAGCGGGAAGAGCCAGAGGCCTATGTTCTGAATCCAGAAGATGAGAGCATAGGCCGAGCCGATAACCTTTGCGTCGACGAGCTTAGGCACACTGGGCCAGAGCGATGCGGGCACGAGAGAGAACGAGGCACCGAGCACCAGGATGGTCATGTAAGCAATGACCACGCCACCTACCTCGTTGCCCTTGAAGGCAGGAAGCACGAAGGCGAAGGTGAGGTGACAAGCGATGAGCAGGAGCGAACCAAGCACGAGCATGGATGCTGCCTTGCCCTTGTGGTCCACATAGTTGCCGAGCACAGGTGTGATGCCTACGGCGAGGAGCGGGAACACGGCAAAGATCGACTCTGCCGACTGACGCATGTAGCCCATGTAGCAGTAGGTCACGAGTGCCACGATAGAAACAACGAGCATGGAGTGTTTGGCTGCCTTGTTGTTCATGAAATTGAACATGAAGGCTGTTGCAGCCACAACGAGCATGATGGCATACTGCACGATGGTCACCGATGGAGAAGCCCAGAACGAGTCGGCGGGCACCTCTGTGAACGTGAGGTTACACTGCAACATGTTTACGGCATACTTCTGGAAGGGGAAGATGGCAGAATAGTAGAGCACGCAGAGCAGCGACACAAGCCAGAAGCCGCTTGATGTGAGGATCTGTCCGAGGTCGCTGATCTTGAACGGGTCATCTTTCTCTTCAGCCTCACCTGTCTGCTCGTCCAGCTTCTTGTCCATGAAGAAGTAGACCACGAGCATGATGAGAGCGATGCAGAGGAGCACCACGCCGAAAGCTACTGAGCGCGACACGCTCACCTCGCCTCCGAGCTTGGCGAAGAAGGGTGAGAAGATCATACATGTGGCCACGCCAAGACGGGCGAGCGCCATCTCCGATCCCATGGCGAGCGCCATCTCGCGGCCTTTGAACCATTTCACGATGCCTCGCGACACGGTGATGCCGCCCATCTCAGCGCCACAGCCGAAGATCATGAAGCCCAGGGCTGCGAGCTTTGCCGATGCAGGCATGCCCTCATAGAAAGGCGACACGCCCAGCTGCTCGAACACGGGTATGTGGTTAAGGTTCTCTGTGAACCATGTCTGAGCGCTGCTGCCGATGAAGCTGTCGCTGATGGCGTACCATTTGATGCAGGCACCAACAAGCATAACGGCTCCTGAGAGCAGAGCTGTGAAACGCACTCCCATCTTGTCGAGAATGATTCCCGCAAAGATAAGGAAGAACACGAACACGTTAAGGAACGTCTCTGATCCCTGCATTGTGCCGAAAGCATCAGAGTCCCAGCCGCGCTGCGACTGCATGAGGTCTTTGATTGGCGACAGGATGTCCATGAAGATGTAGGCACAGAACATCGCGAGTGCCAGAAGTAGAAGTGCAGACCAACGAAGGGCTGCTGAGTCACGTAGTGTCTGTTTCATTTTATTATTTGTTACTTATTATTTATTACTTGTTACTTATTACTTATTATTTATTATTTGTTACTTATTACTTATTATTTATTATTTATTGGTTATTATTTGGCTTCATCTTTTTGGTTATTGATGAGAGGATTTTTCCGATTTCTTCTGAATCTTCTTTTATAGACAGGTATTGCTTTTCGTTCAAGTATTCTGTCTTGTATAAGAGTTCTATCCAGTATTGGGTTTCTCTGCATTCTTTTGCGGCTATGTATAGTTTCGAAACGAAGTCGGCTCGGCTTATTGCTGCTCTCGATTCTGCGATGTTGGCTCCGATGCTTGTGCCAGAGCGCAGAAGTTGCTTGCTAAGCACATGTTCCCTTTTATCATCGCGCAACCACTTGTAAAGATTGACAATCCTTACAGCAAAAGCCATGGCTTTGTCGTTTAGTAATATGCCTGCTCCGTGCATAATCCGCCAAATAATAACTAATAAATAATAAATTACTTAAGCCAGCGGTCCAACCATCCAAAGAACGTGCGCTGCCAAAGAACGCCGTTCTGAGGTTTCAGCACCCAGTGGTTCTCATCGGGGAAGATGAGGAGCTCGGCGGGTATGCCACGCATGCGTGCGGCGTTGAATGCTCCGAAGCCCTGGTTGGCGTTTATGCGGTAGTCTTTCTCGCCGTGTATGCAGAGGATGGGCGTGTCCCACTTGTCGACGAAGCGGTGAGGCGAGTTCTCATATGTGCGCTTGGCGTTGTTTGTCTGGTCGCGGTTCCAGTAGGCATCCTCATACTCCCAGTTAGAGAACCAAGCCTCCTCCGTATCGGTGTACATCGACTCAAGGTTGAAGGCACCGTCGTGGGCGATGAACGCCTTGAAGCGCTTGTTGTGATGGCCGGCGAGATAGTAGACAGAGAAGCCTCCGAAGCTTGCGCCCACACATCCCAGCTTGTCCTTGTCAACGAACGGCAGGTTGTTGGCGGCATCGTCGATGGCTGTGAGATAATCGTCCATGCACTGGCCGGTCCAGTTGCCGCTGACCTGCTCGTTCCACTCAGAGCCGAAGCCAGGCAGTCCGCGACGGTTAGGTGCAATCACCACATAGTCGTTTGCCGCCATGATCTGCATGTTCCAACGGTAGCTCCAGAACTGGCTCACAGGGCTTTGCGGGCCACCCTCGCAGAACAGCAGTGTGGGATATTTCTTATTCTCGTCGAAGTGGGGCGGCAGGATCACCCAATACTGCATCTCCTTGCCGTCGGTTGTCTTCACCCAGCGCTCCTGCACCTTGCCGAAGGCGAGCTTGTCATAGAACAGCTTGTTCTCGAAGGTCAGCTGCTGCACCTTTGTCTTCTTTGCATCCTTGCCGGGAGTTACCACATACAGCTCGTCGCCTTGCTGGAAGCTATGGCGAGATGCCAGCAGCTTGTTGCCGTTGTTGAGGAGCTGCACAGAACCGAAGTCGGCCCAGTCGTCGGTAAGCTGCTTCACCTCACCTCTCAGGTTTGTCTGGTAGAGGTTCTCGCAGGCGTGCCACACACCTATAAAATATAAGGTACGCGAGTCGTTGGCCCAGCAGAAATCGTCAACGTTTGAGTCGAACGTCTCGGTCACATAGTTTTTTGTGCCATCGGCGAGCGTATATACGCACAGGCGGTTACGGTCGCTCTCGTAGCCGTCGCGAGCCATGCTCTGCCACGCAATGTAGCGTCCGTCGGGCGAGAACTTCGGGTTCACGTCGTAGCCCATGTTCAGGTCCTCCTTCTGGTGGTTGATAGCCTGTGTCTTCATTGTCTTTGTCGGATCAAAGTCGACGGGCTTATAGTTGGCGGGCTTGCACAGGTTGCGTGTGTTGCCCGTGGCGATGTCGTAGAGGTAGATGTCAGAGTCGGTAGACACGGCATAGTTTACACCTGTCTTTTTGCGGCAGGTGTAAGCGACAAATTTAGAGTCGGGGCTCCAGTTGAGCTGCTCCACTCCTCCGAACGGTGCCATTGGACACTCGTAAGGCTCGTCCTTAAGCATGTCTACGCCTTCGTCAACACCCTGTTCTGTGACGTTAGCCACGAAGGGGTGGGGTATGCTCTCCACATAATGATCCCAGTGGCGGTAGTTGAGGTCTGTAACCAGACGTCCTGTTGCCAAAGGCAGGTCCTCGGGGTTCTTCTTTATGCTCTCGTGATAAGGCAACGACTTGATGAGGATGACCTTCTTGCCGTCGGGTGAGAACTTGAAACCCTCGATGTCGATGTCGCTCTTTGTGAGCTGTCGGCGGTCGGTGCCGTCGGGAGCCATAGACCAGAGCTGTCCGTCTGTGAGGAAGGCAATGCGCTTGCCGCCCTCGATCCACGCGGGGTCTGTCTCGCTCTTTGCCGATGTGGTGAGCACGGTCTGTTGCTTGCCGTCGGCTGTCTGCGTGTAGAGCATCTGGTGGCTCTTGTTCTGTTTCACACTGTAGTAGCCCACCTGATAGGCCACCGTCTTGCCATCGGGCGAAGCGGCGGCACCACCTATGCGTCCCATGGCCCAGAGCGCCTCTGGTGTCATGCGGTCGTTGGTGGTCAGTCCGGTGAGGTCTGTTGTCTTTCCAATCATTGTTTGTGCGTTAGCGCCGGCGCAGCCCATTATGGCAGCAGCGGCTAAAGATAGGGTCTTAAACATGATGTTGTTGTTTTTTTTAGGTAGACAGGTGGATAGACAAAAGACGAGCAGACGAGGAGATATGCTCACGAGGTTTCCCGTTACATAAAGATACGCATATCTCCCTGTCTGCCCGTCAATGGTCTGCTTGCCTACTTGCCAAGCATATTCTTTTTACGTTGTAGCTCTTCACGCTGGCGCTGCAGTTCTTTCTGCTGCTCCTGCATTGCTTGCAGACGTGCTGCCAGGCCGCTGAGCTTCTGCGGTTTGTTCTTGTTCTCCTCGTAGCGTGCCTCAAGAATGGCGAGTAGCTTCTCGTCGTTGGTTGTCTTACGCAGTGCCCACATGATGGCGGCGCTGAAGAAGAGGCTGACGAAATAGTAGAAGTTAAGACCTGCCGAGTAGTCGTTGAACATGAAGAAGAACATGAGCGGCATGAGGAACATCATCCACTGCATCATCTTCATCTGCTCAGCCTGCTGTCCTACCATCTGGTCGCGCTGCTGACGCATGGTCATCCAAGAGTAGAGAAGCTGCGACACGCAGAACAGCACGCAGGTGAGCGACAGGTGGTCGCCCAGCAGCCAGATGTTGTGGTTCCACTCGAAGATGGGGTCATAGGTCGAGAGGTCATGGATCCAGAGGAAGCTCTCGCCGCGCAGCTGTATGGCGTTAGGCACGAAGTTGAACATGGCGATCCAGATAGGCATCTGTATGAGCATGGGGAGACAGCCAGAGAGGGGGCTGACGCCATACTTTGAATATTCTGCCATCATGGCCTGCTGCTTCTGCATCTGGTCCTCTGGCTTGTTGAGATGCTTGGTGGCCTCCTCCAGTTTCGGTTTGAGCACACGCATCTTTGCCGAGCTCATGTAGCTCTTCTTTACCAACGGATAGGTGATGAGCTTCAGAAGCAAGGTAATGAGAATGAGCACGATGCCCATGTTGATGTTCAGACCTGTGAGGAAGTCGAACACATAGAGCGTGAACCAACGGTTGATGATGCGGAAGAGCGGCCAGCCGAGGTAGACGAGGCGCTGCATCTCCAGATCCTTGCCAAAGGCACACTCCTTCTCCACGCTCTGCAACAGACGGAAGTCGTTGGGGCCGAAGTAGAAGTCAAACTCTGACGGTGTCTTGCCTGAAGGGTCGAAGAACGACTTCAGGTTTGCGTTATAATGCTTGAGGTAGCCGGAACCCTTCTCCTGGGGTTTGCTCTTGAATTGTGCGTTAGCCTCAAAATCGTTCTTGGCAATCATCACAGCCGAGAAGAACTGGTTCTTGAAAGCCACCCAGTCGGTCTTCTCGTCGATGGTCTTGTCGTCATCACCCGTCTCGCTAAGGTTCTTGGCACCGCCGTCGCTCAGGTGATAGGTGAGCGTTGTGTAACGGTTCTCGAAGGTGAAGCCCTTCTCCTGCTGACGGCAACGGTCCTCCCATGCTATGTCCATGGTGTTGGTGTTGGGAGCGAACAGACCCTGCAAGCCGTTGGCCTGCAGCTGCATGTGCAGCATATAGTCTTTGCCGAGCACATACTTGACGGTGATGGTCTTGCCCTCGCCAGCCACAGCTGTGAAGGTGGCGGTAGAGTCGGTTGTCTCTGTAGCCTGGAAGTAGAGGTCGTCGCTGTTGATGTTTGTCTCCTTTGCAGCGAGCATAAACTTAAGGCTCTGGTCTTTTTTGTCGAACAGCGTCACGTTGGCGTTGCCCTCGCGGTCGGTGAAGTTTTTGATGACAGCTTTCTCCACTGTTGCACCCTTCGTTCCGATGGTCAGCTCTACCTTACTGTTCTTCAGCACCACTGCCGAGTCGGTACCCTGCAGCGCTTTATGGAAGAGAGCAGTGGAGTCGGCCTCCACTGCAGCCTTGGCCTCTGCGGCCTTCTTCTCTGCGGCAACTTTCTGTGCCTCAATGGCTTTCTGTTGTGTCACGGCGGCAATAGAATCTTGTCTTGCCGCCTCTGCCTTCTGTTCAGCCGATGGCTGAGACCAGATGCTGAAGCCTATCAGCACGGCAGCGATGAGCACAAAGCCGATGATGTTGTTTTTGTCCACGGTTTTTCTTTTTCTTTCTTATTGTTGTTTGAGTTTTTATTTCTTCTTGTTCTCTATAGCCGTCTTCACGAAGTCGACAAACAGGGGGTGGGGGTGCAGCACGGTGCTCTGGTATTCGGGATGGAACTGTGTGCCTATGTACCACTTGAGTCCCGGAATCTCCACAATCTCCACGAGGTCGCTCTCGGGGTTGCGTCCCACGCACATCATGCCGGCCTTCTCAAACTCCTTCTGGAAGTCGTTGTTGAACTCATAGCGGTGGCGGTGACGCTCCTGTATGTGCTCCTTCTTATAGATGTTGAACACGCGCGAACCCTGCTTCAGCACACACTCGTAGGCGCCGAGACGCATGGTTCCACCCATGTTGGTGATGTTCTTCTGCTCCTCCATGATGTCGATAACGTTGTGTGGTGTCTTCTCGTCCATCTCGCGGCTGTTGGCATCGGCGTATCCCAAGACGTTACGGGCAAACTCGATGACAATCATCTGCATGCCGAGGCAGATGCCGAAGGTCGGGATGTCGTGTGTGCGGGTGTAGTGGGCAGCCACAATCTTACCCTCTATTCCTCGCTGTCCGAAGCCAGGGCAGATGACCACGCCGTCCTGTCCTGCCAGCTTCTCTGCCACGTTGTCGTCGGTGAGATGCTCCGAGTTGACGAACGTAATGTTCACCTTATGGTCGTTGTAGGTGCCGGCATGTGACAAGCTCTCGCGAATAGACTTGTAGGCATCCTGAAGGTCATACTTGCCCACAAGCGCGATGTTGACCGTCTCCGTTGCCTTGTTTCGACGGTCGAGAAACTCGCGCCACGGTCCGAGCGTAGGTGTCTCGCCGATGGGCTCGCCCATCTTGCGCAGGATGGCGGTGTCGAGGCCTTGCTTCTGCATGTTCACCGGCACCTCGTAGATGCTGGGCAGGTCCTCGCTCTGGATCACACAGTCGAGATCCACGTTACAGAAGCTTGCCACCTTCTTCAGGATGTTTTGCTCCAGGTGCTTCTCTGTGCGCAGGATGAGGACGTCGGGCTGTATGCCGACGCTCTGCAGCTCCTTCACCGAGTGTTGTGTGGGCTTGGTCTTAAGCTCACCCGCAGCGCGGAGGTAGGGCACATAGGTGAGGTGAACGTTGATGGCGTTCTTTCCCAGCTCCCATTTGAGCTGACGTATGGCCTCCATGAACGGTGCGCTCTCTATGTCGCCGATGGTTCCGCCAATCTCGGTGATGACGAAATCGTAATGATATTTCTTTCCAAGCAACTTGACGTTGCGCTTTATCTCGTCGGTGATGTGTGGCACCACCTGTATGGTCTTGCCCAAGTAGTCGCCGTGCCGCTCTTTGTCAATGACCGCCTTGTAGATGCGTCCTGTGGTGAGCGAGTTGGCCTTGGTCGTCTGTATGCCTGTGAAGCGTTCGTAGTGGCCGAGGTCGAGGTCGGTCTCCATACCGTCGACGGTGACATAGCACTCGCCGTGCTCGTATGGATTGAGTGTTCCCGGATCGATGTTGATGTACGGGTCAAACTTCTGGATGGTGATGTTGTAGCCTCTTGCTTGCAAGAGCTTACCGATAGACGACGAGATGATGCCTTTTCCTAATGAAGACACTACGCCGCCTGTGACGAAGATATATTTTGTTTCAGCCACGGTGATAAAAATTAATTAAAACCAATAATACAAGGTGCAAAGTTAGCATATTTTTGTCGAACAAACAAGCAACTTTCAGATTTTATTCTTACCTTTGCAGCTGTGTGCCTACAGATGTTGTCAAGGATGTGGGCGGTTATGATAAATTGTAAGTGTTTTACCCGAAAAAGATTGCATTATGAAACATAGATACCTCCTTTTGTTTCTTCTTTTGACCCTTGCTGCGCTTTCTGCATCTGCGCAGAAACGCCGTGGGCGCAACGTGACACACAATCGTGGCACCGTGCCTGCCCTTGTGCGCTCTTATGTCGACTCGCTTGATGTGTGCCGACAGCGCCTTGACTCTCTGCAGACGCTTGCCGACTCGTTGCGCATGGGGGTTAAACATGAGAACAAATATTATCGGTTGTTCGTGCCCATGACGTTCTATCATGATGTGTCGCGCGACCGGTTCTCGCTTTCTTCCGACACCATCGGCCGCGATGTTGACGATGTGTTGCTCAGCGTCTATATGCGACGCCCCGACCTCGTGCACAGCACGCAGACGCAGGTAGATGCTGCGGGACCAATACTCAACTCAAAGCCTTCGGAGGTGGGGCCTTCTACGGAGCTGGTGGACAAAACGAAGCCTAAGGCAGAGGATATTGATATCGACATGACCGACATTGTGCTTCTAAAGCCCAACTTCTGGACCTTCAAAGGACAGTTTGCTGTGGACCTGGCGCAGAACTATTTCTCGGGCAACTGGCCCGGTCGTGGCGAGAACAACTATACCACGCGCGAATATCTGAAGCTCTATGCCATGTATGACAACAAGAAGCGCATCTTCTTCGAGAACATGCTGGAGGCAACGTTAGGCTTTAACAGTTCGAAGACCGACACCGTGCACAGCGTGAGGACAAACACAAGTGACCTGCACTATCGGGGCAACCTCAACCTGAGAGCTGTCAAGTCGTGGTCTTACTCGCTACAGGTCGATGCCCGCACACAGCTCCTCCGTATCTTCGACAACAATTCATCGCATGTGAAGACCGACTTTGGTTCGCCGTTAATCCTCAACGTGTCGCTTGGTATGCGCTCCAACTTCAATCTGTTTAAAAAGAAGGTCGTTGGAGACCTTAACATCGGTACGTTCGCCTACAACTATCGCTATTGCGACCGCGCTGATCTCGCAGGCGGTTATGGCATAAAGGCTGGCAAGCACTCGCTGCAAGACTACGGTTCGCGTGTGGACCTCAACTTCAACATCGCGTTCATCAAGAACCTCACATGGCGCGTGGAGTCGTATTTCTACACCACCTACAGCCGTGCAGAGGCGCAGATCCTTAACAAGTTCGACTTCCGCTTCAACAAGTATCTCGCCACCCATCTTGAGTTCTATTCACGCTTCGACGACTCGCGTGAGCGCGATGACCATCATGGCTATTGGATGTTCCGCGACTACCTTTCGTTCGGCTTGTCTATGAACTTCTAAAGGGTTGCTGCTTCTTAAAGACAATAGAATGTCTTAACCATGCTCCTTTGCGTTGGTTTTAAAAGACAATAGAGACAAATAGGGACGGACCTCGCTTGCGTTTTTTTAAGACAATAGAGGCAATAGGGACGGACCTTGCTTGCGTTTTTTTAAAGACAATAGAGACAATAGGGACAATTTTTTAACTTGTTGAGATTTTGAAAAATCAAACAAAAAATTCAAATTAAAAAATGTCTCTATTGTCTCTATCTTTTTTCCCTTTTTTCTTTAATCTTTGCAATAAACTTGTTATTCTCCGTTCATCATTGCCCAAAGCAAGAAGGCGATGATGCAAACAGCCATGACACACATCAGCGTGAACACGATGTTGGCTATCAGTTTGCGACGGCGTCGTGCGCTCATGGCTGAGCGTTTGAATGCTTCGCCGTCGTCAAGATGTTCATCGCTGCGATGCAGGAAACGCTGAAATCTGTTACTGCTACGGTAGTGATGGCTGTGGTTTGAGGTATTGTGCGATTGTGAACTATTGTTGTTTTCTGAATATTCCATGTTCGTATTTTTTTTGTTAATAAGTAATTAATAGGGCGGAGCCGCACAGTTCCATCCTATTGAGAGAGATTGTGGCTTTTTACGGATCACATGTTATGTTGCGCTTGTTTAGAAGCGCACGTCGACCTGGAAATCTAGCATGTTGTAGTTCGATTTTGCCAGTTTGCGGTCGTTAACGAACACATACTCTGCGTTGAGCTTGATGTTCTTGCCAAGACAATAGTCGGCGCCGATCTCATACTGAGTCTTGGCGGTGCTCCATTCTGCCTTGGGGCGATACATGTCGTAGCGGGCTTTGAGGTGAACTTTGTTCTTCTTCACAGGAGCGATGAGGAGAGCATAGAGACCGTCGGCCTTGTCGCCAGCGCCAGTGTTGATGGTGCAGTCTTTCTGCTGACCGTCTTTCTGGTATGTGGTGCTGAAGCCGTAGCCCTGGCTGTGGATATACTCGGAGCGGAAGGTCCAGTCGTCCTTTACATACTCGCCACTGATGGCGTAGCGGTTACGGCTCACGGTGCGTGTGCCGCTCACGGTCTCTCCGTTTTCTGTCCATGTGCCTGTGCGGGCATAAGAGCCAGTCCATCCGAATGCGCCGATACGCATGCCGCTTACGGGCATGAGCCAGATGCCGCCGATGACATCCTTGCGGTTGTCCACATCTTTCATGTTGATGCCCTGGCCGTTGAACACGCCCACCTGATAGTGGAGCACGCGACGGCCGTTGGCGTTAGGCAGAAGGTCACCCTGCAGCTGCACGCCGATGTCGCGTCCGTTGCTTGCCTGCTCGCCCACGCGGTCACTGAAGCCTGCGAGTTTCGTGATGTTCTGAGCATAGCTCATGAATCCCTGGTCGATGGGGTGCATGGGGTTCTCGAACGAGAACGGGCGTTTGAACTGTCCGATCTTGATGCGTGCCTCCTTATATTTCTGCCATTCGGCGAAGGCGTCGACCAGTCGCGGTGAGCTGCCCAAGGTTGAGGTGTTGCCGTTGAGCTGCACCTGTGCCTTCCAGTAGAAATCGTTGAAGAAGCGTCCTTCGAGAGCCATACGCACCATGCGGAGGTTGAACGAGTTGCTCTTGGCATCCTTCTGGTCCGAATACTGGTATTGGGTCATGACGTAGCCGCTAAACTTGATGTCGTTAACGACCTTTACCTGCGGTTCGCTTTTTTGAGCCCATAGGCTCGGAGCTGCGCCGGCAAGCATAATGGTTGCTGCCAGCGCCTTGTTTATAAGTTTCATTTTTTTTATTATTTTCTCTTTTATCTTAAGAGCAAAGCTATAGAATTCTTCACTCTTCACTCTTCACTCTTTTAACAAGCAGCACCACGTTCTCCACATGCGGAGTGTGAGGGAACATGTCGACAGGTTGCACGGCAGCCACCTTATATTTCTCGTCCATGAGTTGCAGGTCGCGTGCCTGGGTAGCAGGGTTACAGCTAACATACACTATGCGGTCTGGGTAGGCGCGAAGAATGGTGTCTACCACGTCGGGGTGCATGCCTGCGCGTGGCGGGTCTGTTATGATCACGTCGGGCTGTCCATGCTCAGCAATGAACTCGTCGGTGAGGATGTCCTTCATGTCGCCAGCATAGAACTTCGTGTTTCCTATGCCGTTGATGTCAGAGTTTACCTTCGCGTCCTCAATAGCCTCAGGCACATACTCTATGCCCACCACCTGACGCGCGTTGCGAGCCACGAAGTTGGCAATGGTGCCTGTTCCCGTGTAGAGGTCGTAGACCATCTCGTTGCCTGTGAGCTGTGCAAACTCGCGGGCCACGCTGTAGAGGTGGTAAGCCTGGTCGGTGTTTGTCTGGTAGAAGCTCTTCGGTCCCACCTTGAAGCGCAGGCCCTCCATCGTTTCAAAGATGTGGTCGTTGCCCTTGAACACGGTGAGGTCGAGGTCGCCGAACGTGTCGTTGCATTTCTGGTTGTCGACATAGAGCAGCGATGTGATCTCTGGAAACTCGTCGGCGATGTGCTGCATGAGACCCAAGGCGCGTTCGTGGTCGCCATCCTCGTCATAGTGGAACTGCACGAGCACCATCCACTCGCCCGTGTTCGAGTTGCGGATCATGATGTCGCGAAGCAGACCGTGCTGCTGGCGCAGGTCGAAGAAGGTCATGCCGGTGTTGAAGGCATAGTCGCGTATGGAGTTGCGTATGCGGTTGTGGAGGTCGTCCATGAGCCAACATTTCTCTATCGGCAGAATCTTGTCGAAAGCCCCTGTGATGTGGAAGCCAATGCCGTTCATGTTGTCGTAGACCGTTCCTGCCGCCACCTCCTCGCGTGTGAGCCAGCGCTTGTTGCAGCAACCAAACTCGAGCTTGTTACGATACTCGCGAGTCTTCACGCTGCCCATGATGGGTCTGAACTCGGGCAGCTCAACCTTGCCTATGCGTGTGAGCTGGTCATGCACCTGCTTCTGCTTGGCTTTGAGCTGCTCCTCGTAAGGCAGGTTCTGCCACTTGCAGCCTCCGCACACGCCAAAATGTTGACACATCGGCTCTGTGCGCTTCTCGCTCTTTTTTATAAAACGTATAACCTCTGCCTCGCAGTAATGGTGTTTTTTCTTGCGCACCTGCAGGTCCACCACGTCGCCGGGCACGGCGAAGGGCACGAACACCACCATGTCGTTCACCCTTGCGAGCGATTTGCCTTCGGCGGCAATGTCTTCTATTGTGATGTTCTCCAGTATGGGTAGCGGTTTCTTTTTTCTTGCCATATTTGTTTTTCTTGTTGCTTTGCTTGTTAACTGAAATTCAGCAGTATTGAATTGCAAAATTATATAAAAATATTGAAAGTGCTCGGATTTTTTCCCTAATTTTGCATTTATGAAAGTAAACACCGACACCTTTGCCCAAATAAGCACACCCATGTATGTGCTTGAAGAGAAGCGTCTGCGCCGTAACCTCGCCCTTATAAAGAGCGTGGCCGACCGTGCTGGCGTGGAGATAATTCTTGCCTTCAAGGCGTTCGCCATGTGGAAGACGTTCCCCATCTTTCGCGAGTATATAAACAGCACGACGGCCAGCTCGTTGTCTGAAGCGCTCATGGCGTATCATAAGTTTGGACGCCCTGCCCACACTTACTCGCCAGCCTATACCGACGACGAGATCGGTGAGATAGCACGCTGCTCCAGTCATCTGACGTTTAACTCGCTGTCTCAGTATGGCCGTCTGCACAACCGCGTGAAGGAGGAGAACGCAGCGGTGAGTATGGGTCTGCGTGTGAATCCAGAATATTCGGAGGTCGGCACCGACCTGTATAACCCCTGTGCTCCCGGCACGCGCTTTGGCGTCACCGCCGATCAGTTGCCAGAACAGTTGCCCGAGGATATCGACGGCTTCCACTGCCATTGCCATTGCGAGAGCGGATCTGATGTGTTTGAGCGCACACTCGCACATATAGAGGAAAAGTTTGCGAAGTGGTTCCCTCAGCTGAAGTGGATAAACTTTGGCGGCGGTCACCTCATGACCCGCGCCGACTATGACGTGGAGCGTCTCGTCAACCTGTTGCAAGGGTTCCGCCGCCGCTACCCGTGGCTTAAGGTGGTGCTTGAGCCTGGCAGCGCCTTCGGTTGGCAGACGGGACCTCTGGTGTCGCAGGTGGTAGACATTGTTGAGAACCGCGGCATACGCACCGCCATCCTTAACGTGAGCTTCACTTGCCACATGCCCGACTGCCTTGAGATGCCCTACATGCCAGCTGTGCGTGGGGCAGAGACGGTGGAGGATGTGTCGGGAGCTGTTTCTTCTGATGCGGAAAATTCTTCCCTCCCACCTTATTATATATATAGGCTCGGCGGCAACAGTTGTCTTTCCGGCGATTTTATGGGCTCATGGCGCTTCGATCATGAGTTGCAGATAGGCGAGAACGTCATTTTTGAAGATATGATCCATTACACCACCGTCAAGACGAACACCTTTAATGGCATTTCACACCCCGCCATAGCCATGGTTCATGAGGGAACAGACCAACTGGAGGTGTTGCGACGCTTCACACCCGACGATTATCTGTCGCGCATGGATTGAGGTCTTTGAAGCAAGACGAACGCCGTTTTCGATGAAAACTCTTCAAAAAGGGCGGAAAAGAGGGTCAAAAGCCCCGTTTTGACCCTCTTTTTCAAGAAAAATCAACTTTTTTGAAGAAAAAATGAAAAAAAACATCGAAAAAGTTTGTGGGTTCAGAAAAATGTGCTACCTTTGCAACCGCAATCGAGAGAGATGCTTCTTAGAAATAAGAAATCTTGCGGAAATAGCTCAGTTGGTAGAGCACAACCTTGCCAAGGTTGGGGTCGCGGG
>UQTI01000065.1 GCA_900543975.1 uncultured Prevotella sp. | reverse complement strand
GGTTATACCAAAGGGGGAAGGTATCGTTGTCACCATTGGTAAAGATAATCGGGTTGCCCTTGTCTTGCAGCGTCATGAGATAGTTCTGACCGAAATCGCGACAGGTGTAACGACCGCTACGGTCATGGTCATCCCATGTCTGCGAAGCCATCTGTATAGGCACAAGCACACAGAGCAGAGCAACAACAGCAGCAATGGCTGTTGGGTTAACGCCCTTCATCTTACGGGCAATAATGTCGTAAAGTGCTGCCACACCCATACCACACCATATTGCGAAAGCGTAGAACGAACCGGCATAAGCATAGTCGCGCTCACGAGGCTGCATAGGTGTCTGGTTAAGGTAGATAACGATGGCCAGACCTGTCATAAAGAACAGGAAGAACACAACCCAGAACTGACGTATGCCACGACGGCCTCGCCATGCCTGCCAGAACAGGCCTATAAGTCCGAGAAGCAGAGGCAAGCCATAGAACACGTTGTGTCCCTTGTTGTTCTTAAGGTCATCGGGCAACTTGCTCTGGTCTCCATACATCAGGTTATCAATGAACGAGATGCCTGTAATCCAGTTGCCGTGCTCTGCCTCTCCATTGCCTTGGATGTCGTTCTGTCGGCCACAGAAATTCCACATAAAGTAGCGCCAATACATAAAGTTGCATTGGTAAGAGAGGAAGAAGCGTATGTTGTCCCATTGTGATGGCATCTTGACCATTACAGACTCACCGCAACGGTCATAAGGCACCTCAGTACCTGTCACGCCACCCAACCAGCTCTCATAAGCCTGTGCGTGGTCAGAACTGTACATGCGTGGGAACACCATGTTCTGGGCATATACCATCTTGTCCTTTGTGGTAACAACAAAGTAAGAGTCTTTTTCTTCTTTTGAAGCCTTCTCCTTGCGCTGATACACAGGAGCACCCTTTGTGCGCTTTGGTATGCACATGTTGCCTTCCACATCGAAAGCCACCTGTGAGGTATAGGCCTGTCCATAAGCAAGAGGACGGTCACCATATTGGTCACGGCTAAGATAAGAGCCGAGCGTGAAGATGTCCTCTGGCGAGTTTTGGTCCATTGGAGGGTTGGCTGTAGAACGAATGACGATGACAGCGTAGCTTGAATAGCCGATCATGAGCATCAGCATGCAAAGCAGGGCTGTGTTCTTGACGCGTGCTGTGATAACAGGCACAAGCTTCTTCTCCACACGCTTGCGGTAACCCAAGACGAACCATAGGGCCACCAACACCACGACGCCAATGACAACAGCTGACCAGCCGAAGCCATAGAACGGGATGCCAAGCATGCCTACAGACAGGACGAAAGCAAGGTTCTGGCGCTTTAGGCTACGGTCGGTATATGTCTCATAGATAGCCCAGATAACTGTTGCCACAAGGAGGAAGATGTAAACGACCTCGCCTGTGTTGAACGGACAGCCCAAGGTGTTGACAAAGAACAGCTCGAACCAACCGCCAACGGTTATGATGCCTGGAACCACACCGTAAAGCACAGCTGCCACGATAACGAAGGAAACAACAAGAGCTATAAGCGAGCCCTTAAGTTCTATGTTCGGGAAGCGGCGGTAGCAGTAGACAAGCACAATGGCAGGAATGCACAACAGGTTAAGCAGGTGAACGCCGATAGACAGTCCGGTCATATAAGCAATGAGGACCAGCCAGCGGTCTGAATGTGCTTCATCGGCTTTGTCTTCCCACTTGAGGATAAGCCAAAACACGATGGCTGTAAAAGCAGACGAGTAAGCATATACCTCTCCCTCTACGGCAGAGAACCAGAACGTGTCGCTAAACGTATAGATGAGAGCGCCCACAAGACCTGATGCCTCGATAGCGATAAGCTTAGGGGTGGTGAGGCACGACCAATCTTTCATTATCAACCTGCGGGTGAGATGTGTGATACTCCAGAAGAGGAACAAGATTGTCGTTGCGCTGAGCAACGCACTCATCGTGTTCACCATCTTTGCCACCTGAGAGGGATCACTTGCAAAATGTGAGAACAGATTGGCGGTGAGCATGAAGAAAGGTGCGCCTGGCGGGTGACCTACCTCAAGTTTATAACCAGTAGTGATAAATTCCGGACAATCCCAAAAGCTCGCCGTCGGCTCTATGGTAGAGCAATAAACGAAGGCTGCCACAAGGAAGGTGATCCATCCGAGGACATTGTCCACTAACTTGAACTGTTTCATTTAACTAAAAAATATAATAATAAATGTGTTTGTATTCGTAACAATCCGCAAAGTTAACCCTTTTAGAAGACAATGCAAAAAAAATTAATCATTTTTAGGCAAGAACCTTGCGCAACAAGATAAAGGGTAAAGAAAATGTCAAGAAGAACCTGTCATAACCAAACCTATACACATCTACATCTCCACAACGCTATGATCAACCCTCAGCACCCTCTTGGCATGCTTCGTTACAGCGTCCAGATCATGACTGACAATGGCGATAGCGCAATCGTTGTTAAGGTCATGCAACAACTGGTACATGTCGTTCTGAAAATGGCGGTCCATGTAGGTGTTGGGCTCATCAAGGATAAGGATGTCTGGCTTCGAAACAATGGCACGAGCCAACAACACACGCTGTAGCTGGCCACCACTCAGAGCTGCTATGTGACGGTCTGCAAGCGACATAAGATCAAGACGTTGCAAAGCATCGTCGACCTGTGTCTCGTGTTGAGAAGAGAAATGGGCGAACAACCGTTTCTGTGCGCCAAGCCCTGTGAGCACCACATCACGAACAGAGATGGGGAACATGCGGTCAATATGGTTATATTGTGGCAGATAACCTATTGTGACAGAGGGGTCAACAACTCCGTTACGATAGCGTTCCACCATGCCGTTATCAACCTCTTTCAAACCAAGCATGACCTTAACCAACGTTGTTTTGCCACCACCATTGGGACCGACGATACCAATAAAATCGTGAGCGTGAACGTCAAGCGTGACGCCGCTAAACACGGTCTTGCCATCATAAGAGGTGCTGATATCTGAGAGGCGTAAAAGAATTGTTTTATCCATATTAACCATTTACATATTACACAACAGTTTTAAAAATATTCCAAACACACTTTAACGCAAGCTTTGCGCCACCTTCAACATCTCTTTATTCCAATTGTATCCCAATGGATTGATTGCCGTTTTAGTCGTTTGAGTTTCTTCTGCCACAATGTCTATGTTACGGTTTGCAAACTCGCTTTGCACGAAAAAGGTTTTCACACCTTTACTGCGTGCATCCATAATAACATTTTTCAGTTGCGATGCGCTCGGTTCACGTCCCTCCTCCTCCATCGCTATCTGATTGAGATTGTAATCGTGTGCAAAATAAGTGAGCACGGGGTGATAGATAAGAAACGAGCGTGTCTTGCTCTCCGTGAGCGTTTTGCGTATAGACGCATCAACTTCGTCTATCTGTTGAAGAAGCTGCTTAAGGTTATCTTGAAAATAGATACTGTCCTTTGAGTCGATCTGCACAAGAGCCTGACAGATATTTCTTGCTATTATGCGTGCATTGACAACACTCATCCATGTGTGTGGATCAATGTCGCCATGGGGTGTGCGTAACGGTGTGACGCCTTCTGACGAGTCGACGATAATAGAGTGCGGGGCATTGGCCTCCAATTTCTGCATCCATGTACGCTCAAAGCCGATATTTCCTACCTTTATATATAGGTCGCTAACCGAAAGATCCATCATCTGTTTGGTAGACGGCTCATATGTTTCAGGATTACCGCCCTTTGGAACCATCGTCACGACCTTAAACTTGTCACCTGCGATCTGTTCTGTGAAATAGCGAAGAGGCTCTATGGTGACAGTTACCACACGCTCGTCTTGCGCCGGTTTACCGACACATGACATAAGCACAACAGATACAAGAAGAGATAGAAAAGTTGTTGTTTTCATTTTTCAAAATTATTAATACAGAAACCGTTACATCTGCTTATCTATATTGCGTTTGCTCATCTATATTGCGTTTGCTCATCTGTGTGTAAAATAACAGATATGCATCCACATCAGAAGATAAGTTTCACCCCATACACCAAAACAATGTAACGCAAAAACTTGCCTATGGTTATACTGACAATAGAGATAAACTTGTTGGCTCGCATGAGACCTAACATTATTGTTATTGCGCTACCAAGCAATGGCAAGAACGCGAAAAAACCCATCCATGCGCCACGACCGTTCATGAAACGTTCTGCCTTGTCAAGACTTTCTTTCTTCACATGAAAATAGCGTTCAATCCAGTCAAGACGACCAAGGTGGCCAACACCATAATTGAACATTGAGCCAAGGACATTGCCAATAGTGCCATACACCACGAGTTGCCACGGATCGAGACCGGCAGCAAGCAAGGCAAGCATAACAGCTTCGCTACTAAAGGGGAAAAAGCTGCCGGCAAGGAAGGCGGCAACAAGCATACCCCAATAGCCCCATTGGATGAGGAAAGGTATTACTGAATCCATATATTAAAGACCGTTATGGCCATGACCACGAACAGAAGCACCACAAACGTGGCATTCGTTAATTTGGTATTGGTGAGTGATATAAAATGTCCCGTCTGGGGGGCTGTACAAACAATAAGCATGCCTAACAGAGAATTGAAATGTTGCGGCTGCAACACCATAAACACCATTATAATAAGGTTGAACGTGGTGAACGTCTCAAAGAGCATGCGCGTGCGTATCTTGTCTTTGTAACTATTACGGTGAAAATGAACCATGCCGACGACTGAAACAAAGGCCAAAAGCACAAACGTTACAATCTGGTGAAGGTCAAGCCCGTTTATGTCTGCTATAGGAGCAAAGGTCCAAAGACCTTGCACATGACCAACAAGAGCATCCAACTTGTCTGCATATACACAATAGCCTCCCACAAACCAATAAGGCGTAAGCACACCCATCAATGCTGCACACAAGGTGCGTGCTGTGCCAGCCAAGATGTTTGTAAAAAGAAGCACAAGAGCAATGGGAAGGAAATAAAGTATCTGAACAAACTGTGTGCTGGCTATTCCCAACATTGCAAAAGCATAAAACACGGTTCCTGTAGCTCGTTTGTCTTGATAAGCCTTGAAGAAGAACAGGAAAAATGCTATAAAGAACAGTTGCACTATGCCACATGGCAACGACACGAGCAAGAACTTTGCCATCATCACAAACGCAATGAAAGAACACGACACCATGCGACTGTATATGCGTATGAGCGCATTGGCATTGTTCAGCTCCATCATCAAGAATGACGACACCGCCAACACAGCAAACTGCCACCACAACTGCTGTTCCCAAAAACCGCAGCCAAGACACACGAGCAAAGCATAGACCGCCGTGATTGGCAGAGATATGCGGCTCTCAGCAACCTTATTCTGAAATCTCTTTACTAACAATGGTGTTTATTTTTTAGTTGAAAGCTGACAAGTGGACGAGCGGATAAACTGTTGTCTTTCATCATTTATTAAATAGATAAAAGGCATTCAGATTATCCGCTCAACCGCTAACTGCTAATTTTGTAGCAAAATTTAGTTTACTTCAAAATCATTAAAGATCCTGACCTATATCGTGACGGAAATATTTATCCGTAAACTCAATCTTCTGAGCCTCGGCAAACGACTTGGCAAGAGCCTCTGCCTTGTCCTTTCCATAAGAGCTGACAGCTATCACACGTCCACCGTTGGTAACGACCTGTCCCTCGGCATTGAGCTTGGTTCCTGCATGGAACACAATAGAGCCTTCAACCTTATCTATGCCATTGATGACATAACCTTTCTTGTAGGCCTGCGGATAGCCACCGCTAACAAGCATCACACACACGGCAGCACGCTCGTCAAACTCGACGGTTTTCTCGTCAAGATTGCCTTCAGCAACACCCTCAAACAGATCCACGATGTCGCTCTTAAGGCGCAGCATAACAGTCTCTGTCTCGGGATCTCCCATACGGCAGTTGTATTCAATGACCATGGGTTCACCTTCAACATTTATAAGACCGAAGAAGATGAAGCCTTTATAGTCGATACCTTCCTGAGCAAGGCCGTCTACTGTCGGGCGAATAATGCGGTTCTCAACCTTCTCCATCCATGCCTTGTCGGCGAATGGAACGGGGGAGACGCTACCCATACCACCTGTGTTCAAGCCTGTGTCGCCCTCGCCAATGCGCTTATAATCCTTAGCTTCGGGCAAGATCTGATAGTGTTTACCATCAGTAAGCACAAACACAGAGCACTCTATGCCGCTTAGGAACTCCTCTATAACAACACTTGCAGAAGCGTTGCCGAACATGCCGCCAAGCATATCCTTAAGCTCCTTCTTTGCTTCCTCAAGAGTGGGCAAAATAAGTACGCCCTTTCCTGCACACAGACCGTCAGCCTTCAACACATAAGGAGCTTTAAGGGTTTCCAGGAAAGCAAGGCCCTCATTAAGGGTCGTGCCATTGAAAGTCTTGTATTGTGCTGTAGGAATGTTGTGACGCATCATGAACGCCTTGGCAAAATCTTTAGAGCCTTCAAGCACAGCACCTGCCTTTGACGGACCGATAACGGGCACAGAGGCTGTGCGCGGATCGTTCTTGAAGTCGTCATAGATGCCTTTCACCAGCGGATCTTCAGGACCAACCACAACCATATCGACGGCATTGTCGGCCACAAACTGCTTCAAGGTCTCGAAATCATCGGCCTTGATGTCGACATTCTCGCCGCATGTTGCCGTTCCTGCATTGCCAGGGGCAACAAACAGTTTCTCCACTTTCGCACTTTGGGCTATCTTCCAAGCCAGGGCGTGCTCACGGCCACCACTTCCTAATAACAGAACTTTCATTTTCTTAATTCTATTGTATGTGTATTTTTTCTATAACTACGGCGAACATCAAATCAAGTTTCCACACATTTAATGTCCGCCATACGAGCATTATCAAGCATTAGCCTCAACGATGTCAGGCTCCACAAACTTACCCTTTGCCTTACGCTCTTCTATCAAACGTTCAAGCTTGCGACGACGTCCAGGGGCAATCCACTGACGGGCAAAGATGTTCGGGATAGCTACGCCAATGGCTATGCACAAGATTGTGAGCGAAGCCTTAACACCATTAGAGAATGCGTCTGTAAGCTCACCGACAACACCCTGCATCTCGATAAGACCGAAGAGAGCGCGATACATAAGAACACCGGGAACCATCGGGATAACACTCGGAATGCTTAACACATGATGAGGTACATGGAACCAGTGGACGGCCTTTATGCAGATAACACTAATAAGAGATGAGCCAATAAGCGAACCGGCATTAAGACCGAGATCTAGACCGATATTGTTATTGCTCGGGCCAAGGTTGGCATAGTTGCGCGCACAAACAGCAATGATGCCACCAATAGCCACAACAGGCAACAGACGATAAGGGATGTTGAAAATCATGGAGAAGCCCATTGCCGAGATAGCTGCAGCCGTGGCATAAGCCAAATAGTTGTTGTGAGGCACCATGCTGAGATCTTTCACAAAGTTGTCAATGCCGCACACCTTAATGGCCATGGCAATACCGAACGACATGGCAGCAACCATAAGCAAGGTGTTAAGCGCACGGTTCAGGCCCATCGTAAAGTGACTGTCAAGCATATCGCTGACAAAGTTTATCAACGGCACACCTGGCACAATGAACAAGGCACAAGCCAAAAGCGGGTGCCACGGTGTGTCGGTGTGAAGCAGCGGCACAAGCCATGTCGGCAACGAGCCTTCAATCATCGGGGTTGAGATGTAAGCCGAGAGCCACGCCAGCAATGTCGACACAAAAGCAGCGATAGCGATATTGGCATAACCGTTGGAGCCAAGCGCGTTAAGATACATACGCAGACGGAAGCCCAAAATGGCTGCTATGGAAGCATAGAAGAACGCTGGCCAGTCGCAGCCAAACTGCACACAGAAGCCACCACATGCAAAGCCTGCACCAATGGCCACCTGCCAAGGGGTGTAGTTGCGCTTGCGGTTCTTTATCTTCTCAAACTCCTCCTCATACTTTTCAAGCGAATAGTCTTCCTTTATGGCACGCCATGAGAGCTGACTGATGGCAGATATTGCTGTCATATTGATGCCGTGATGTACGCAACGTTGGAATTTGGAGAACGAGTGGGTCTCATCGCTAAAGTTCACCATAAGCATGTTGTAGGTGATATGGATATGCAGATTCTCCTCGCTCAGACCCAAATAGGCTGCCGTGCGCTTCATGTTACGCATTATGCGGCTGGTGTCAGCCGAACTTTCAACCAGTAGCTGACCCGTGCGTAGCAGCAAGTCGAGACGTTTTCTAATGTCTTTCTCAAAATCCACGTTACAGTTACACTTTTGTTCCATGAGTTTTCTTAAAAATTTTATCCTGTTTATAATTTTGTAAGTCAGATTTTTTCGGCTGCAAAATTACAAAAAATCCACGATATATGACATCTGTTTTCTATATATTTGTGTTGCCTGACACAATAATTATAAGTTTTGCACCTTATATTTCGGTCTTTCAATTAAAAACACTATCTTTGCAAACTGATAAATTCATATCTCGGCGAAGGTCATAAATCGACGCCACAACGCAAAAAAGCAATTATTATGAAAGATTTTCTTAAGTATGTGGCCGCCACGGTGGTCGGAATCATCGCCTTTCTCATTGTAATGGGCGTGTTCGGAATGATGAGCATCATCGGCATGGTAGCCTCATCGGAAGCAACAAAGAGTGTGGCCGACAACTCAGTGCTGGTTCTCAACCTCTCTGGCACAATTAATGAGCAGGGTGAGGAAGATATCATAGGACAGCTTACAGGCAAGAACCCTGACAACATAGGAATGAACGACATCCTTTCGGCTATCAAGAAAGCAAAGGAGGAGCCGAAAATAAAGGGCATATATATTGAAGCTAACGGCATAAGCACAGGCTATGCCACGCTACAGGAGATTCGCAACGCGCTCGAAGATTTCAAAAAGTCGGGCAAATGGATTGTGGCTTATGCTGACAGCTATGCGCAAGGCGACTACTATGTGGCTTCTGTTGCCGACAAGATATGGATAAACCCGAAAGGCATGCTCGACTGGCACGGCCTGGGATCTCAACAGCTCTACTTGCGCGATGTGTTTGCCAAATTCGGCATTCGTTATCAGGTCGTAAAGGTTGGCACATACAAGAGCGCAACCGAGATCTACACCGAAGACCACATGTCTGAAGCAAACCGCAAACAGATGACGGCCTATGTGCAAGGCACATGGAACAACATCGTTGCTGCCGTGGCTAAAAGTCGTAAGGTCAGTGCCGACACGCTCAACGCCTATGCTGACCGCATGATCGTTTTTGAACCAACAGAGAACCTCACACGCTACAAGCTCGTTGACGAGCTGGTCTATGCAGACAACGTGAAAGGGAAGATCAAGAAGATGCTCGGCGTAAAAGACGACAAGAGCATCATTCAGCTTAGCGTCAGCGACATGGCTAACGTGAAGAGCAACTACAACAAAGGCGATGACCAGATTGCTGTCTACTATGCCAGCGGCAGCATTGTGCAGGAAGGCATCAGCGGTTTCATGTCACAGGGTTCGCAAATTGTCGCTAAAGATGTGTGCACCGACCTGGAAGCTCTTATGAACGACGACGACGTAAAGGCCGTTGTGTTGCGCATCAACTCGGGAGGTGGCGATGCCTATGCCTCAGAACAGATGTGGCACCAGATTGTAGAACTTAAGAAAAAGAAGCCTGTTGTGGTATCGATGGGCGATTATGCTGCATCGGGAGCCTACTATATGAGTTGTCCTGCTTCATGGATTGTGGCACAGCCTAACACTCTGACGGGCAGCATCGGTATATTTGGTGTATTCCCCGACTACAGCAATCTTGTAACACAGAAGCTCGGTGTTAAGTTTGACGAGGTAAAGACAAACCGCAACAGCACGTTCGGCAACACCATGGCCCGTCCGCTCAACGCTGAAGAGCAACAGATGTTGCAAGGATACATCAATCGCGGATACCAACTGTTCCGCCAACGTGTGGCAGACGGACGTAAGCAGAGCGCACAGAATATAGAGAAAATTGCACAGGGACGTGTGTGGATAGGTGCCGACGCACTAAAGATACACCTTGTCGACCAACTCGGCGGACTTGACGATGCTGTGGCCAAGGCGGCTAAACTGGCTAAGCTTGACAGCTACTACACAAGCGAGTATCCTGCCCCGGGAAGCATCACAGACCAGCTGTTCAGCTCTATGAGCAGCTCAAACTATCTTGACGAGCAGCTCCGTCTAACCCTTGGATCCATGTATGAGCCATTCATGCAGATGCGCACTCTCAACCAACGACAGATGTTGCAGGCCCAACTGCCATTTGTCATTAACATGAAGTAAGAAAATAACAAGCAGACAAACACCAGCCTTGTCTGTTCGGTTTTGTCGCTTGTTATAACAAAAAAACTGTCAACAAAACAACAACAATGCGTATAGAAGGTGATTTCATTAAGATTAACGAGTGGCTGCGCCCCTTGAGTTGGCTTTATGGCCTTGGGGTCGGCTTCAGAAACATGCTTTTTGAGATTGGCGTGCTTAAAAGTCGCGCCTACGACATACCTGTCATCGCCGTGGGCAACATCACGGTGGGCGGCTCTGGCAAGACACCGCATGTTGAGTATCTCGTCAATCTGCTGCACGACAAGCTCAAGGTGGCTGTGCTAAGCAGAGGCTACAAGCGCAAGAGCCGTGGCTATGTGTTGGCAGACAAAGACACGACAATGCCCATGATCGGTGACGAACCGTTCCAGATGAAGAGCAAATATAACGACATATATGTTGCTGTTGACAAAAATCGTCGCGAGGGCATAGAACGGCTCACTAATGACGAGGCCACTTCCGACACAGATGTCATACTGCTTGACGATGCCTTCCAGCATCGTTATGTTAAGCCTGGCATAAACATTCTGCTTGTCGACTATCACCGTCTCATCATCTATGACGAGCTGTTGCCGGCCGGCCATCTGCGCGAGCCGAAAGAAGGCAAGCGCAGGGCAGACATGGTCATCATAACAAAGTGTCCGAAAGACTTGAAGCCAATGGAGTTTAGAGTGCTCACACGAGCTATGGACCTCTTTCCTTATCAGGATTTGTTCTTCACAACTCTTAACTACAAACAGCCCAAAGGCATTTTCAACAATAAAGAATTGCCTTTGACAGACATCGCCAAAGACACCACCATCATGGTGCTGACGGGCATTGCCTCACCACAACAGATGATGCTGGATCTGCAACCTTATGGCAAGAGTCTGGTGCCGATGTCGTTTGGCGACCATCACAACTTCAGCCACGCCGACATTGAACAGATAAACAACCGCTTTGCAAGCCTACCTTCTCCACGAATTGTCATCACCACAGAGAAGGATCGCTCACGCCTCATCACAGCAGAAGGTCTTTCGGAAGAGATAAAAAACAACATTTACGCTCTACCCATTGAGGTCAAGTTTTTGCTTGACGGCGAAAAGTCTTTCAACAAGAAGATTATCAGCTATGTAAGAAAAAACTCAAGAAACAGCATCTTGGCGAAAAGAAAGGATGACAAGAAATGAATTGGCTTGTCACACAAGATGCTGATTAACAATAAACATCATAACAACAATCAAGATATGACAGATATTGCAAAACTGGGAGAATTCGGATTAATCAAGCATCTCACGAAAGACGTGAAACTTAAAAACGCGTCTTCTCTGAAAGGTGTGGGCGACGATTGCGCCGTGCTCTCCTACCCTGACAGCCAGGTACTCGTAACCACCGACATGTTGATGGAAGGCATTCATTTTGACCTCACATACATAGACCTGCAACACCTCGGCTACAAGTCGGCAATGGTCAATATAAGTGACATTTTTGCCATGAATGGCACACCGCGACAACTCGTTGTGAGTATCGCTCTGAGCAAAAGGTTCAATGTCGAAGACATGGACGACTTTTACCGCGGTCTGCAATTGGCATGCGACAAGTGGGGGGTTGACATTGTAGGAGGCGACACGACATCGTCATACACAGGCCTGGCCATATCAATAACATGCATAGGTGAGGCTAAACCAGAAGATATTGTATACAGAAACGGAGCAAAGGACACAGACCTTATATGCGTGTCGGGAGATTTAGGAGCAGCCTACATGGGTCTGCAACTATTGGAGCGTGAGAAGACGGTCTACTATCAACAAGTGGACGAAGCACGCAAAAAGGGCGACCAAAAAGCTCTCGACGGCCTGAAATACTTCCAGCCCGACTTTGCCGGACGCGAATACCTCCTGCAACGTCAGCTACAGCCCGAGGCACGCGGCGACATCTTACAGCGTCTGCGCGAGGCCAACGTTCACCCGACGTCCATGATGGATATTAGCGACGGACTGAGTTCGGAACTGCACCACATCTGCACACAAAGCAATTGCGGATGCCGCATATACGAAAAGAACCTGCCCATCGACTACCAAACAGCTGTCATGGCAGAGGAGATGAACATGAACGTAACGACATGCGCCCTTAACGGCGGCGAAGACTACGAACTCCTGTTCACGGTGCCCATAGGTGATCACGCCAAGGTGGAAGACATGCAAGACGTGAAGCTCATTGGACATATTACCCGTCCCGAATTGGGATTAGCCCTTATCGCACGCGACGGCAACGAATTTGAGCTTAAGGCCCAGGGCTGGAACCCGTTATCCAACAACGACAAAAAATAGAAAGCCCAATTTCTATAAATAACAACAGCGAGACATATATCCCTCCAAACCAGATAGAGGTTATATATGTCCCGCTTTGTTTTTCTTGCTTTATATTTCTTGCTTCTTGTTTCTCGTTTCTTGCTTCTCGTTAAATTATATCATTGATATAATTCACCGCTTTATAATTCATCATTGCGCAAAGCGCAACCATTCAATATTCAACATTCCAGACAAATCCTCGCGCCATACGTCCTGCCTCATCATCAAAGTGGCCTCCTTTGTTCCATTCAAGTACAGTATGTTCCGCTGACAGTTGTTGAAGAAGCAACTCGTGTTGACGACGTATGCACGGACCCACAGCAGCCATTCGCTGATTGCGGGCATGCTCCTCTCGATCCCCAAGACTGAGATAGACCCTTTTGGCATGTGTATGATTATTTTCTGCAAACACGGTCCAGTTCTTAATCCAGACAGACGGCGAAACAGCCGCAACGCCAACGAAGAAGTCTGTTTTGCACGATGCCCACAATGCGAACAAGCCACCAAGCGAATAGCCGCCAACAACACATGGCACATCACCATACCTCGAATGAAGCCAAGGCACCAGTGTGTTCTCAATATAACGCAATGTGTCAGAAGCGTGTTTGCCCACCTCCTCGTCTCTCGACACAGCATCATCGAACCAAGGCATAAGACAACGCGCCCAGCAGTCAAGCTCTATGCCAACAAACAGATAAGGCCTTGTAATGCCTTCGTCAAGCATTGTAAGTTCGTCAGGCAAACTCTTGGCTTCATGGCGTGCCGTGAGCTGTAGGAACACCACTTTAGGTTGCACCCCATCACAGTTTGAATGTAAGATGCAACTCTTGCTTCCTACCATCACCCGTTCAACATCAAGCTTTCCTTTTATTTCCATAGAACCGCCTTTTCCGTCCATATATCTGGCATTTTTACGCATGATTAACAACAACAAAAAAGGCACTTAACGACGTTAATCGTAAGTGCCTTATTATTTTTTTGAGCCTCTTGTCGGATTCGAACCAACGACCCCGAGATTACAAATCACGTGCTCTGGCCAACTGAGCTAAAGAGGCGGGTGGGTAAGCTACTTACATCGCGCCGCTACAACCAACTACCTTTGCTACGTTCCCGTCCTGGAGGATTCGAAGGGAGCTGACCGTGTAAGACTTACCCATGTTTTGTAAGTGGGTGCAAAGGTAAGAAATAAAATTTTATTAGCAACATAACGTGCCTACTTTCTTATTTCATTTAACTTATTTTTAGTTTTACACCCACTTATCTGCGTTTTCACCCTATATCCACAACAGTTATTCCTGCTCCACCAAACTGCACATGCTCATCACGGAACGATGTTACGCTTGGCACAGTAGCCAAATACTGACGTATGAGCTGACGCAAGATACCGTTTCCCTTACCATGCAGAATGCGCACACGCGACATGCCCACAAGACAAGCATCGTCAATAAAATACATCACAGCGTTGAGAGCCTCGTCACCACGCATGCCTCGCACATCAAGGTCTTGATGGAAGTTGAGCTTACGGTTGTCAATGGTCTCTCGTGTCTCACGACTGACATTAAACACAGGAGCAACATCTTCTTTCTTCGCCTCTGCCATGTCGACATACTCAAGACGCGAAGCAGGCATCTTCGTACGCATGCCACCAAATATCACGGTAGCGTTCTTGCCATCCATGCTCTCAATCTTGCCAACGGTGGAGAGGCCTTTGATCTTCACGCTGTCTCCGACCTCAAGGTTACGGCCTTCTTTCTTGGCAGCCTTGCTTGCCGCCTCACGCAGCTTTGCTGCTGCCTGACGCTCACGTTCAGCTTTCTCGTCCTTGTGTTTCTTATGACGTTCCTTGCGTTCCTGGATCTGACGAATCTTCTTGGCAATAAGATCATCATTGGCCTTGGCATCAATCTCCGACACCCCAGCCTTAAACTCGTTAAGCTCCTCACGAATTCGCTTAGTCTCTTCCTTCTCAGCCTGACTCTCACGAATCTCGCGAATGGCGTTCTCAATCTTCTTGTTGCTCTCCTTAAGCAGCTCCTCTGCCTGTTCTTTAGCCTTACGCAGAATGTCCTTACGGCTCTGCTCAAGGTCTGCGATCTCTTTTTCGTAACGCGCCACTGTGCGCTCAAGCTCTTTCTCACGCTGATGCACATTCTGTCGTTTGTTCTCCCAGTAGCGTTTGTCGCGCACGATATCTTGCAGATACTTGTCGCTCTGTATATAATCGGAGCCCACCATCTCGCTTGCCTCCTTTATCACCTCCTCAGGAATGCCCGTCTTGCGGGCAATCTCAATGGCAAACGAGCTACCAGGCTGCCCGATAGCAAGCTGAAAGAGAGGACGCATCTCATGACGGTCATAGAGCATGGCACCGTTGGCTATGCCATCGTGCGAGTCGGCATAGTGTTTAAGGTTCTGATAGTGAGTGGTGATCACACCCCACGCCTGTTTCTTCGCAAACTGGTTAAGCACAGCCTCAGCCATAGCACCTCCAATCTGCGGCTCTGTACCCGTACCAAACTCGTCGATAAGCAAAAGCGTACCGTCATTGGCTTGGCGCATCATGTTCTTCATGTTGAGCAGGTGTGACGAATAGGTCGAGAGATCGTTCTCTATGCTCTGCTCATCGCCAATATCAATCATCAGATTCTTGAACACGCCAACAGTTGAGCGCTCACTCATAGGCACGGAAAGACCACATTGGAGCATATACTGAAGCAGTCCGACCGTCTTCAGACATACCGACTTACCACCGGCGTTAGGGCCAGAGATGATAAGGATGTGGCGGTCGCGTGTCAACGTAATGTCAAGCGGCACCACAGGCTTGTCCTGTTTCTTTAAGGCGAGCCACAACAGCGGGTGTCGTGAAGAGATCCAGTCAATGACAGGCGCAGCCTGCACCTCTGGCTCTATACCGCCGACAAGAACTGCAAACTCCGCACGAGCTCGTATAAAGTCGATCTCTGCCAGCAACAGGTATGCATAAATTATCTCGTTCACATAAGGACGCACGAGCTTGGTAAAGTCGACAAGTATGCGCACCACCTCCCGACGCTCCTCAGCCTCCAACTCACGAATGCGGTTATTGGCCTCCACCACCTCTGTAGGCTCCACGAAAACGGTCTTTCCTGTAGACGATTCGTCATGCACGATACCTTTAATCTTACGTTTCAAGCCAGGGGCAATAGGCACAACCAATCGTCCGTCGCGCACGGTTGGTGTTACATCCTTGTCAACAAGTCCATCACTCTGCGCCGCTCTTAATATACTATATAAGGTACGCGAGACGCTTCCCTCTGCCTTGTGCAGCTGCATACGGATGTCGGCAAGGGCTGGCGACGCCGAGTCTTTCACCTTACCATACTTGTCAAGGATCTGGTCTATGCGACGCAAAATCTCCGGAAACGTGAGCACACCTTCAGTAAGCTCATGGAGTGTAGGATAATCGTACACGCCTTCATCGCTTCCTCTGTCAAGAAACCGCACAATGGCTGCTATAGTCTCAAGCGAACGGCGAAGGTCGAATATCTCGTTCTCCTCAAGATGCGTTCCCTCAAGGCGTATGCGCTTGACAGATTCGCGCATGTCAAAGAAGAACTGCAATGGGAAATCATCGCTCTCCTCTTGCAATCGACGAAACTCGCGCGTCTGCCTCAACATGGTATTTATGACCGCCACGTCACCGCTAAACGCCATCTCATCGACCTTATCCTTGCCGAGCTGACAAAGACAATAGCCTTTCAACAGAGAGCGTATCTCGCTAAACTGTATCTTGTTTTCAAAGTTGCTTGGATAAATCATAGTGCAAAGCTACACATTTTTACCCATTTTTCGAGGATATAAGCAAAAAAGTTGCAAAAAATTTTGGATATTCAATAAAAAGCATTACCTTTGCACCCGCAAAAAGCAAAAAGGTAACACACTTTTGTTTTGACAAGAACGGCTACAAGCCAACCATAGCACCCTATGGAGAGATGGCAGAGTGGTCGAATGCACCGGTCTTGAAAACCGGCGT
>UQTI01000064.1 GCA_900543975.1 uncultured Prevotella sp. | reverse complement strand
ATCAAATATATTTGTAACTAATTGATTTTCACCTATAAAGATACAAAATATTTGTAAGACTACCAACTTTTTTATGAACTATTCTTATCCCGAACTGGGGTAATGATAAGATACATGGTTAAATCATATACCACCAATAAAGGTGGTAACTTACCACTCTAAAAGAAGTAATAGATAAAAGTAGAACGATTATGACATTAGAAAAAATCTATAACAAATGGCAATCTATTCAGCCACTGTCTGAAGCCGATCAGAACAAACTTAGCATGAGGTTTACTGTTGAGTATAACTACAACAGTAATCATCTCGAAGGCAATACCTTGACCTATGGCCAGACAGAGCTTTTGCTTCTTTTTGGCAAAGTAAGTGGAGAAGGACACTTGAAAGACTTCAACGACATGAAAGCCAGTGAGGTGTCTGTAAAAATGATGAAGGAAGAGGCGGCAAATAAGAAAGAGCCACTAACACAAAATTTCATCAGGACACTTCATCATACTTTGCTTCGTGAGGACTATACCGAGTATCGCACATTACCCAATGGTGTGCAGACAAGTTTTGTTATCCATGCAGGACAATACAAGACTCGTCCTAACAGTGTAATAACTCGTTATGGTGACAGATTTGAGTATGCATCACCTGAGGAGACACCTGCTCTTATGTCTGATCTTGTAAATTGGTATAACGAGGAGGAACAGCAAGGAAATCTATCTCCCGTAGAATTGGCGGCCTTGTTCCATTACCGCTACATACGCATCCATCCATTCGAGGATGGAAATGGACGAATAGCTCGTTTAATGGTGAACTATATTCTTTCAAGACATGGATGGCCGATGATAGTGGTACGAAGCCGGAAAAAACAAGAGTATCTGGAGGCTTTGCACCAAACCGATATGGTGGTAGGTGCGATTCCTTCTGTAGGAGCACATGCCAATATCAAGCAGATAGGCATTTTCCTGAAATACTTTGAGAAATTAGTTGCCAAGGAAATTCAAACAGACATTGACTTTGTAACTCGCAAGGATGAAGACCTTTGGTGGTACGATGGCGATATTATTACGACAAGAAGTAAAAACACAGCACGAATTCTGCAGTTGATGCGTGAAAATCCCAGCATTACTTATGCAGAATTGACAAGCTCGTTAGGCATCAATACGTCTGCTGTTCAGAAACTTGTAAAGCGCATGGTTGACAATGGCTACATAGCACGTCATGAAAATGGTGCTTGGAGAGTTATTGCGACTTCCGTTGTGTGAGCACTATTTAAGTAGAATATTAGGAATAGATGATTTGCCTTTTAATGGTATAATCATCTATTTCCAACATGTTTTTCAGCCGCCATATTACTCGTAATACCTTAACCCATGGCCAGACAGAATTTGTCTTGGCTGGCAGCCTGAAACGAAAAAACGACACAACTCGTTGCTATTACAACTTGCTATGCCGTTATGAGTTGCGGAGGCAGGATTGGGATTTTTATCTAAAACGCCCCACCCTGCCCTTTTTGTACATAACATGTTTGTCTTTCTCAGTTTTTAACAAATTTATTTGTCTATCTTTCGTCCTAACTGTAAGAGTAAATCTAATCTGTTTCCAAGGTCAGAATTAGCTTTTTTTAAATCTTCAATACGTTGGTTTTTCTCTTCTATTACCATCTTTAATGCTCTGACTTCCGCTTTTAGCGTCGTTACATCAGAGCTTATGTTGTTGCTATTGACAACATTATGATCTCCGTTTATTGTAGGAATGTCCGTATTAGTGTCCGACTTTTTTAAGATATCTTCTATCGAACATCCTAAGATCTCGGCCATCCGCACTAAAGTCGAAACTTTTATATCTGGCCGTGCATCAAAGTATGTAATGCTGTTATGACTCTTTGAGCCCCACAGGCTTTTACTAAAATCGCCAATGCTGATGCCAGCTCGCGCAAGAAGTTCCTTAACTCTTGCGCTTTTTACAGTATTATTCTCATATCTCATACTTAATAAAGGTTAAAACCTACTATTTTAAGATTTAAAATCCTAATAAAGTAGGACTATTTCGCTTTTTGTTTATATCTTTGCGTCAAAGTTAGACACTAAAAATGACATAAACAAGAAAATGGAGCATAAATTTGAATCATTAAACCTGGAGGTTTACTATGCGAATCTCTCCAGAAAAAACAAGGCTGAGTATTTAAAATACTTAATGGTTAACTATGGTATGAATTACAACACCATCCGTCGCAAGTTGTCGGGGGTTGGAGGTTACAACCTCAACACTCTTGAGAGGATAGCTTGTAAGGAGGCTATTCAAAAGGAAG
This sequence comes from uncultured Prevotella sp., assembly GCA_900543975.1. GTDB lineage: Bacteria > Bacteroidota > Bacteroidia > Bacteroidales > Bacteroidaceae > Prevotella. The sequence goes on along the minus strand of UQTI01000064.1, from coordinate 14,494 downwards.
GCTTATGGAAAATATAGAATTTCACACCTCACCTGACGGCTCTGTTTATTATAAGATATCAGGTGAAGAGGCGAAACGTCTCACCAAGTTCAACACGGCAATCATTGACAAGCTGCATAACATCATAAGAACAAGGTTTCCTGAGTGCTACGCTACATTGTCAAGAATATATCGACGAGATCCGTTCAAAATGGTTGATCGATTTATCCGCTGTAATTTTGGAGAGCATGATCTGTTAACGCAAGATATTGAGCATGACATTCTTCATTTTGAAGAAGTTCGCTGTCCTCTGAGGGGCATCTGCGAAAATGAATGGGTTATCTGCAAACCTAAATCGATGGTAAATCTGTCCAAATGTGAACGTGAGATTGCCGACCTCTACCTTGAAGGCCTGACATTTACACAAATAGCCGAGCATTTGAACAAGAACGCTCAGACCGTAAAGGTACAGCTCATGCGAATCAAAAGGAAATGTGGTGTAAGTCATTGTCGAGACATTATAAGAGTTCTAAGATTAAAAAACTACTGATATGGGCTTCAAAAAACATTATCTTGAGTATGAGGATCAACATTTCTCAATATCAGCTACTGCTCTTAAGTGGATGTATGAGTATCTCGAAAATGAGCGCCATTGGTACTCGATGAGGGTAGCATTTAAGGTTGACCGTTTTAAAGAAAGAATCGTATATTTTTCGACTAAAAGAGCACACCACAATTATTGGGTTCGTTTCTATAGGCAGGTTTTTAATATTTCTGAACATGATCTTAAAATGCGAATTATGCAAGCACAAAAGAAATTGCATTAACGGGCAATGGTGCTCAATGAAAAAGACATACATTGAGTATATTGAAATTATAGCATGCAATGATTATGCTTGAATATTGTTTTGAGACAAATGAGCGTTGACACAGTTGTTTTGTGACCTCGTGACTTTGGACTTTTCGCTGTGCTTCGCGTTTTTCACATGAACACAGCAACCTATAACTTTGTAGCTAAAGATTTAAATAAGCGAAAATGATAACAGTTGAACAAATACTAAACGCAACGCGGGGAGGTTTGGATATAATATTGTCAATCTATCCTCAGGCAAGAGAATGTGTCGAGAAGAAGAACAAACATTTCTCTATAAGGAATGAGCGAACACCGTCAGCTTCATTGCGGCAATACAACTCTAAGAAATATGGCACTATATGGCAAGTCACCGACTTTGGAGGTGAAGGGCGTGGAGAAAACGCAATAGACATCTTTATGCGCGAAAACGGATTCGACCGCTCACGGTTTAATGAGGCCATATTACAGCTTGCAGCCCAATATGACATACACGATGAGCTTGACCGCTCGATCAATCGTCCGGAAATTCGCCAACGTGAGGCGCGTTCTGATGAACGCGACGGTTCACGATCTTTTGAACTGAAAAACAAGTTTACAGAAGTAGAACTCAAGGCTCTTGGCCCTAAAGTCACACAAGCTGATGTCGATGCCCTGCATTGGCACTCTGTAAAGTGGATAACAAATGTCAAAGATCGTAAAGTGACGGTTAAACACTCTACAGATAACTACCCGATATTTATGCGCGAATGCGTTATAAAGGAGGCCGTCGGCAATCAGCAGGAGGAAAAGTTCTATAAAGTGTATGAGCCTTTCAATTGTGATAAAGGATTCCGCTTCTCATACACTCCTGCAGGTGCAAAACCTCGATTCTATATCAATGGGCTTGCAGAGCTGAAGAAGGCTTACCGCGATTATAACGCACAGCAAGAGAGGGAGTGGACTGCTGCTCATGAAGATGGCAAGCCTTATAAAGAGCAAAAGCTTCCTGAAGCTGTTATTTGCTCTGGAGAGCGCGACTCTCTTTGCTGCAAGTCTATGGGGTATTATCCTCTGTGGTTCAACTCGGAGACCTATCAGCTCTCCATCGAGGAGTATAAAGAAATAATGAAATATGTAGAGGTTTTGTATAATATACCAGACATTGACGAGACAGGCCGCCGCAAAGGGCGTGAGCTTGCTCTGCGCTTCATTGACATTCATACAGCATGGCTCCCCGACAAGCTTCAGACATATCGAGACAATCGTGGAAAGCCACGCAAAGACTTGCGTGACTGGCTTGAGATCCACAGCGAGCGCAAAGACTTCAAGAACCTGCTTAGAGTTGCAATGCCGGCAAAGTTTTGGATACAATACTATAACAAGGATGGCAAGATGAAAACAGAGGTTGACACAGCTTGCCTTTATAATTTCCTTCAACTAAACGGCTTTTATGCCTTGCATGACGAAAATTCGGCTGTGACACAGTTCATACGCATCGAGGGCAACATAGTCAAACGTGTCAATGTGAAAGAGGTGAGAGAATTCATCCGCAGATGGGTCGTTGAACGTTTCGAAGATCGTAATATCCTCAACCTTGTACTTAACACAACAAAGCTTTCACCTGCTGCTCTTGAATCACTTCAGGAGATTGATTTGAATTTCACCAATTACACGCCGAATTCGCAATATTTCTTCTTCCCTAACAAGACCATTGAGGTCTGCAAGCCTACAGATGCACATCCTGACGGCATCAAGTCGTATGATCCTGGAGCTGATGATTTGCACAATTTTGTTTGGGAGGAAGATGTTATACCTCATCGCTTCAAAGTTCTGCCTGATATGTTTCATATTTCAAAGAAAGATGGGGCAGATGGCCGGACTCTTCTCGACATCGAGATTATGAGCGTAAAAAGCCATTTCTTCGGCTATCTTATAAACACGTCGCGCCTATATTGGCGCGAAGAGACAGAGATTCGCTTCGGCGAGGATAGAGAGGCAGCTGCTGCATATATAGAGGTAAACCCGTTCAGAATTGACGGAGAAGGCTTACAGCCGAATGAGATAGCTGAGCAGAAGCAGAACCTTATTAATAAGATCTTTACTTTCGGTTACATGCTACACCGTTATAAAGATTTCGTGAGAGCTTGGGCACCATTGGCCATGGACAACAAAATCGGCGAAGAGGATGAATGCAATGGCCGTTCTGGCAAATCGTTCTTCTTCAAGGTTCTGAGCTTTATGATGAAGACGGTCAAACTGTCGGGACGTAATCCTAAGTTGATGGACAACCCGCATGTCTTCGATCAAGTTAGTCAGTATACAGACCTTCTACTCGTCGATGACTGCGACCGCTACCTCAACCTCGGCCTATTCTATGACAACATCACGAGTGACATGACTGTCAATCCGAAGAACAACAGATCGTTCACTATCGGCTTCGACGAGTCACCCAAACTCGCTTTCACAACGAATTATGTGCCTCAAGACTTTGACCCGTCGTCTGAAGCCAGATCGTTGTACATGGTGTTCAGCGACTGGTATCATCAGAAGACTGAAGATAACGACTACAGAGAGACAAGAACGATTCGTGACGACTTCAACAAAACGCTGTACGCCTACGATTACACAGAAGACGAATGGAATGCAGATCTTAACTTTTGGCTTCAATGCTGTAGACTTTACCTCTCTCTTAAAGATTTCGGTTTAAAGCCACAGCCTCCCATGGCCAACATGGAGAAACGACATCTTAAGGCTTCCATGGGCGCGAACTTCGAAGATTGGGCCGAGGGTTACTTCTCGCCTGAAAGTGACCACCTCGATGAGTATCTGCCGCGTGACGAGGTGTTCAACGAGTATCAGCGCTTCGCTAACGTGAACAGGATCACGATGCAGGCTTTTACAAAAAAGCTAAAGTCTTTCTGTAAGCTCTGCCTCTGGATAGACTGCATGAATCCTCCTGACTTGTGCAACACTGGCGGACGAATTCAACGCTCAGTCATGATTACGCCAGACAAGCGCAAGACTAAAGACATGATTTATATACGCTCAATGCCGTTAGACACCAAATTAGACGCGACCGAACAAAACATTATTTTCCCGGCAGACGAAGACACACCATTCTAAATCACATTATCATTTCGCTTTAATCTTCAATACGAGGGCGGACAGACAGGTATTCCAAACCTGCGCTGTCCGCCTTTTTCGTTCACAAAACGACCGACATCCTCTAAAAAAGTGTTCCATTTTTCCACAGCATTTTATAGGCGCGACTATAAAGACGGCTTCGTCATTCCCCCGACACCCTCTTCTTTTTTGTACAAAAACTTTGTGATTTTGTAATATGGAGTTCCAAAAGAACAAAAATATAAGATAATAAAGGGGGTTACAGCTTGTCACGAATTATCACAAAAGCCTTCACAACTTGTTCACAAAAAAAATATTTTTGCAACGGCTCACACTAAACCTCCCCATGTCACAATTTTCAAAAGGCCTTCACAAATTGCAACACAAACTCGTTTTTCTGCAAAACACTGATTATCATATCTTTGCAAATTGGAATTTACAAATCACAATTTCACAACTTTTTCGTACAAAATTATAACAGAACTAACGCGAAGGGAAGACAACACAGCGAAAAAACGACTTGTAACGAGACTTTTGCCCTTACAAAGTAGGTTTATTGATCAAAATTTCCTATTTTTGTAGGAAATTTAAATTCTAACAAAAAAATACTTGCCGTGTCTAAATTTCTTGTCTATCTTACCATTAAACCATTCATCGCTCAGTGGTTGCGACATCATTTTGGAGACCCTGTAGTCTTCCCTGCTCAAAGCGCTGAGAATGCATGCATCAGACATTTTCTCAGTCGCCAACCTTCTGCTTCTCCTCTGTTGCGCGAAGCAGATGATGTGGCCATATGTATTCCCGACTCTAAGCAGAAGCCTGTCGTCACTTACAACTACCTGTCAGCGGCAGCACGAAAGGCTGTAGCTGAGTGCATCGAAGATACATTCAGACTACAGCTTTGGCGTGACCTTGCCGACATTGAACAATGTCAGTGTAGTCTGCTCACTGCAATCAGAGCTTGGTGTGAAGACAATGGAGTGAGTGTTGACTATGACTACACTCTCAAGATGCGCTTCCAGAGAATGCGCAACTCGTATCTCAAACATGGAATTGATTTGCGACGCAGGTCAAGAACTAAAGAAGATAAAAAACGTTAATTTGTCAACATTTCGTAACGACAAGACGTGGCGTTTTGTTCGCCAGCGTTCGATGCGTATGTCTTAAACTATACATTATAATATATAACATGAAATCTATTAAAATTGTTAAGGCTATCGCCTATGCATTCAAGTCTCAACTCTCGGGTATGGTCTATTTGTCTCCTCGTTCAGTTCGCATTCCGAGCTCTGTCCAATGGCATGATATTAATGCCAAGCCTCACCCGTCAATGGTGTCTGCAACCAAAAAAGACGACAATAACAGGATCGTTACAACCACATTGAAGCTTTACACGTCCGATGATCTAAATTTTGGGAGCCGACATCTTGTCTTCAAAGTGACCCTTACAGATGACCGCCAATTTCTCATTGGCTCCGATCAGCGACCATTTACATCTATTGAGATAAATGAGAATTGTCCCGAGTCAGTAAAAGACAATCAGCTCAACGAGGTGATTATTTCGTATAAAAGCTTGCGTATTCCACCATATATTAAGGTGTAACAGTATTTTATGTGGGCTTTGTTGTGAATTAACTTTGCCATAAACAAATTTTGACATGAAATATAATCTCGTTATATCTGGCACCACTGGCAGTTGGTGGGGCGGTTGCTCAGCCGATTATGTGCGTTATATCCTCAATCAAAATAAGGACAAAGAGGTGCATGTCGGCTTCTGTTCTTTGGGTGGTTTCGTCAAGGATGGCTTAGAAATGAACCAAGTCTTTCGTGACCATGGCAAAGTGCATGCACATGCTTTCGGCATGAATGCCTCCATTAGCACAATCGCCATGTTGGGCTGTAAAACTATTGATATCGTCAAAGGCAGCTTTTTCCTGATACACAACGTTTCAGTCCTCATTGAAAAATATGAACAGAGCAATAAGGAGCAAATTGATGCTTACATTTCAAAGCTCAAAGCTCAACGCGATTCGCTCAAGACTTTCGACGAGGTGCTTGCGTCAATGTATGCAGACAAGACCGGCAAGTCGCTTGACGAATGTCTGGCACAAATGAAAAAAGGCAATTGGCTCTCTGCTCAACAAGCTCTCGATTTCGGACTGGTAGATAAGATTCGTGAGGACAAAGCTGCCGAAAAGGCAACTAACGAGTTCACTGGCCAGTTCGTCAACTCTTACGACAACTCAAATCATTATAAGGAGGTAGGCATACCGCCTTTGCCCCAACCACATGCTTCAGAGGATGCCACCGTCAAGGTGGCAGCTGTGGTTGACGGTGAAGGCAATCCAACTCAGAGCTTTCTTCAAAAGACGTGTGAGGGGCTCAAGAACCTCTTCCGTAACCAACACGCAGAAATCAAAACTCAAAAGATGATTAAAATTTTTGCTTGTGTCATGGCATTGCTCAATGTCACTGACGGTTTCCAGACAAACGACGAGGGCAACATTACCCTCACCCAGGAGCAAATGAAGAGCATCGACGACAGACTGAAGACGCTTGAGGAAAAGGAGAAAACCAACTCCAAAGCGCTCAACGATGCAGGAGATGCTCTCACTAAACTTAGAGCTCAGCTCGCTCAGACTAAGAATGAGCTAAAGGAGAAGGACACACAAATTGCTGCTCTTAAGAGGGCCGCTGGTGATACCACCAACGAGAAGCCTTTAGAAGAAAACAGCACCTTCACCGCTAACGATGTGTTTAACCTTATAAAAGACGTGTAAAAATGGCTGATATTAAAGTAGGTAATGTTACATATGGAGCTCAAGAGCTTTCAACAACTTTTCAGACCTATCGCAAGGATTTTATTGTCATGCCTTTCTTGGCCATGCAGGCTCTTGCACAGCACATGAATGTGCGCACAGGCATCCGCTACAAGGAGACTGTTAGCCAGATGGCTGCCAACGCCGAGATCAGCAACTACTCAAAGACAAAGTTCGAAGATGCTGATGTGACAATTACTCCTCGTGTGTTTGAAACTTTCTTCGGAAACATCGTGCAGGGCATTGACCCTAACGCTATTTACCAGTCTATTTGGGGTAGCAATGTGACCAAGGGCGACGCACTGAAAAATGTGCCTATCGTTGTGCAGGTGTGCGCATATCTTGTCAAAAAGGTGGGCGAAAACATGCTGATGAACTCGTTCACAGCTAAACACGATTCTACTGATTCTACAAAGACGGCAAAGTGGTTCAACGGATTCCAGACTATTCTCGAGAACGATATTGCGGGTACAAACGCACTTCAGAAAGTGCTGATCTCTAAGGAGATCGGCAACCTCGTTGAAGGCAAAGATTCTATCACAGCAGACAATGCTGAAGACATCATCAAGGATTTTTACTGGAATGAGGTAGGCAACGCTCTTGCTACTGCTAAGCTACACTCTCAACAGCTCAAACTGTTCTTGAGTGACCAAGCTTATCACTTCTACACAGAGGCTTATCAGACCAACCACGGCTCTCTGCCTTACAACCAGACGTATGATAAGAAGACGCTTGACGGTGCAAGCAATGTTGAGTTCGTGCCTCTGCCTTGTGTGCCGAACGACTTCATGATGCTCACCCCAAAGAACAATGCTTATCTCCTCTACAACCAGAAGACCGATGATGAGACGTTCCTTGTAGAGAAATCGCTGAAGAATCACTACGACGTGGACTTCGTCATGAACTACTTCTTCGGTGTACAGCTTGAAACGGTTTCACCTGACATGCTACGCTATTGGCGTAAGAACGCAGGTTAAGAGAGTGGTCGCTTTTTTCTATATATAAACAAGTGGTCGGGTGTAATGCCCGGCTGCTTGTCCTTTCTAAACCAATAAAATTTCATATATGGCAACAAATTGTACGGGCGCTGACTCTATTTACAGCGACATTAATTTCTGCCCAGGCAAAAAGTCACTGCCTGGTATTCGTGGCTATCTCTATGGCATTTCCAAGAATGACATTCTGACTTGGCCCACAATTGGTACTGAAGCTCCAAAGACTCTTGCCGAGGTTGCTAAGTATACAGGCGATTTTAAACTCGCAAGCGACAAGAAATGGCATAAGATTGCTCTTATTCCTAACGAATCGCAGCTACAGGTTGAGTCGCAGGGAACATTTGGATCTAAAACTTTCAAGGTCACTGGTTCCGCTGTAGCTCCTGGTACTGAAGAAGAGATCTCTGGCTATATTGCACAGGCTAACAACGATGAGATGGTATATCTCTTCGTGCAACGCAATGGAAAAGCTCGCATGATCGGTTCAGAAGCTTTCACTCCTGAACTGTCTCTGTCTCAAGATACAGGCAAGGCTGCTACAGATACCAACTCAACAACGATTCAGGCTGTTGCAGACGACGAGTATCCTGCTCCTTTCTATCCTGGCAAGATCGAGACGGAGAATGGTGACTTTTCTGGCGCTACAGGTCTTCCTGTTGTCGTTTCAGCTTAAGGCTCTTTCTTTATAAATTATTAGAGGTTAATATTCAAATCATGGGCGGTCCTCACGATAGCGATCGTGATGGCTGCCCTTCTTTTTGTAACTATGATTGACAACAAACTCACTCAAGACATGCAAGCATGGCTTGCTGAAGAGACTCATGACGAAGAGTCTCTACGCCGCGGTGCAGAGATGGTTCTGAAACTCACGCGAAACATGGCCATGTATCAGACAATCTTGCGCCGTCCTGCAAGGTTCGAGTCTAAAATCCGTTATGAGCTGCAGAAGTTTCTGCCTATGCGTCTTGAACAAATGACTGCTCAGGATGTAAAAGCTCTATCCGATGAACTGATACCACAAGTGGCTGACGCTATAAACATGGATCATGGTCAAGGCAAACAAGGAGAAGAGGGCTGTAACGAGCCTAAGAACTCTGAGTCGGCACCACCTGCGTCCGGAATTCGTCCAGACCACGACAGTCTGCCCGAGGATGTGCGTAATGTCTGGGCAGAGAACCGCGAGCGTTGGTTCAAGATAAAACAGCTTTACAATACCCTTCTGGCTATCGAGAAGCCTTGCGACCGCTACGAATACCTCAAGCAGCTCAAAGATTTGTGGTATACTTACAAGCGTGAGCTCGAGCGTTACGACAACTATGTAGCTTCCTCTAAGTCTGATGACACATCTGATGACGCAGCTCCATCACCAGTCGACATAGCTAAAGACATTGCAAACGCCCGGTCTTACATTACCAAGAACGCAGACAGACTCATTGAGTTACATCGTGAGGCTCTTGCTTCCGATGATGCGACAAAGGCTCTCGAGGACTATAACATGCTTCTGGCTAAGGTGAAGCAGCGTGTAGCTATACTCACGGACAACGCTGCTCCTATTGGCGATGAGCTTAAAAACAAACTCAATGAGGCAGGTCTGTCCCTTCCGCCCGTTGAGTGATGCTTCGACCCAGTATTATCTCGGTACTGGGTTGCACACGCTCGGTCTGCTCGGATGGATTCTCAAACAGACCGGGCGTGCTGACGTTTATGTTTCAACTTTTTCAACTTCTGACGCTTTCCTGTCTGGCTTTCTACGTCTGAGACGCAAAAATCTGATAAAAAACGCAACGCTCGTTGCCGATCTTAAAGCAGCCCGTAAGACGGTGGAGCTTTATCGGCTGATGCAAAGTTGCTTTGATCATGTGCATCTGGCACAGAACCACTCAAAGATTGTTTTGATTAAGACAGCTGACCGTACAGTGTCGGTCATCAGCTCTCAGAACCAAACATACGGCGACAGAGCTGAGTGTACAATGATCACTACAGATGCAGTTGCTTTCTACTCGCTTTTGACTGGCCTCAGGGATGTCGTCGACAAATCTGTCGAATTGAATGGACTATTCAACAAACTTGCTCTCAGAGATAGAGAAGCATGCTCGAGAGATGATGACACCAACGGAGATAGCAGCTCTCTTGGGCATTGAGGAGCGCACGCTGTGTGATGACATTTCAACAGTAGGACATCCTGCACGTAAAGCCTACATCAGAGGAACATCGATCACAGCTCTTGAACTTCGAAGCAATATACATGTCACTGCTTTGGCAGGTTCACCCTACTCTATCCAAGAATGTCAACGACTTCTCGCTGTTGCACAGTCTGCCATCAACTCTTAATTCAATGCTCAAATATGCTACCGATCAACCTCGATCAATATTCTCGTTATGTCACTCTCGACGACGCTGAACTTCGTGAGCTCAGAGTCGCCGAGTCTGTTCTTGTGCGCCTTCATCGCATCCGAGGACTTTATGCCTATTGGCTACAGTTTCCGTCGAAACTCGACAATGACCTCGTGCAGTATGATATGGCTTTGTTCAAGGTGTCGCGTTCACTTGCTTATGAGGATATTCACCTTGTTAAGGTGCTGCTCGGAAACCTTCAGCAAACGACAAAAGAGTTTATGAGGTGGAAGATAAACAAGTCCATTGAACAAGATATTACTGCTGCCCGTAGGGCTGGCGACCTTCGTTCTGTTGCCTCTCTTACTAAAGTATGGGTGCTCAACAACAGAACAGACAAGGACGATGAGCCAGACCTTGAGTTTGACAAAATCGTGCCACAGAACTTTGAGCCGACGGATGATCCTACTGTTTTGGGCATTGAACGCATTCCTGACCTACGCGGAAAGATTAGAGCACTTTACAAGAAGTACTCTAATACAACTATTCAAGAAGCCGATTTTGAAGAGGTCCACGAAGAAATAAATGCTGAAGATGATGAATGATAATATAGAGCAGCCTAACAGACAATATTTTAACGATGCGCAATATTATGCTTTGGCCATGAATACGCGCGACGAGGTAATCGTGGCAGGACGTGGCGTCGGCAAGGGTGCCATCCAGGCGCGACGCCTGCAGTCGTGCTTCCAAGGCATGCCCGGCTCCATGGGCGGCTTCGTGGCTCCTTCTGTTAAACGTTGTCTTACGAATATCCTGCCGTCAATGCTCATTCATCTTGAACGGTGGGGGTTCAAACGAGACCTTCACTATGTTGTTGGAAGACGACCATGGAAAAAACTACATTGGAAAACGCCTATCTTCAGTCCTGCAAACTGGGAAAACACCATAAGCTTTTACAACGGTTCTGTCTGTAACGTCATCTCACAAGACCGCTCAGGCACGTCTAACTCCATGTCGCTCGACTATCTCATCATAGACGAGGCAAAATTTATCGACTTTGAACAGCTGAAGGATGAGACGTTTCAAGCTAACCGCGGCAACGAGATGTACTTCCACAACTTCCCGCTACACCATGGCATGACGATAACATCTGATATGCCTGTCACGAAGAAAGGGTCATGGTTCTTGTCGTACAAAGACAAACAAGATCCAAAGCTTGTCAAGGTCATTGAGGGTCTCATCTTTCAGATATGGAAGCTAAGACAGAAACTGGTTAAACATCCTGAGCAGCATGAATCCTTAAACAACAGACTCATTGAGCTTAACCGACAGCTTGACTTTTTCAGATCAAAATGTCTACTCTACAAAGAGTATTCGTCGATCGAGAACCTTGCTCTCCTTGGAGAGGAGTTCATACGACGGGCTAAACGTGACCTTCCACCGCTGACGTTCGCATCTTCCATCATGTGCCAAAGGGTGGGTATTTCAGCAGATGGCTTCTACGGCGGTCTGAGCGAGACAACAAACCTTTATACGGCACCCAACGAGTCTGTGCTGAACCTATACAACCTCAACAAGGCTGATGGCGGCATGCTGCCTAACGATTGCCGCATGGATGCCGACAGAGACGATAGGCTTCCTCTGCTCATCGCATTCGACACTAACAACCTCATAAACTGGCTTGTCGTAGGACAGGTGCAGAAATCGAAGCTACATGTGCTCAAATCGTTCTTCGTGAAATATGAGCGTAAGATACCAGAAATCCTCGAGGACTTCAACAATTACTACCATTTCCATCGCCGGCGTCAAGTCATCTTCTATTATGACTCTACTATGGTAGGTACAAACTGGGGCCTTCACTATAATGATCCACACAAGGAGGTGGTGCGCACACTGAGAGCTATGGGGTGGTCTATCCGAGAAGTGTATCTCGGAAACCCAATGAACCACATAGAGAAGAATGCACTCATCAACAAGATGTTTCGTGGAAGGGCAAGGCTACAGGTCCTTATCAACCGCGACAACAACCCTGACTTGCTCATATCCATAACGTCTGCGGGCGTGCGTAATGGCAAGAAAGACAAGAGCGGTGAAAAACTCGCAGAGACGGAAGAAGACAAATTGGAGGCCAGAACCGATGGCTCAGATGCCTTCGACGTCCTCTGTATTGGTGCCGAGACTAAACCTGTGTTCCAAGGCTCAGGTGGCACAACCAACACTTATGGCTAAATTCTTGTATTACTCATAAAACAATAGTTTATGTCTTTAACTGCCGCTGGCGCGTGATGCGTCGGCGGCTTTTTGTTTTTCTGAAAAGATAGCAAAAAAGTTACCAAAACATTTGGTAGTATGTAACATTATTGCTACCTTTGCATTGTCCAATAAGGATAAAGAGTTCTTTAAATTAATTTTTAAGCCAAATGAAAGCAAACGAATTAAAACGTTTACTCAAGCGCAACGGGTGTTGCTGTTTGAGGAGGGGCAGCGAGCACGACATCTGGATTAATCCTAAGACAGACAGAACGGCTTCAGTTCCTCGACATGGCGCACATGAAGTAAGCACGGGAACTTTAAAAAGTATTCTCAAGGCGCTTCTTGGTTAATCTATTTGGAGTCTGACCCCTCGGGGTCGGATTCCTTAGATTAAAAAAATTAAATAGAAGAACTCTTTTTAGTTGACGACAAACAATAAGTATATATGAAAGTGACTGTTTTTGTAGAAAAGCAACCGGGCGAAAAGAATTGCTCTTGCTTTATTGATGGCACAATTAATAATTGCGGCATAGCAGGTTATGGCTCCACTGTTGATGCAGCAGTTAAAGATCTTCTTGTCGCAAGAGAAGAGTATAATGATATGGGTCGGGCTATTCCAGAGCTTGAGATGTCTTTCAAATACGACATCTGGGCTTTCTTCGATAAGTTCCCCATATCTATTACACCGCTCGCCAAACGTATAGGTATCAACCATTCACTTATGCGCCAATATGTTTCTGGCAACAGAAAACCAAGCGCAAAGCGACTTGAAGAAATAGAAAATGCCATCCATGAGTTCGGAAAGGAACTCTCTAACGTGTCGCTAATTTGATTTTGACTGTTTTCATGGCACATGAAAATTAGATAAATGAACTCTTTGAGTCCTCGGTGCGTGATGCATCGAGGACTTTTTTGTTGGCAATTGTGGCGTGATATCGCCAATACTTATTTCGACCGCTCGGCTTCATGGTTGTATCATAAACTCGATGGAATCGATGGCAATGGTGGTGTCGGTGGGTTCACAGACAAGGAGAAGGAGCAGCTTCGTGGTGCTCTTGTCGACCTCAGCGACCGCTTACGCCGTGCTGCTGACAATATTTAGGCAGGTGTTGTATTACATTTAAGACACAAGTCGTCCGTGCCTACGGACGCACTCAGCCTCGGCACTTCGGTGTCGGGGCTTTTTTGTTGTCTTTTTGCTGTCTTTTTAACTCTCCCTTCTGCACGTTAACTTTGCGAGTATAAAAGATCTTGATATGGAAACAATAACAGATAAGCGTTTAAAAAAACGTAGGGGGGGGGGGAAGTATGAACCCAATAGTTTTTCACGATTACGAGGGCTTTTTGGCAAAGTTCACAGAGAACCCCAAGACAACCGATGAGTGTTGGACACCGAAAGATGTATACGAAGCGGTGCTGAAATACGTTGGTGAAATATATCCTTTGGAAGGCAAGCAGATTTTGCGCCCATTCTATCCAGGAGGTGATTATGAACATGCAGAATACCCTTCTGATGGTGTCGTAGTGGACAATCCGCCGTTCTCCATGTTTACAAAGATATGCCGTTTCTACATGGAGCACAACATCCCCTTCTTTCTTTTCGGTCCAGCTCTAACCATATTCTCTTGCTGCAAGTATGGTGCAACAGCTGTTGTCATAGCTCAGAGTATAAAATTCATCAATGGTGCAAATGTACCTTGCAACTTTGCGAGCAATCTGTTCGGCAACTTAACGGCTACAGCTTCACCTCGCCTTAGTAAACTCATTGAGGCGTGCCCTTCTCAAGACACCAAGGTTAACCTTCCTAAATACAACTACCCGGACAATCTTCTTAGTGTATCCGATCTCCAGATTATGGCGCGAGGTGGTGTGGAGTTTTGTGTGGATAGCGAGCATTGTGTTGTTGTCCGCAATCTCGTAGCCATGCCGAAAGGTAAAAGTCTCTTTGGCGATCATCTTCTTCTTTCATCAGCAAAAGCATCAGCAAAAGCATCAGCAAAAGCATCAGCAAAAGCATCAGCAGAAAACCGCATACCAATACCGCTCTCGCCTGCTGAACTCGATATTATAAGCAAGTTGGATTCAAAAGATATAAAAAGATGATTCTTTAGTTCTTTTTATTGATTAGGTTTATATTAGTGTAAGCCACTGGCGCGAGA
>UQTI01000063.1 GCA_900543975.1 uncultured Prevotella sp. | reverse complement strand
AATGATAATTAATGGGTCATTAATGATAATTAATGTTCAAAAAACAACGAGCGCGTAGCGCGATGTCAAATCAACCATTACAAGAGTTCTGTAGTTACAAAAAAAGACGATGGATTACAACAAGATAATAGAGAAATATTACACGCCCGGCACCGAGCTCTACAACATCTTCATGCGCCACAGCCGCGACGTGACACGCCGCGCCCTGCAGATCGTCGACGCACATCCCGAGTTGGGCGCCGACCGACAGTTTGTTGAAGAGGCCGCCATGCTCCACGACATAGGCATCGTGCGCTGCGACGCTCCCGGCATCTGCTGCCACGGCACCGAGCCATACCTGCGCCACGGCATGATAGGCGCTGCCATGATGCGCGAAGAGGGCTACGACCGCCACGCCCGCGTGTGCGAGCGCCACACTGGCGCCGGACTGTCAGCCCGAGAGATAGAGCAGCAGAACCTGCCCCTGCCCCACCGCGACTTCCTGCCCGAGACCATAGAAGAAAAAATTATCTGCTACGCCGACAAGTTCTACTCGAAGAGCCACCTCGACCGCTGCAAGACCCTTCCACAAGCCGAGAAGACCATCTCACGCTTCGGCGACGAGGGCCTGCAACGCTTCCTTCTGTGGGAGCGCATGTTCGAGTAAGCAGCGGTTTAGCAGTTTAGCAGCGGTTTAACACGAAAGTTTAGTTAAATATGCGAAAGAATGCCGCCTATCTCTAATATTTTGAGTAATTTTGCAAGATAATGAGGTCAAAGACTTTAATATCGCTTCTTCTGTTAGCCGTCATCTATGTGATGGCTAGCACCAATGTGCCCTTTTTCAAAAGCAAGAAAAAGGGTACCGACTCAAAACATCCTATAGAAAACAACGATTCCACCAACAACAATAGCACCGACTCCATACCCAGCGACAGCACTGCCCGCGGCACGGCTGTTGTCGACACCACCGCCATGGACTCGCTGCAAAAAGCCATCTATCTGTATAACAAGCAGATAGACGACTCTGTGCGTCTCGACTCCATAAACCGCACAAAGAGCAACGGCATAAACGCCCCGGTGGAATATTCGGCTGACGACTCGTTGGTATATGTTGCCGACTCACGTCTCGCCCACCTCTACGGCAACTCCAAGGTCAAGTATGAGAACATGGATCTTGAGAGCGAGAAGGTGGCCATGAGCATGGACAGCAGTCTGGTCCACGCCACAGGTGTGCGCGACACCGCCGACCACACGGGCAAGACGCTCGTAGGCACACCCGTGTTCAAGATGGGCAACGACTCTTACGAGAGCGACACCATGGCGTTCAACTTCAAGACGAAGAAAGGTCTCATCAGCAACGTCTACACCAAGCAAGAGGAGGGCTTCCTGCGCAGCCAGCTGTCAAAACGCAACGACAACGGCGAGGTGTACCTGCAACACGGCCGCTACACCACCTGCGACGACCCGCACCCCGACTTCTACATTGCCATCTCGCGTGCAAAGCTGCGCCCTGGCAAGGATGTGGTGTTCGGCCCCGCCTACCTCGTGGTGGCAGACGTGCCGCTGCCCCTTGCCGTGCCTTACGGCTTCTTCCCCTTCACCAAGAGCTATTCGAGCGGCCTCATCATGCCCACCTACGGCGATGAGAGCACACGCGGCTTCTACCTGCGCGACGGCGGCTACTATTTCGCCATCAGCGACAAGTGGGACCTGAAGCTGCTCGGCGAGATCTACACCAAAGGCTCATGGGGCATCTCGGCAGCAAGCAACTACCGCAAGCGCTACAAGCACAGCGGCAGCTTCTATTTCAGCTACCAGGACACACGCACCGGCGACAAGGGCATGCCCGACTACACCAAGCAGACGAGCTTCAAGGTGCAGTGGAACCACCGCCAAGACTCGAAGGCCAACCCCTTCAGCTCCCTCTCGGCAAGCGTCAACTTCGCCACGTCGAGCTACGAGCGCAACAACATGAACAGCCTCTACAACCCGCAGACGCTCACACAGTCGACGCGCACATCGTCCGTGAGTTGGAGCACCACGTTCTCAAGCATAGGCCTGTCGCTCAGCTCCACAGCCAACCTCAACCAGAACATGCGCGACTCTACCATCGCCATGACGCTCCCCGACCTTAACATCTCGCTCTCGCGCTTCTACCCCTTCAAGCGCAAGCACGCGGCGGGCAACGAGCGGTGGTATGAGAAGATCTCGCTGAGCTACACCGGACAGCTCTCCAACTCTATAAGCACGAAGGAGGACAGGTTTATGCACTCCAACCTCGTGAAAGACTGGCGCAACGGCTTCCAGCACAACATACCCTTGAGCGGCAGCTTCACGCTGTTCAACTATCTTAACGTCAACCCCACCTTCTCGTTCACCGACCGCATGTACACGAACAAGATAGACCGTTCGTGGGACACGGCAACGCAGAAGGAGGTGTGCGACACCACCTATGGTTTCCATAACGTCTACAACTGGTCGGCAAGCGTGAGCATGTCGACAAAGATGTATGGCTTCTGGATACCCAGCCGCAAGATCTTCGGCGACAAGATACAGGCCATACGCCACGTCATCACGCCGACGGTGAGCTTCAGCTATGCGCCCGACTTTGGTGCTTCCCGTTACGGCTACTGGAAGACCTACCAGAAGACCGATGCCGACGGCAACGTGTCGCTGGTCGAATATTCGCCTTTCTCGCAGGGCCTCTACGGCGTGCCTGGACACGGCCGCACGGGCAACATCAGCTTCGGCCTGTCCAACAACCTTGAGATGAAGGTCAAGAGCGACAAAGACTCTACGGGCATGAAGAAGATCAGCCTTATCGACGAGCTGGGCTTGCGCATGTCTTACAACATGGCAGACAAAGAGCGTCCATGGAGCGACCTGTCGATGGACATACGTCTCAAATGGTGGAAAAACTACACGTTCAACATGGCAGCGGTCTTTGCCACCTACGCCTACGAGCTCGACAAGGACGGCCATCCTTATGTCGGCACCCACACCGAGTGGGGCAAGGGTCGCTTCGGACGTTTCCAGGGCACCTCGCAGAACATATCGTTCACCCTCACGCCTGAGAAGCTGAAGAAGCTCTTCGGCCATGGCGACGACGAGGACGACAAGGACAAGCGCAAGAAGAACCGCAAGGACGACGAGGGCGTTGACACCGACATCGAGAGCAACGTCGACGACGACATGATCGAGGGTCAGCGTGGCGCAAAGAAGAGCGGTGGCGGCAAGGCCGAGACCGACGAAGACGGCTACATGAAGTTTAAGATGCCGTGGTCGCTGACCTTCGGCTATGGCATAACCATGAGGGAGAACACGCAGGGCAAGTTCAACACCAAGACCATGCGTTATCCTTATAAGTTCACCCAGACGCTCAATGTGAGCGGCAACGTGCGCATAAGCGACGGTTGGAACATCAGCTTCTCATCGGGCTACGACTTCGAGTACCACAAGATGTCCATGACCACCGCGTCGTTGCAGCGCGACCTCCACTGCTTCAACATGAGCTGTCAGGTGGTGCTCGCTCCCTACACGAGCTACAACTTCACGTTCCGTTGTAACGCCGCCACGCTCACCGATGCTCTTAAGTATGACAAGCGCAGCGGCTACAGCAACGCCGTGCAGTGGTATTAAAAGACAATATTTTTAAAGCTTTTCGCTTGCGAGGTTTTTAAAAGACAATGCTTGCGAGTTTTTTTAAAAGACAATAGAGACAATAGAGACAATTTTTTTTATGTGAAATGAAAAAGCTCAACCGCACATATAAAATATTGTCTCTATTGTCTCTATTGTCTTTAAACCCCTCGCAAGCAAGAATTAATATATAGCTCGCGCTAAGCGCTTCGCGATTTTTTTAAACATTAATTTCCATTAATTGAACATTCTTGCGCTCCGTAGGTGCTCAGGCGCTTCGCGGAGTATGTACATCAATATTCCGCGCGTAGCGCGTATTAATGATAATTAATGGGTCATTAATGGACATTAATGTTCAAAAAAAAACACGAGCGCGAAGCGCGAGGTAAAGATTTTCAAGAAAAATATTGTCTTTAAAAACGTCGTCAGATCAGCGTCATGCCCATCTCCGCACACTCCTTGCGCATGTCCTCAGGCCAGATGCTTGCCTGAATCTCGCCGATGTGGGCCTTGTGCAGGAGCACCATGCACAGACGGCTCTGGCCGATGCCACCGCCGATGGAGAGAGGCAGCTTGCCGTCGAGCAGCTGACGGTGGAAGAACAGCTGCTCGCGGTCCTCCTTACCCTCCAGCTTCAGCTGACGCAGCAGCGCCTCCTTGTCGACACGGATACCCATCGACGACAACTCGAACGAGCGGCCGAGCACAGGATACCATATCAGGATGTCGCCGTTAAGACCCTCAAGGCCGTTCTCGGCAACCGTAGACCAGTCGTCATAGTCGGGTGCGCGACCGTCATGCTTCTTGCCGTCGCTCAGCTTGCCGCCGATGCCGATGATGAACACCGCTCCATATTTCTTACAGATAGCGTCCTCGCGCTCCTTCGGCGTGAGGTCAGGATACATCTGCAGCAGCTCCTCGCTATGAATAAAATGGATCTGTCGCGGCAGGAAAGGCTTGATGGCGCCGTAGGTCTCACAGGTGAGATACTCTGTGCGCAGGATGGCGGCATAGATGCGCTCCACCACATCTTTAAGATATGCCAGCGTGCGCTCCTCGCGAGTTATCACCGCCTCCCAGTCCCACTGGTCAACATATAGCGAGTGTAGGTTATCCAGCTCCTCGTCCGCACGAATGGCGTTCATGTCGGTGTAGATGCCGTAGCCCGGCTCAATGTTATATTCGGCCAAGGTCAGGCGCTTCCATTTTGCCAGCGAGTGTACCACCTCTGCCTTTGCGTCGCCCAGATCCTTTATGGGGAACGTCACGGGGCGCTCCACGCCGTTGAGGTCATCGTTTATGCCGAGACCTTTCAACACAAACAGGGGAGCTGTGACGCGGCGCAACCTCAGTTCGGTTGACAGGTTCTGCTGAAAAAACTCCTTTATCAGTTTAATGCCTTGCTCGGTCAACCGTGGGTCGAGAAGTGCCTTATAGTCGTTTGGCTTTATCAAGTTACTCATGTCGATTCCTATTTTTTTATAGTTAGTTGTTTCTTGTTTCACACAGCGAGTTTTCGCTTAGCGCATGCAAAGTTAATAATTAATTATTAATATGCAATCATTTTAACCATAAAATTTTACAATTTGTCACTCCTTCAACTTTTTCCCTTTCATTTTGCTTAACAAAACTTTCTATTTTCGTTAATATAGGCTAAACTTCGCAAAGATTAATATTTACATCGCGCTTTGCGCTCGTTGATTTTTTTAAACATTCTTGCGCTCCGTAGGTGCTCAGGCGCTTCGCGTATTTTTTTAAACATTAATTTCCATTAATTGAACATTAATGTACATCAATATTCCGCGCGTAGCGCGTATTAATGATAATTAATGGGTCATTAATGGAAATTAATGTTCAAAAAACAACGAGCGCGAAGCGCGATGTAAATATTAAACTTTGCGAAAGTTCAGTAAAATAAAATTTGTAGGTTTCCCCTCTTTTGCTTATCTTTGCACATAAGATAAGGAGAAACGATATGGAGACATCATCACTTAACAAATACCAAGAACGCGTCGTTAGCTTGATGGCAAACGTGAACGAAGAACAGCAAATGGAAATATCCGATTTGTTGGCTCATTACTTTGCAGAAAAAGCATTTGACGAGGCAGATAAGCTATGGGATGACGGAATTATTGGCGAACAAACCATAGAGGAGTGGAAGAATGATCTCTAATAACAACAAACACGCAAGATAAAATGGAAAACTACATAGTGTCGGCACGCAAGTACCGCCCCATGACCTTCGACACGGTGGTGGGACAGCACGCGCTCACCACCACGCTGAAGAACGCGGTGAAGAGCGGCAAGCTTGCGCACGCCTACCTGTTCTGTGGCCCGCGCGGAGTGGGCAAGACAACGTGTGCCCGCATTTTTGCAAAGGCCATCAACTGCATGAACCCCACGGCAGAGGGCGAGGCATGCAACGAGTGTGAGAGCTGCAAGGCGTTCAACGAGCAGCGCTCGCTCAACATCTTTGAGCTCGACGCCGCCAGCAACAACTCGGTGGAGAACATCAAGGCTCTCATGGAGCAGACGCGCATACCGCCGCAGGTGGGACGCTACAAGGTGTTCATCATCGACGAGGTTCACATGCTGTCGTCGGCAGCCTTCAACGCCTTCCTGAAGACGCTTGAGGAGCCGCCAGCCCATGTGGTCTTCATCCTCGCCACCACAGAGAAGCACAAGATCCTGCCCACCATCCTGTCGCGCTGCCAGATTTACGACTTTGAGCGCATGACGGTGGAGAACACCATCGCCCACCTCAAGATGGTGGCAGAGAAGGAGGGCATAAGCTATGAAGAGTCGGCTCTCGCCCTCATTGCCGAGAAAGCCGACGGCGGCATGCGCGACGCCCTCTCCATCTTCGACCAGGCAGCAAGCTTCTGTCAGGGCAACATCACCTACGACAAGGTGCTGGAAGACCTTAACGAGCTCGATGCCGACAACTATTTCCGCATGGTGGACCTCGCCATGGAGAACAAGGTGAGCGACCTCATGCTTCTGCTCAACAGCATCATAGAGAAAGGGTTCGACGGCGGCAACGTGGTCACGGGTCTCGCCTCACACATACGCAACGTGCTCATGGCAAAAGACGAGAGCACGCTCAAGCTGCTGGAGACGAGCAAGGAGCAGACGGCAAAGTTTAAGGCGCAGGCACAGAAGTGTCCCACCCGCTTCCTCTACCAGGCTCTTAAGGTGCTCAACCAGTGTGACGTGTGCTACAAGCAGAGCAGCAACAAGCGTCTGCTCGTGGAGCTGACGCTCATAGAGGTGGCGCAGCTCACACAACCCGACGACGGCGTGAGCGCGGGGCGTGGCCCCAAGCGTCTGAAAATCCTGTTCAAAAGACTCATCGACTCCCATAACCAGGCAGCGGCACAGGTGGCTGTCGGGGAGAGACCTCTGGTGCGCAAGGCGAAGGCTGCCGCAGCTGAGGGAGATGGAGTGCAGGCTTCGCACAACGCAACAGCAACAACGCCGAGCGGCAACGCCGCAACAGCAACAGCAACAGCAACCGCCGCACACGGTGAAGCAGCCACGAACGCAGACATGGGCGGTTCGGGCATTGGAGCTGCAACAGCAACCATGGGAGCAGCCTCAGAAACCGCCCGAGCAACCGCTGGAACAGCTGGAGCAACCTCAGGAGCTGTTGGTTCAGCCTCAGGAGCAGCCGCCTCTCCCCTGCCCGCTGCCGGCACGCCTCGCCTGAAGCTTGGCAGCTTAGGCATGACCTTCGCCGGATTGAAGCACAAGGAGGAGGTGGTGAAGCAAGCCGAAGAGGAGGAAATAAAGAACAAGGAGGAGGCCACCGAGTTCACGGAGGACCAGCTCTCGCTTGAATGGCTCAGGATGTGCAACCGCATGCCCTCGCAGATGACGGGCTTGGCTCAGCGCATGAAGAACATTCAGCCCACCATCCTCTCCTACCCCAACATCGAGATCCTGGTCGACAACAAGCTGCTGCTTGACCAGCTCGGTGCCATCAAGGGTCGCATCAGGGCGTCGCTTGCCGCCGGTCTTCACAACGGCAGCATAACGGTGAGTCTTCGTCTTGCCAAGCAGAACGAGATAAAGCCAGTGCTCACAAAGAAGCAGATCTTTGATAAGATGAAAAAAGACTATAAGCCCTTCGCCCTCCTTGTTGATGGCTTGGGGCTGGAGTTGGGATAATTTGCGAGAGGTTTAAAGACAATAGAATTTCAGGGGTTCTTGCTTGCGGAAAGTTTAAAGACAATAGAGACAATAGAGACAATCTTTTTTTATATGTGCGGTTGAGCTTTTTCACATAAAAAAAGATTGTCCCTATTGTCTCTATTGTCTTTAAAAACAACGCAAGCGAAAAGCTAAAAAAATATTGTCTTTAAAAACCACGCAAGCGGTTGCGCTTCTCCATTTCACATGTTTTGTCTTTTCCTTTTCACCCGAAAGTCGTCTCAAAAATGCTTCATTGTCATCGTACCCCGACCGAGGTACATGCGTACCCCGACCGAAGTACATGTGTACCCCGACCGAAGTACATGCGTACCCCGACCGAAGTACGCATGTATCTCGGTCGGGGTACGATAACTTTCTGATATTTTTCAGAGCTTTTTCTGATATTTTTCAGAGTTTTTTCTGATATTTTTCAGAGCTTTTTCTGATGTTTTTCAGGGCTTTTTCAGATATTTTTCAGAGCTTTTTCAGATATTTTTCAGGGCTTTTTCAGATGCCTCTTATCTTTTCAAAAAGCCCCTTTTATCTCTTCCTCAGCCCCATGCGTGAGCTGAAGGTCAAGGGTTCCTGGCCGTTAAGCGTTCCGAAGGTCTGTCCCTTTACCGAGCCGATAGAGGTAGCGGTAGAGTCAGAGGCTGCGGTAGAGCCGTTGTTGTCAAACGAGAGGTTGGGCTTAGCCAGCGTGGTGCGCGTGAGACTGAACGCGATCTGCTCGTTGTTGTTGCAGCCGTTGAAGGTGCCCCAGAACTGTCCTGTCTGTGTGTTCAGACTGAAGCCGCCGTTCCAGCTTGTGCGATATTCGTAACCGCTGCCGTCATACTTGATGCAGATGTCGCCCGAGCGCGGGTCAATGTACCATGAGAAGCGGAGCTGCTGCGAGTCGTAGACGAGCTGTCCGTTGTCGTCATACACATAGTTGCCATCGTCGTCGATCATCGGTGCATAGTCGGTCTCGCGTCCACGTCCGTTAAGAGCGTTGCTGTTATAGAGGTCAAACTCAAACTCGGCGTCCATCTGCACCCTCTGCAGCTGGTTCTGCTGGTCATAGTAGCGGTTTTCCACCTTACCTGTCCAGTAGCCGCGCAGCGCCTGTGCCTCTTGTTTGAGCGTGTTGTTGCCATAGTCGAAGGCATCGTCATACCAGTCGTAATCGTCATACCATCCTTGCGAGTAGTCGTAATAGTCCCATCCGTCGTCCCACGGGTCTTCATCACAGCTAGTAAACGCAAAAGTCATGGTCATCATGACCAGAAGTGCTGAAAAAGTATTGGTCCATTTCATAGTTGTATCGTTTTAAAGTTTTCTTTATTCTGGGTTTCTTTTTTTTATGCTGCAAAGTTATCCCTTTCTATCCATCCTTGCAAGCATAAAAACCATATTCGTTGTAGGGTTTTCCCTATTCTGCCATGCCACCCGCCCCTGTCCGTTTGCGCCTTCATCTTCTTCGCCTTCGCCACCTTATTATATAAGCGCCGTTCCCCCCATGTTACAGCAACATGAAGACTGTGCAAACGTTTGCATCAAAAAAAAGTCTACATTCACCCCCCCAAATTTGCATTTATCTAATGAAAAATATTAAATTTGCATTCGAAATCAGACAGATAAAGAAACAAAATCTGAAGAAGAAAAAAACATATATCCAAAAGATAAAAAACTTATCCGGAAGATAAAAACAACATATAGAGACAAAACTTATCTGAAAGATTAAAGACGTCCGAAAGACAAAACACGTCCGAAAGACAGCTTATCCGAAAGATAAAAAAACAGAAACTAATATTGGCTTGTAACTTGTAAAGAGCTAACAACCAAAAACAAAAAAAGTAATAACCAAAAAAGTAACAAAAAAAAGTAATAACCAAAAGGTAGCAACGAAAACCATCCACCTCTGGAGAACTCTCCACTCTCTGGATGCTCAAAACAACGATGCAACAAGCAACAGCATGTTTGTGATTAACACTCACAGACCATGCTATAGACGCGTATGCTCTAAAAAAACGCGTGTGCTCTAAAAAAAAGAAGAAAACGACAATTACCATAAATATAAACTAATAGTAAAATGAAAATGAAAAGACTTTTTACTTTCTTAATGGCGATATTGGCATTATTGTCCATATCGCAAACGGTAAAGGCAGCTGATGTAACTGTCTATTTCCAAAGGCCAGACGGGTGGAGCACTCCTGTGCACGCCTATGTTTATGACGATGCTGGTAACTATCATAAAGAATGGAAAGATGCCGAAGCATGTACTCCTTATTACACCTCTACAGGTATAGAATTATGGAGTTACACATTCCCTGACAAATTCACGAATGTGATATTTAAAGATGGCACACACCAGCATCCTGGAAATGATGGTTCAAAAATGAAAGTGGTAAATAATTATGTTTATACCATAAATAGCACCACTGGAACCTCTCTGTCTGAATTTGATAAGGTTACTAAGGTAATCAAATTACTCAATGGTTCTTCTGAGCTGACAGGTTATAACGGAAAGTACACTCTTGATTTGAGTAGCGAAACTTCTACAGATGCTACGATTAAACTTACTATCGATGACGTAACTTATGGTTTGGCTACTGCTCAAACTATTGCTGCAACTGGAACCACATCAGGTATCGCATTCACAACAGAAGGAACAGCAGCCTTGACATTGAAGGCAGGTCTTATCTATACTCTCACAGTAACAGAGGATGGAAAGATGACTGTTGTTGCAGAGGAGAAGGTTGTTCCTTATTCAGTAGCTGGTGCAGGTTTCTATTTGGTAGGTGACTTCATGTCTCAATACAACAACGCGACCGTTAACCCTGGTGGTGATACTCCTGGTAAGATCAATTACGAAAGACTCTATTTCAAGTTTGAAGAGCAGAAAGATGGTTCTTATCAGATTGTTATTCCTGCTTGTTTGACTGCAAAGATGCAGATTCTTGGTGTAAGCGTTGACGGTGTTCCAAGAGTATATGGTCCTAAAGGCATTGAAAAATTACATGGTGCAAAGGATTATGGAAAAGCTATTCCTGCTACTGATGGTTCTGTAGGCGGTGATAGTGAAACAAATAATTTGTTTGCTGTTGAAGGATTTAACGATAACGATAATTATTGGAATCTTATCACTCGTAACGATGGTGAGACAGAAGATGATGGATCTTATGTGGTGAGCTTTAAATTTGACAAAGCCACTAATACACCAACGACTTGGACTATTAAGCATGATGGTTGCACACGAGTTACTTATCTGTTAAGTACAGCCAAAGGAGCTACTGCTCAGCCATTATATGATAAACGTAATTCTGTTAACGAAGACTATAGTGATAACCATAAAGCTGCTATTCACCTTGATGGTTCAAATAGTTATTTCGTGTTAGGAACTGTGGTTTCTAATATTACAACTAAAGAAATAGCAGATCAGGCAAAAAAGGCAAATGATGGCATTCATAAAATAGGTAATGGATTTGGCACTCATGATAAACTATTTTTCTTGGGTTCTGAACCTAAGGAGAATGTACAAAGTTCTAATAAATTGTATGGTAATCAGCCGGCTGTTATTTTACCAGAAATAAAGGGTACTAAGATTATCGAGGTAAACACTTCTAGAGGAAACCATGACGACGCGATGAAGGACAATAGTTATGGTTTGCAAGCAGATTTCCAAATTCCAGGTAATTTCAATGAGGTCGATTATCCTGATGTAATTTCAATGGTTGGTCCTGCTATCCCAAGTACAACAACTACAGATGGTGAGACAACAACATGGTTGTGGGATGCAACAGCAGGCGATATGATTTATGATGAAAGTGACCGCTGTTACAAATTGGTTCTGAACACATCTGAAGATTTGAAGAACAAGAC
The DNA here is from genome assembly GCA_900543975.1 of uncultured Prevotella sp. Classification (GTDB taxonomy): domain Bacteria; phylum Bacteroidota; class Bacteroidia; order Bacteroidales; family Bacteroidaceae; genus Prevotella. The sequence continues at coordinate 5,144 of UQTI01000063.1, read as the reverse complement.
ATTCCGCTTTGTTGGTGATCATGCGATTACAAAGAACTGGTATGAGGATGAGATTAAGGCAAACGATGCTTATCCAACGACTAAGGAAGGTTTCTCTGATGCAACAGTAGCAGATCCGAACAAGGTTTCTTATACTTATGATTGTACAGAAACAAGCATTAATCACAATCAGGATATTATTTGGAATCGCGGTGCTGGTCTTTATACAGTAAGATTCTACATTAACGACGATGAGACTTTCCATTACACCATCACAGGTGCATCTAAGATTTATATCCCTGTAACAGCTCACATGGGCAAGCTGCTTCGCACTTACACAAGTGCAATAGATGTTGTTCCTGTTAATGACGACGTTCAGATTTTCGCAGCTCAATCATATACAAAGAATGATGAGAACAAAACAGGCTCTGGTGACGAGACAGGCACCGTTAAGCTTTATCGTCTGAAATATATTCCTGCTAATCAGGGTGTCGTGCTGTTTGCGCCTAATTCTCCTGTGGAAGATAAAGAGCAAACAAAGATGGAGCTTGTTAAAGCTTACTCTGCAACAGTCAAGAGATATAGCCATGATGCTTATGATTATATCGAAGATTGGGCCAATTCGGACACGAAGACAAATATGTGGTATTATGAAGAGAAACATACTGATGAACAATGGAACAACTACTTAGTTCCTGTTTTGGAAGACACTAAGATCACTCAGTTCCACTATGATGAGAACAACGAATGGACAGGACGCAATTTCTCGTTTACCCGTTATTCACAGACAAAGACAGGACGTAAAAACAATGTAACAGAAGACGATATAACAAATGAGGATCTTTCAAAGCGTGATTATTACAGCTTCTTCCGTTTCGCAGGTACTGCAAAAGCAAATTATTCTTATCTGATGTTGCCACGAACAGTGATGCAGGGTAATGGTCAGATTTTGAATCAAGACCAAGACAACGACACAAAGGTCTTTGCTAAGAGTATGGTCTGGTTTGAGGGTATCGATGCCCCAATGGATAATGAGACAACAGGCATTTCTGAATTGAAGAATAATGCTTCAAATTCAGATGCTGCTTATTATACTCTTCAGGGTGTGAAAGTTGCAAAACCCGTTAAGGGAATCTATATCCACCAGGGTAAGAAAATCATGGTTAAGTAATAATTAAAACAGCATTTGTAATGAAAAAAATATATAATAAGCCAATGATTGATGTTGTGGAATTACGAGGCGAATTTCTTTTGCAAACAGCATCAGAAGATAATGAGACAGGAACTATAGAATCAAAGCGCAACGATTTCTGGACTAGCGAGGAACACGAAGCTAACGAGCTCAGCATCAACGACGTTTGGGAATGAGTATAAAGACAAGATGTCAATTATAAAACCTTAAAGAAAGGGTGTCGCACGACCATCATGGTCAGCGACACCCTTTCTGCTTTTCTTGACATTGCAACTTCTCGCGACACCTGCTTTGTTTTACATGGGGAAAGAAAATTAAACAGAATTAATAATAAGTAGGTGTTCAAAATTAATCGCATATATGAATCTTATAAAAAAGGTTATGCTTTCAAATGCCTCTACGCCCTCTTTTGGCCCGTATGCCCAGCTCTCATCGGTCGTGTAGCCCGCTACACTCCCTCTTCGGAGCTGAACATACAGACCAAAATAGAGCATAGAATCATTTAAATTAATTTTGAACACCTACTTAAAAGGAAAACAGGAGAAAGGGCGAAAAGAATAAAAAAAAATAATAAAAAACTTGTTTTAATAATAATAATTGCTTACTTTTGCACCCGAATTAAAAATAAGAATTAAAAAAACATCAAAAAGACTCTTGAAAAAGGGTCTTAAGAAGGAAACAAGAAACCTAAATCAAAATTTATAGGCTAAAATAAGCAACCACAACGGTGAAGACATTTATTGCTTCATGACCGCAATTTGTTGCAAAACAGCATCATAAAGATGCCACATATCACCATTTTGACGCCCCGACGAAAATAAAACCACCCCGATGTAAAACAAAGCCACCCCGATGTAAACAAAACCACCACGATGTAAAACAAAGCCACCACGATGTAAACAAAACCACCACGATGTAAACAAAACCACCCCGACCAAAACACCCAGAGCCCCAAAAAGCGCCCCATTAACCCCACGACGAGTCCCATAAAAAAGGAATCTGAGAAGAGAAAAGAAAAAAAAGTAATTGCAAACAAGCATACTATTAATTAAATAATCACACCTTTTAATAGCGTATGATAAACATCAATGACAAAAAGAGGAACGCCTTGAACGGCAAAGTACTCACAGCAGCTGTTGCCTGCGCTTTGTTCATGAGCAGTGGACAAGCTACGGCAGCAAGTGTTTCAATGCCGAACGCTATGACAGCAGAAGTTATGTCTGAGACATACAGCACGCTGCCGCAGCAGGCCGACAAAGTGGTCATCACCGTGGTTGACGCAAACGGCGAACCTATCACAGGCGCCAGCGTTGTAGAACCCGGCACGACAAACGGCGGCATCACCGACATCGACGGTAAGGTAAGCATAAAAGCCGTGGCAGGCAAGACCTACCGCGTGTCTTATGTGGGCTACAAGACCGTTGACGTGAAGGTTAACGGCAAGAACCAGCGCATCGTCCTCACAGAAGACATGGGCGACCTCGACGAGGTGGTTGTAGTGGGTTACGGTGCCCAGAAGAAGGTAGACCTTACCGGTGCTGTGGCTAACGTAAACGTTAAGGAGGCCATCGCAAGCCGTCCTATCACCGACGTGGCAAAGGCGCTGCAGGGCATCACCCCGGGTCTTACCATCACCAACAACCTTGGTGGTGTAGGCACAGAGTCTACCATCAAACTGCGTGGTTCAGTAGGTTCATTGAACGCTGAAGGAGGTACCGCTCCTCTTATCTTGGTTGATAACGTAGAGGTGCCCAGCCTTAACCTCGTCAACCCCGACGACATCGAGACCATCTCTGTGTTGAAAGACGCCGCTTCGGCTTCTATCTACGGTACCCGTGCTGCATGGGGTGTTATCCTGATCACCACAAAGCAGGGTAAGAAGAACGAGAAACCCCGCGTGACCTATTCAAACAACTTTGCTTGGGGCACACCCACCAAGATGCCTAAGCTGGCTTCGGCTGTAGACAATGCCGAGTACATATACAAGCTGGCTCAGAGCAAGGGTCTCTCAGCTTGTACAAATATCGGCTTCACCATCGACGAGTATGCCGTTGGCAAGATCAAGGAGTGGGAGCAGAAGTATGGCAACATGTCGCAGAGCGAGCTCGGCGAGATGCAGGAAGGCCGCGACTTCGAGATCAAGAACGGAAAGACCTACTTCTTCCGTTCGTTCGACCCCATTAACGAGTTTACTCGTAAATGGACTCCGCAGCAGAACCACAACCTCTCTGTAACAGGTGGTAGCGAGAAGACAACATATAACATTTCATTGGGCTATCTGCGCCAGAACGGTGTGATGAATTTTAAGGCCGACAAGTATGACCGTTACAACTTCAACAGCAACATCACCACCGCCATTCGCGACTGGTGGAAGGTTCGCGCCAACGTGTTGTTCACACGCTCGGTTAACGACCAGCCCTACAAATACACCTCTGGCCAGTATGACGCATGGTTCTACCTGATGCGTTGGCCGCGTTGGTATCCGTACGCACAGTATCAGGGCAAGGACTTCCGTTCTGCCGTTACCGACATCAAGCAGGCTAACCGCGAGAGCGTTACCTCTAACTATGTACGCGTAAACCTGGGTACCGAGCTGAACCCGCTGAAGAACCTCAGCATCAACTTCGACTATACCTTCGCCCTGCTGAACGACGCTCAGAAGCGTAACGGCGGCACCGTGATGGCATATAACATGTTTGCCGGCGCTCCCTTCGACAACTACACCAACATCTATGGTGGCGTTGACAACCGCGTGGTACAGACCAGCAAGTACACCATGACAAACGTGTGGAAAGCATACGCTACCTACAACTTCGACATCAAGAAGAATCACCAGTTTAAGGTGATGGCAGGTTTCGATGCCGAGACACGCGAGCGTCTGGGCCACTACTCTGAGCGCCGTGGCCTCATCAGCCAGGATCTGCCCGAGATTGCACTGGCTACAGGCGACCAGTATTCGTTCAACAAGAACTATGCTTATCATAAAGACTTCGCTTCGGCAGGTTTCTTCGGACGTATCAACTACGACTTCATGCAGAAATATCTGTTCGAGTTCAACGCACGTTACGACGGCTCTTCTATGTTCCCCTCAGGAAAGAAGTTTGCTTTCTTCCCCTCATTCTCTGCAGGATGGCGTGCCAGCGAGGAGAAATTTATGGATTGGGCTAAGCCCGCTCTGTCAAACTTGAAGCTCCGCGGATCATGGGGTACCATCGGTAACCAGGACGTTGCTGCCAACTCGTTCATCTCTACCATGACATCAACAAACTCTGGTTGGGTAATGGGTGGCAAGAACCAGCTGAGCCTTGAGGCTCCTACGGTGATCTCTGACGGTCTGACATGGGAGCGCGTTTCTACCCTCGACCTCGGTGTCGACATGCGCTTCTTCAAGAACGAGCTGGGTGTGACCTTCGACTACTATCATCGTGTAACTTCTGACATGCACACCGCTGGCGAGGCTCTGCCTTCAACCTTCGGTGCCGCTACTCCGAAGATCAACTTTGGTGAGCTGACCGCCAACGGTTGGGAGCTTGCTGTCGATTATAACCACCGCTTTGCTAACGGCCTCGGCATCAGCGCACGCGCATCAGTGTCACACGTCGTGGAGCGTATCACCAAGTGGAACAAGACAGACCGCAACATCGAGGGCAACTACGAGGGCAAGCGCCTCGGCGAGATCTGGGGTTACGAGTCGGACCGCCTGTTCCAGGTTGACGACTTCAACGTGACAACCGATGCCAACGGCAAGAAGGTCTACACACTGAAGGACGGCATCCCCTCACAGGCTTTGTATGAGAAAGGCGCCTTTAAGTTCCAGCCGGGTGACATGAAATATAAGGATCTTGACGGCGACAAGAAGATAACATACGGAAAGAACACCGTTGAGGATCATGGCGACCAGAAGGTTATCGGCAACTCCCTGCCTAACTATGAGTATAGCTTCACACTGGGTGCTAACTGGAAGGGTATCGAC
>UQTI01000062.1 GCA_900543975.1 uncultured Prevotella sp. | reverse complement strand
TGAATATCTCATGGCGACTGAGCCGAGGAAGCAAGCATAAGTCGGCGGAAAAGAGGATAAACCTGCGCGATACGGATAACGGCATCATAAAATAGAAGCAAGATTGGGTCATAAACGTTCCGCTCTATGCTTGCCTTGTGCCGTTCGATTATTACAGGTAGAAGCAAGACCTTAACCTCATAGAAACAAGAAGTCAACCTCATAGAAACAAGAAGTCAACCTTATAGAAACAAGAGATCAACCTTATAGAAGCAATAGATCAACAAAGACGATAAAAGCTCCCACACCAACCAATGTTGATGTGGGAGCTTTTTTATCAATTTCCAAACACCGGCGAGCAGCATCCCATGAACCTGCCGGTATGCAGCGGTCGAGCAAGAAACGCGCGTTGTTCATGGCTAAAAGGCGAAACAGAAGGGCTTAGTAGCTCACTTTGACGCCGACAAAATAGCTTCTGGGAAGAGAAGGGCCATAGATGTAGCTTGAATCGCGATTCCAGCCCTTGTCAAAATCGTTCTGGTAAGCATTGGTTATGTTCTGAATGCCACCATTCACCTGAAGGGTGAGATACATGCAGACGGGGAAGTCGTAAGCCAGCTTCATATTTACCTCCATAAACTTTGGAGTGTTCACAGCCACAGGCTCCTCAACACCCGAACCTGCCGAGTGGCCGACGAGCATGCTGCCCGTGTAGTTGCCTGTGAGAGAGGCCGTGAAACGCTTCACGGGTGTGAACGTGGCTGTAAAATATCCATAGGTGTTGGGGGTACGCATCATCTTCTTATACTTCTGTTCCGGCACCTCATCGTTCCATGCTATGGCCTCGTCATAATGGCTCTGTTGCAAGGTGATGCCAGCCTGGAGCGTGAACCAACGGGTGAACATGGCCTTGGCTTCTATGTTCAGGCCGAGCACCTTTGCGCCGTAGGCATTATAACGTTCTTGCACGGTATTGCCTTGAGCGTCAGGCTGGTCAAGCTGACGGAGAGCGAACACATTGTTCAGGTCGGTATAAAAGCCCTCGATCAACAGGTTGGTCTGAACCGAGCCAAACTTATGGTAGAGATCGGCAGAAAGGCTGAAGCTGTTGGAACGCTCCTCCTTCAGGTTGTCTGCCAAGACCGTGACCAGTCGCTCGCCACCCACTACACCCACATGCAGGTCTTCATCGAAAGCCTGAGGCGCACGGAAGCCGCCAGCGTAGGTGAGGCGCAGGTTAACATTCTCTGTAGGGTTAAAGCGGAGGTTGGCACGAGGCGAGAAGATGACGTGGTCCATCAGGTTGTGCTTGTCCAGTCGGCCACCCAAGAGGAAGCTCCATTGCTTGTTCTTCCACTCGTTCTGGAAGAAGAAACTACCTATGTGCACATCTTGTTTGAAGTGGCGGTCGTAGCCGAGGATAACATCTTTCAAGCCATCAAAGTTATACTCTGCGCCAAGGGTAAGGTCAGAAGGCATGAAGAGCAGCTTGCCGAAGGAATGGACATACTGTGTTCCTGCGACATAAGTGAGGTCGTGTGTCGTGCCGTATGCCTTCTCAGCAGCTTCAATGTATTCTTCCGTTCCCTCACCGATGCCGCCATAATAGCTCTTGCGAGCTGTGGTCTGGAACGAGAAATAAGCCGACAGACGGTTCTTTTCGTCAGGAGAGAAGAAATCGTAAGTAAGTCCACCGCCCTGAATGTTGTGTTCTACCTGCTCTGTAACATTAGCAACATGGGCTATCTGGTCGAGCTTGTTGCCGCCACGGCGAAACTCATGGATGCCGTGATACTGAAGGCTCAACTTGGAGAAAGGGCTGAGACGAAGATAAGAATTGAGACCGAACGTCTGGTTTTTCAGCTCCGGCAGCTCCGTGTAGCCGTCGCCGTCATGGTCATAGCCTTGGCGGGTGCGTGTCTGCCCATAGGCATAGACGCCGGCCTTGTTGTCATCAGTTACCAGAGACACATTGCCCGTCGTCACGTTGTCGAACGAGTTGGCCCCGCCCTGCGACATGAAGGTGTGGCCGAAGGAAGCCGAATTGCGGATAGGCTCCTTGGTTATGATGTTGATGGTTCCGCCGATGGCAGATGCTCCGAAGAGGGCCGAGCCTCCACCACGCACCACCTCCACACGGTCTACCATGTTGGCCGGTATCTGCTCCAGGCCATAAACGCCGTTCAAGGAAGAAAACACAGGGCGCGAATCGACCAATATTTGAGAGTAGTGGCCATCGAGACCGTTTATGCGCACCTGCGTGAAGCCACAGTTTTGACAGTCGTCCTCCGTGCGCACGCCAGGCTGGAAGTTGAGCCCCTGCGCCAGACATGTGCTCTGTGTGATGTCAAACAGCTTTCCGCCGATCACATTCACCAGGTTTGGCGCCAACCGGCGTTTCGTCTCGTTTCTGTTGGCAGAGACAACCACCTCGTCGAGGTTCATGTCGCTTGGCGAGAGACTGAAGTTGAGCTCCTTGCTTGTGTCATGCTTAACGTTTATGGTCTTGCTTTGAGAGGCATAGCCCAGATATTTTGCCTCAACGACAAACGTTCCTTCAGGCAGGTTTTTCAGAAAATAGTGGCCTGTCTTGTCGGTTGTTGTGGCTATGGTTGTTCCTTTCAGTTGCACAAGGACATAAGGAAGATGCTCGCCCGTCTTGGCATCTTTCACATGGCCATAAACGTTGGCGTCTGTGTTCTTTGTTTCCTCCGCATTATTGTTCACGGAAGAAGCAACACACCCGTTGTCGTCCTTTACATTGTTTTTGTTGTTAACATCGGCCGCATGGGCCGCAAATGAGACTGTCAATGCGCCAAAAAGGAGCATCAACTGAAAAATCTTTGATTTCATTTTGTTTTAAAAAAGGGTTTATTTCTTATTTTTACAATTTCTGATGAGGGACCACATCGTCCCTCATCACACGCCTGTATGCTGTGGTGCTTATATCTTCTAAACCGATACCGAAATTATAGAAATTACGCGTTATCCTTTAAACAACCTCTACAGGTTTACCTCTTCGAAGAAAAAAAAACTCCGAAGCCGTAAAAAACTGATACAAAAATAATAAATTTTGTTCTTTCCTCAAAACCTGCAAACATTTTTTAAGTTTAAAACAGCTTTGTTTGGCCTTTTACTCTTCCCTACCCGTTACGTTCCAACAGTTTTCCAATAGCGTTCTAACGGTTAAGTAGGTGTTTTCGCGATATTTTGTGTAACTTTGCACCACGGAAAAGAGAAGACAAGTTTTAGATAACAATAAGAAAAGCGCAAAAACGACAATTGGGAAAAGCGCAGAATGACATTATGAAAAGAAAAATAGTGCTCGTCATTTTCAGCATCGCTCCATGCCTTTCCTTTGCCCAGGAGTTTAGTGGAGAGCTGACCTCTGAGTGGCAATGGGACATGAACAAACGCACCAACTGGGTCAACCTCTTAAGGCTCAACATGAGGTTGCCGCTGGCAAACGGCAAGGGAGCGTTTGAGGCTGCCACGCTACATGTGGCAAAGACAAAAGAAGAGACTATTCTTGCCGACTGGCAAGGCTTCTCAAACATTGAGGCCGACAACATGTTTGCTGCCATTGCCGTGCTCGGCTACATGCACACATGGCGGAACGCACACCTGTTTGTGGGCGTGAGAAACGTGAACGAAGACTTCTTCACATCCGACGTGACATCGCTCTTCACCAACAGTTCGTGCGGCATCTTCCCCACCATTGCCGCCAGCTACCCCATAGCCAACTATCCGTTCTCGGGCCTGACCCTCTATTTTGACGTGACACGAGGCCCTTGGACCTTCAGAAACAGTATTTACAACGGCACGGGCTATAACGGATGGAAGGGCAACGACAACCCGTTTCTTGTGCGCCCAAAGAGGGATGGCGTGTTCAACATCTCACAACTGGAATATTCGGCTCATGATGCCCGCTATTTTGCAGGACTTACCGTGCACACACGCCAACATTTGACGTGCGAGCAGGAGGTTTTTGTGACAACAGACGGGGCTTCAGCTTCAGAAAACGACGATGAAGAGCTAGCTCCGACCGAGAAGACAACGAGCAAGACGACCTTTGCCTGGTGGCTTTATGGAGAGCAACCCGTCTGGACAGCAGGCGACAGAAGCGTGGTCTGCATGGCACAATATTCGGAGAACACATCGCGCAAGAACGAGTGTTACCGTTATGCGGAGATGGGATGCGCCTACAGAGACAGCCTCAACGAGTGTGGACTGTCCGGACAATATGCACGTTTTCAGGAAGGCAACGAGTGGTCTGTGGAGCTGACATGGCGCCGACAACTGAGCGAAACCGTTGCCGTGCAGCCTTCGTTTCAATATGTCAACAACGCGAACGGACAGTTTACCGTGCTCAGCGCCCGGCTGTGCTTGAGCTTCTAAAAACAGTTTTTTAGGGGACAGGGCAAACATCCATAAAAAGCAAAGGCTCATAAAAACAAGGCGCAACAATTATGCAAAAAGTTTTTTATAGAAGAACCGTAGGTTTTTAGCCGTTTTATGCTTAATTTTGCATAGAAACCAAATTTTTTGTGTGTTAAAACCAAAACAACTAAAAAATATATGAGAAAACTTTTGACATCTGTGCTTTTCGCACTTACGCTGTCGGGAGCCACGGCGCAACCGGCACAACACTATCAGCCCACAAAGGAGAACCTTGAGGCGCGTAGCCATTTCCAAGACTCCAAGTTCGGCATCTTCCTCCATTGGGGCCTCTACTCCATGCTCGCAACAGGCGAGTGGACCATGACCAACAAAGACCTCAACTATAAAGAGTATGCCAAGCTCGCTGGCGGATTCTACCCCTCACGCTTCAACGCCCATGAATGGGTGTCGGCAATAAAGGCATCGGGAGCAAAATATATCTGCTTCACCACACGCCACCATGAGGGCTTCTCGATGTTCCACTCAAAGTGGTCCAACTATAACATCGTTGACGCCACACCTTTCAAGCGTGACATCGTGAAGGAGCTGGCTGACGAGTGTCACAAACAGGGCATAGACATTCATTTCTATTACTCGCACATCGACTGGCAGCGCGAGGATGCGCCCCTCGGCCGCACAGGCTTGGGCACAGGACGTCCGAAGGAGGCGCAAAACTGGGACTCTTACTATCAGTTCATGAACAACCAGCTCACAGAGCTGCTCACCAACTATGGCCGTGTGGGTGCCATCTGGTTTGACGGTTTGTGGGATCAGGACATCAACCCGTCGTTCGACTGGCGTTTGCCTGAGCAGTATGCGCTCATACACCGTCTGCAGCCGGCATGTCTCATTGGCAACAACCACCACAGCGCCCCGTTTGAGGGCGAAGATTTTCAGATGTTTGAGCGCGACCTGCCAGGCGAAAACTCGGCAGGGTTGTCGGGACAGCAAATTTCGCCCCTGCCGCTTGAGACCTGCGAGACCATGAACGGCATGTGGGGATACAAGATCACGGACCAAAACTACAAGTCGCCCGAAACCCTTATCCACTATCTTGTAAAGGCAGCCGGACGCAACGCCAACCTGCTCATGAACATTGGCCCGCAACCCGACGGCTGCTTGCCCGAGGTGGCTGTGGAGCGTCTGAAGAAGGTTGGCGAGTGGATGAACATCTACGGCGAGACCATCTACGGCACACGCGGCGGCATCGTGGCTCCTCATCCCTGGGGTGTGACCACCCAGAAGCAGAATCGCCTGTTTGTTCACATCCTCGACCTTAAGGACAAGGCGCTCTATCTGCCCACAGGCAACGTGCGCATAAAGAAAGCCGTCGACTATGTGTCGCGCAAGCCCGTGCGCATGCAGAAATGTGACGGCGGCGTTATCCTATCGCTCGACCAGGCACCCACAGACGTGGACAAGGTGGTGGAGCTGGAGATGGCGAAATAAAGAATAAGAATAAAAAGAGAATAAAGACATGGGCTGTGCTCAGCTTACGCAAACAAACGGCGAAGCTGAGCACAGCCCTTCTTGGTTTTTATCCCAAATCGGTCGTTAGGGCTTGCTTGGATTTTGGATTTTTAGAAGAATGGATTGTTTGGGTTATTGTTTTCTAAACTGCTTCGACACGGCCGAATAGCCACAACGCCGGCACAACGGCTCCACAGCTGTGTGGTGGGTGAAGCCATGGTAGAGGGCCTGGGCACGCGGCGAAGCCATGATGCTGTCAAGGCTCTGCCCGTAGAGGTTGCCTAAGCCCATGTCGCCGTCGTGGTCAAGACAGCAAGGCACAACGGTGCCGTCGACAAGCACGCCTATCTGGTTGCGCAGAGCATAACAGAACATCTCTTCCACGGCATGGGGGTTATGCTGAAGGTCGGGCCACTCGAACATGTTGTCGTTCTCAAGAAACAGGTTGTCCGTAAGCTTCCAGCCGTCATGGCGCTCCACCCACGGACGCGGCTGATGCTCAGCCATAAGCCTCAAGATGGTCTCGTTCATAAGGTTGTGGCCACCCTCGTTCCAGAGGCGCAACACCACAACGCAGCCACGGCGGGCAGCCTCCTTGGCAAAGGTCATCACCTCGTCTATATATTGCCCGAGATTGGCTTTGCCGTTGCCTTCATGCGAGTGGAGCGAGATCTGCAGCTTGTGAGGCAACGCTTCGAGCATGTCAGCACGTTGCGTCATCAGCGTGCCATTGGTCGTGATTACAGGCACGAAGCCTTTCTCACGCGCCATCAGCACAAACTGTGGCAGCAACGGATGAAGGAACGGTTCGCCCATGAGATGAAAATAAAGAAACTTCACCTCGCCCATAAGACGGGTAGTCAAGGTGTCAAACTGTTCCATGGTCATCGTGTGCTTGGGCCGCATGGTCTTTGGGCAAAACACACAGTTGAGGTTGCACACATTGGTTATCTCAAGATAGCATCGGGTTATCATATCGGTTGTTTTTGCTGCAAGATTAGTTGTTAAATGCGAGATTGGTTGTTAAAGATGCGAGATATGCAAAAACCGAGGTTATAAAGGTAACCCGTTCCATAGCCTAAGCCAGCATAAAGATTATTCTTGAACGAAAGGTCGTTCATGTAATATTTGTAACTGCCCGAAAGGGTAAGATTGTATCTTTTAACCGTTTCGATCTTTTCGTTCATACTCGAAATTTTCCACAAAGATAGCGATTTTTTCGAGTATAGACGAAAATATCGACAACTTTAACAAGATTTTCGAGTATAGACGAAAATTACAGAACACCTTAAAAACACGCAACAAACACGCATCTATACAAAAGACCCATGGATCAAGCATCTCTATAAGTTTAAGAACAGTTATGCGCATAACCGCACAATAAGTTCTTAAGAACGCCGTTATAAAAAAAACTGACCATCATGGATGCGGCATCTCATTTTCATTCACTCGAAGAGTTGATTCGCGCTCTTGACAGAGAGCGCAAGTTGCTTTATGCGCTTTTTCAAGACCGTAAGCGACTGTCGTTCCGCTATAATCTGGCGAAAGAGTTGGCAACAAAAAAAGACGAGAGTCTGGAGTTCTTGCGCAGGTTCGGCATAATACATGAAAACGGCGACTTCGTGGAGCTGGAAGACGTTTACCTGAAGTTCTTCGAAGAGGTGCTTGAGGTGAATGAGGAGATAAACGTGGCGAGCGTGAAGGAGAGCATTGGCAGCCTGAATGCAGCTATCGATTATTACCAAAGCGAGAAAAACGCAACACGAAAATGGGGCTATCTGAAGGATGTGAAACGCATTCTGCGCAACATCGCTCTAACAACGCTTAGAAACGTTATTGACCTGAAGCGAAATATCGACAACACATACAAGAACGAGCCGACCTTCGTTGTGAAAAAGAAGAAGCTGGTACATCTTGACGAGAAACGCAAGGACATTGCAGCACTCATAAACGAGTGTGAGATGGTGATTGACAAGAAGCAATCAACCTTTTTCTTGGTGGCCATGGACGTGGAACTGAAGGATACCGTGACAGACGTGAAGCTGCAACTTAAGGAGGTGTATCACAACCTGCTTGAGCTCGACCGGCAGATCATCAACTATCTCAACCTCATAGAATATCAGAACCGGCTGTTTGAAAAGGTGCAGAAGCTAAAATATCTGCGCGACCAGATGCTGCTCGAAACGAATACTGACATCAAGGCAAAGATGGACGCAAGAAACCCCGTATGGATGGAGCCTCGCCCAAGATACACGCTGAAGGTGTCGCTGTCGATGCTCCGCACAACAGACACCGGACTAAAGATTCTGCAAGATGTGGCCAAAGGAAAGAGCAACGACCGCTTGCGTAAAGGAAACCTGGCAGAACCGCTGACCAAAGAGGAGCTCACCGAGCAGCAGAAGGTGCTACAGACGGTGGACGTGCGTGAGGTGAAGACGGCATTCATGGCTTCGGGAGACAACCTTTTCCATTTTGTCATGAACTATTCTGGCTACCGCAAACAGATGGCAGACGAAGAGAAGCTGGTGCTGTTCTGCCAGATAGCGGCTCAATATCACGACGAGCTGGTCATCAGCGAAGAGTATGGCCGGCATGGCAACATAGAATTTCCTTTTATTTACCCTAAAACAGCTTGACACTTATGCGTTACACCAAAGAAATATTCGACATACTGAGCAGAGGCGGATTTATATCGCAAAACTCGGTCTCACAACAACAGTCGAACCTTTATGATGCGATAGAGGACGATTTTCAACAATATCAAGACTATTTCAGCGGAATAGGCTTTTCGCTTGAAGGCGGCAACGGATATTATTATTTCTCACGACAGGAAAACAAGGTGGAGCTGGCGGACAAGGTGCAACGAATGGCTGAATGGATTGACAAGACAGACTTTCTGAAGACGTTCAACACGGCGTTCGGCTCGGGATTCACGTTCAGAAAATCGAATATCCTGGAGAAGTTTTCAAGCGACATCGAGCTGAAAGAGAAGGCACGACGCCTATATACCGACCTCAAGACAAACGACGAGAAGATAGACAAACTCATCGGCGACCTGCAACGTCAGGGGTTTGTGGAGCTACAGGATGAGCTTGACGGCACATTCAAGGTTACAGCTGCCTTCCATTATATAGAAGAGCTTATTGATTGTCTCACCATTATAGAACCCGAAACAGAACAAGCATGAGAGCATTACGCAAGATAATATTTGTGAACAGCGCACACATAAGATATGCAGAGGTGCGGCTGGACGGAAACGTTCACTTCATAGGCACACAAGGTGTGGGCAAGAGCACCCTGCTACGAGCCATACTGTTCTTCTATAATGCCGACAAGCTGCAACTCGGCATTCCGAAGGAGATGAAAACGTATGACGAGTTTTATCTGCCTCATGCCAACTCGTACATTGTGTATGAGGTGGAGCATGAACACGGCCCGTTCTGCGTGCTGACGTTCCGTTCGTCGGGACGCGCCTGTTTCAGGTTTGTCGATGCCGCTTACCGTAAGGAATGGCTTGTCGACGACAATGGTGAGGTGACGGCAGAAAGCAAGGTCATACGCGAACGGTTAGGAGGGGCTTCGATGAGCAAAATAATAGACCGCTACGAGCAATATCGCGACATTCTCTATGGCAACAGACAGGCTGTGGGGAAAGAGTTTGCCCGCTTCCAACTGATGGAGTCGAACCGTTACCAGAATATCCCGCGAAGCATACAGAACGTTTTTCTCAACTCACGTCTGGATGCCAACTTCATAAAAGACATCATCATACGGTCGATGAGTGAGGAAGAAGCTAACATTGACCTTGGATATTACCGTCGGCAAGTGGCCGACTTCGGACAGGAATATAAGGACATTTCGTGTTGGTATAAGCTGAACCAGAAAGGCGAATCGGTGGTGCGCACACAAGCAGAAAACGTGGTTAAGGCTTACCGCTATCTGCTGTTTATGAAGCAGCAGATAGCGGAACTGTGCGGCGAGTTGAAATATGCCGTGCGCGTGTCTAAAGAGCGACTGCCTTTGGTTGTGAAAAAGATTGACGAGATTATAGAGGAAGAGAACCGACAGAAACGGCTAATAAACGAGATTCAGCAGAAATATGATTCGGAAAAGACGAGCCTCAACCAGCAGCAGGGTGTGGTGAACGAAGACCTTAAACGGTTGAAAGAGCGTAGGGAACTGTATGCCGCCCAAAAGATAGAAGACCTGTTGAAGAGATATGAGCAGGAACAGGTGCTGAAAATAAAGCTCGAAGAAAGCAAAGTCCGATTGACAGAACTCACGGCTCGGTTTAACGACGTGACGGGAAAATTTAAGGCTCTATGCCAAGGAGTGAAAAACGGTCTTGAAAATTATCGCCTGTCGCAGAACAATCGCATCTTCTCCCTTGGACAGGAAAAGCAAAAGGCTGAAGAACGAATGTTCAATGAACACACAGAACAACGCAAGAACATAGAGGCGGCTTTTGCAGAAAAGTTAACTGTTGCCTACAATGCTATCGATCTGCTGAAGAATGAGATGTCTGAATTAGAGAAGGAAATGCTGAAACTGAAATTCTGTCAGCCTTACAAGGAAGAGACCGATGCTCTCAACAAAGAAGCAAACAGCCTGGCTTTTCGCGAAAAAGAACTTAACGGGCTGATTGCCACAACGGAGGCAAAGATAAACCAGCTGCAAACCGAATATGACAAGCAAGAAGCTGAGATAACGGCTGACAGCAAGAACAAGATTGACGCCAAGCAGCAAGAGATGGATGAGGTGGCGGCAAAGATTGCTGAGATTGACGGTCTGCTGAACAGAACGAAAGGCTCGCTATACGAATGGTTGGAGGAAAACAAGCGCGACTGGGAGCAGAACATCGGTAAGGTCGTAAACGAGGAGAGCGTGCTCTATCAGACCGGATTGCATCCGCAGAAGGATGACGGCACGTCTTTGTTCGGCGTGAAACTGGACCTCATAGACTTGCCGCTTTCTGTTCGCAAGCCGACACAGCTTAAGGAAGAACGCGACGAATTGGAGTTGAAACTTCGCTCATTGCAGACGGACAAGAAAGCATTGGCAGAACAGCAGGAAAAACTGATAAACGAGCTTAAACGAAGGGTCGCTCCAAAGATGAGGGAGCTGCGTGAACAGAAATCGTATCACGAAACCGAACTGCGCGTCATTCCACAGAAACAAAAAGCCCTAAAACTAAAGCAGGAAGACTATGCTGCCAAGGCGCAACAAGAAAAAGAGGAAAGGGCGAAACTGCTGAACACGCGTCTGCAAGAGGTGGCGCTACGCCGCACAGCTGCCGACACCAATTTGGATAAGATTCAAGCAGAAAAGCAAAAACAGCTGACAGCAGAGGACAAGCGTTACCAAAAGGCTAAGGACGAGACCATCAGGCTGCACGAGCAACGTGTGGCAGAAATAAAGGCGGACATAAAACAACAGGAAAAGAAAGCTGAAGAACAACTGCTTCTGCTGCAACAGCAAGAGAACGAAGAGCTGCGCGGACGAGGGGCTGACACACGCATGGTGGACGAATGTAAGAATTTGATAAAGGCGACAGAAGATGAGCTGAAATTCATAGACGACCACAGGCGCATTGTGTTCGATTTTCAACGTGACCGCGAGAGTCTGTTCAACCGTGAAGACGAATTCAAGGCTAAGAAGAAGCTCATCAACGACAAGCTTCAGCAACTGAACGAGAAATATAACCAGCGCAAGCAAAAACACAACGAAGCGCTGGCATCTCTCGGAAAGGAGCTGGCGGAACGAAAGGACGAAAAGAGACTGCTTGATGAGAACCTGCAGAAGGCAGAAAACTTTGCGCACGACGAAAAGTTGTGCCCACCCATGCTGGCAGAAGCCAAAGAACGTCAGACGCTGCGCACACCAATACAGGCTGTGGAGGAGCTGACGGGCATCATCGTGTCACGCCAAAAGAGCTATGACAAGCTGAAGGGGGCGGTGAATCTGTTCAAGGGCAATTTCACAACCAAGAACACCTTCAACTTCCGTATGGAGCTGACTCTCGATGACGACTATCTCGACTTCGCCAACAACCTTGAAGATTTCCTAACATACAACAAGATAGAGGAATTCCGCCGCCGCACAAGCGAACGATATGTTGACATCTTGGCTCGTGTGTCGAAGGAAATGGGCGACCTGACAAGACACGAATCGGACGTGGACAGGGTTATCCATGACATCAACAACGACTTCCGTGAGCGCAACTTTGCCGGCGTGATAAAACTTATCGCTCTTCAGCCCGTGCCATCGGCTGACAAGATGGTGTTGTTGATGAAGCGCATAAAGGAGTTTAACGACGAAAACCAATATGCTATGGGCGAGCTTAACCTGTTCTCTACGGCAAACAGAGACGAGGTGAACGAAAAGGCGGTGGGATATCTGCTCGACTTCATGAAGTCGCTCGTTGACAATCCGCAAAGACAGCTTCTCACCCTATCCGACCTTTTCCTGTTGCAGTTTCGCATCGTAGAGAACGACAACGACACGGGATGGGTGGACAAGCTGTCGCATGTGGGAAGCGAGGGAACAGACACCTTGGTTAAGGCGATGATTAACATCATGCTGATAAATGTGTTCAAGGGAAAGGTGAGCCGCAAGTTTGGCGATTTCCGCATCCATTGTATGATGGACGAGATCGGCAAGTTGCACCCACAGAACGTGAAAGGCATTCTCGACTTTGCCAACGCCAGAAACATCTTGCTCATCAACTCTTCGCCAACCACATATAACGTTTCCGACTATCGCTATACCTACTTGCTCGATAAGGACAGTAAGTCGCAGACCGTGGTGCATCCTCTAATATCGCAAGAATAAAAAAGATCTTTAGATGTCGAAAAAACAAAGATGATCTTTAAATGTTTCAGCTATAAGGATGATCTTTAGATGTTGCAAAAAAACAAAACAGACCATAAACAACATTCGTATATGAAGATAACAGCAGCTCTTATAGACAAGCTAATCAAGCTGCGCTCTGGCGAGAAGCTTCCATCCAGCGCCCTCCGTGGCGAATGGGTGGAAGAACTCATAGGCGACGGCGTTCTTGTAAGCCGTTCACACGGAAGCAGAAGAAGCATCATGGCCGCTTCACCCAACACCTTGGAACAATGTTTAAGCCATATAGACGAACGGTTGGGCTGTCTCGACAAAATGAGAGAAATGCAAGAAGCGGAAGCCACAAGGTCGGAACAGGCATCAGATACAGGCAACTCAAAGCTGGTGACATCACGCTCCTGCCCTGGCTTTCCGGTAAACTCATACGAACCGATAACATGCAGCCTTAACGGCAAGCAACTGGTGATCAATCCGCAAGAAGGCACATTTCTTTTTATAACCGATTGGCAATCGTTCACCATCCCTACAGATGTGACCATTGTGAACATCGAAAACATGGAGAATTTTCGGTTCATACGCCAGCAGAAAGCTTTGTTTGCTTCAACATTGGGAGAAAAGCGTTTGCTGTTCGTGTCGCGCTATCCGCAATCGTCAGACCTACGGACGTGGCTACAGACCATTCCCAACCAATATGTTCATTTCGGCGATTTCGATCTTGCAGGCATCAACATCTTCCTAACCGAGTTTCACAAGTTTCTCGGCACACGCTCCTCTTTCCTCGTGCCACAAGACATAGAGCAGCGTATAAAGCATGGGTCGACTGAGAGATACAAGGACCAATATCAAAAATTCAGAAATCTCTCGTCCACTATTCCATCTCTTCAACAACTGATAGACATGCTTCACAAACATCGCCGATGCTACGATCAGGAAGGATATATTGCGGCGGTTACGACCGAAGAATAAAAATAACAAACACATTTTCAATCGATTATCAGCTCTGATAAGCGTCACCAAAGGCGGCGAATATCCTCAACCGCTGGTTGAGCTACCGAAGGTAGCGAAGCCTGCGGTTCAAAGAATGATGGCAAGCGACAAAGTCGAGTGCGGCGACGCTTGCATGAGTTAATTTCCATATCATAAATGCGAAAGTTCAGAAAATAATGAAAAAAAATAATGAAAAAAAGCAAGTTATTGATTTTATTTGTATCTTTGCCATGTTAAGCCGTTACTCTTGCAACCTACATTTGGCGACACTAAGGCAGGCAATATAACGGCATGGCATGATCTGAGCAGATTGTTGCTGCTCAGACATTTACAATTTACTAAAACAATAGTGTCCGGAATTATTAAAAAACAAAAACCTATGAAACGCTTATTTTTATTTTTTGTAATGTGTGCATTTACATTTGTTGCCCAGGCCCAGGTAAGAAAATTTCATTATGTTGACGGAGGCTATTGGGTAAAGGTCGACCTGAACAAGAAAGAGTTTCTCCCCGACGGATGCGGCGTAGACCCTATGCCTATAAAAAACTACAAGAAGGTCGGCAACAAGGAATCGTTTACCACCTATGACGGTGGCTACACCACACATCATGAATTTGTGAAGAAGACAGACACCGAGTACACTTATACCTATTGGATCACTCCAAGCGAGACAATAGAGAAGGCCACACACGAGGTGACGACAAAGGAAGAATCGGGCTCTGGCATCAAGGGCACGGTTTCAGAGAAAGCAGAGTCGAAGAATCCTGCCAAGAAGGTGGGCGACAAGATGAAAGGTCTGTTCAACAAAGGCAAAAGCGTCTTCAAGAAAGACAAAGGGGGTTCAGACAGCAAGTCGGACAAGACCAGTTCTGACAAAAGCAATAAGACAACAAAGAAAAAGCCTGTAGACGATGGTAGCCAGCCTGAGAAATAAGCTATAAAGCAAAACATCTCCCGTAGAGATTTATCATCAAAAGGGCAATCAAAAAGGCAAAAAACATGTTGATGCATCCCTTCAGCGTGTTCTCCCGTGCAAAGGTAAGGGCAATCAGAAAGGCAAAAAACATATTGATGCATCGTAAGAACAATCAAAAGAGCATCAAAAAGCCAATCATAGGCCACAATAAAGCCAATTGGTTTTGAAGAAAAAAATACCAAGAAGAATCCGTGTAGCCACTTGAGTTACACGGATTTTTTATTCCAAATCGGTATTAGGATTTGGGATTAATCAACATTCGCAAAGTTTATTGTTTATATCGTGCTTCGCAACTGCCATGTTTATGCTTCGCAAGTACCATGTTTATGCTTCGCAAGTACCATGTTTATGCTTCATGAATGCCATGTTTACAATATTCAAATGATGATGTTTTGACTTTGCAAACATGCTTTGCGAAGAATGAAAAGATGTTAAAACGAGAGCATTTTTACCCCGATTTTGCATAAATATACAGAATGACAGAACGATAGCAAACAAGGCTTTCTTCTTTCACAATGCATAAAATTATAGTTAAAATCAAATCACGAATTGTTAACAGTTCTTAAACACGCCCCTCTTTTGTCATTAAGCCTCTTTGACAACGCAATAAAGGCACTTTCATTTTGTCAAATGGGCTTAATGGAAAACCGCATAAATATACGGCTCAAAGCGTATATTTATGCATTGAATGAGGTGCTGAATCTATTTCCTGACCACCAGGCATTGGGTGACATTGGTGACATTAGGTGACATTAGAAAAAGCCTCTAATGTCACCCGTAAACAACTGATTATCAGATAACTATCTTGCGTGGTGACAATAGTGACATTATTTTGAAGAAAACAAAATCATATAAGACTGTGTACTACCCTAGAAAAAGTTGAATGGATTTGTACTGTAAGCCTGAGGTTGGTTGAATGATTTTCGCCTTATCCCCAAACTCTGTTGAATAGTGTCGGCTATAGGCTACATCATTTCTCTCTTAAACCAAAGTTCAAATACACTATCAGCAAGGAATATACCCTCTTTCTCAATGGTAATAATCTCTTTGTCAACCAAACTTTTCTTTATACGGTCTATATTTGATTTACTACCCAAGGAGTATATTTCAGAAACCGCTTGAGTTGTAAATCCAGAATGTATGTCTTTGCACAAAAGACGAATGAAGTTGAGTTGATAGGTCGTAAGCCCCTCTGTCTGTTGTATAAAGAGACTGCTGTTTTGCTCCAACAGAGCCTTCAAGCCTTCTTCGAAACTCTCCTCGTTTACTTCTTTTCCTGTTTCGGCCATAACGTTCCATGCAAGTTGCTGCACATAAGATGAGTAATTCTTTACCTCTTGGCATATTCTGCCTGCATACTCTTCTGTTATCTTCTTGCCGTACTTCTCGAATCGAGAACAGATGAAGGGGACCCAATATTCCGTAGGAATGCACTTTAGATGCAGCATCTCCCCAAACTGATAAAAAGGCATACGACGACTTTGGAAAATATTTTCCATCAGATGCTTCTTGCTGCCAAAGAAGCAATAAGACACATTTTGATGATGCTGCCAAACACCGCGTAAACGTTTTTGTATAGTCAGCGAGTCTGTGAACTCACCTATCTGCTGAAACTCATCAATACATACTACAAGGCGAACGCCCTGTTCCTGGGCAATACGTTCAGGAAGATTCAAGATTTCCTCCGGAGAATAATCCTTAGGCGTTATCCCCAATGATACAGAAAACTCAGAGTTAGGTTCTGGGCTAAATGAAATTTTGGGCGAGATTCTAACAAAGAAACGCTTGATGTTCTCCATTATTTGCTCTAAATGGTTACCAGTGGACTTCATGATTGTTTCGGCAAATCGGTTATAGAAATCATATTCACTCCTGCAGTCATATATGTCCATATAGACGATTTTTAGCATAGGGTCGTCAATCTCGGAAATCACCTTTTTTACAAGAGAGGTCTTACCCATGCGTCTTGGAGATATAAGAACAACATTAACGCCATTTTCGAAGTCAAGCTTGAGACGCTTGGTTTCTTCAATTCGGTCTGTAAAGTTATTACCACCGACCGACATACCATATACAAAAGCTTTCTCCATAATCTTTACTCCTTATTGAATTAGATTACAAAGGTAATGAAAAAAGAAGAAGTTCACAAGATTGTGGTCCACAACTTTGTAAACTCGATTGAAGAACCTCATAATATAGACCCCTCTCCATATTTTTCACCCTTATTTGTCAGCAAAACAATATGACGAAAAAGGAATCTCTTCAACTGTTTGAAGATTTCCATTGAAATAACCATATTTTTCGTAATTATTCCAACAGCGAAACCATCATTGAAGGAAACCTACGCATTTAGGCATTATCGTGCATTTCCTTTCAACATTTCAATCAATTTGTAGATGCTTGTTGATGGATTTTGGAATTCGCGCAAATCCTTTGCTCTGGCAACGGCTACATCCGTATTGTTGTTCAAGAAGGACTTTTGAGTGTCGGTAAAAGCAGAATTGGAATAATTCTTCCACACATGGGCGTACCTATGCTGATAAGCAAACACGCACTCAACTGCAGCAAAGGTAGTGCAAACCGAGAGAAATACAAAAATAAATCACATTTATTTTTTATTTCCGAAGGGCCGCCTACCTTATTAAAATAATGTCTTATCGCAAAAATTACAAATAAAATACCGCAAA
>UQTI01000061.1 GCA_900543975.1 uncultured Prevotella sp. | reverse complement strand
TGTTGCTCAGGAACTTAAAAAGTTTAATTAATAATAGTGTTGCGGAATTATGGATATGAAGAAAAAAATACTTTTATCAATGATCTTGCTCGCTTTGTGCTTGATACAGGCTTCAGCGGACAATTATTTCTACAAAATCCGGCTTTACAATAATAATGGTCAGTTGGAAGAATGGTCTAATTATATTGAGGTAAGCTATGATAATGTTAAAAAAGTTTATGTTAACGGACTGAAAGATCTTATTGATGGAAAGACTGTAAAGGATGAAGGTGATGGGCATGGGAATGGCATTAAAGAATATACATTGCAAAACGCCAATCATGAGGTAGATCTGGATAAAATTTGGGGTATTGAATTTGCCAATGGGAAAGGAAGAGGTCTAAATGGACAATTAAACATAATGGAGGGAGCTGAATATTATACAGCGTGGAAGCAGATACGTGGGCACATCAAATATCTCGGATTGCGCGAGTATATATGTGATTCATATAATGATGATAGCTATTTCATGTATATGGATAATGTTGAAGAGTTGGAATTGCCTAAAGATGGTATGAATGTAGGAAGTGGGGATGATCATGGTATTAGGTATTTCGCTAATGCTGGTAAACTGAAAAAAATAACTATATGGAGCGGTGAGAAGCAAGTAGATATAACAGATGATGCGGTAAAGGATAAAAAACTCTTGCTGAATAGAGTTGGAAAATTTATGTTTTCCAATTGTTGTAGCTTGAGTACCAAATATATAAACCGTTTGATAAAGAATGTTACAGAGATAAAAGACAATGCTTTTTACGCAGATAACGATCATCGTGGTTATTTCTCTGACAAAGTAGCAGGCCATAATATAGCTATTGAGATACCCAGCTCAGTAACGAAAATAGGAAGTCAGGCTTTTTATAATCGAGTGAAAGTTACCGGACTGAATATTCAAGGAAATGGCAGCTTGGAGATTGGTTCTCAAGCATTCAGACGCTGCGAACAGTTGCATACCTTAAACTTGGATAATGCTAAGATAACCTATCTTGGAACTGGTGTATTTGGTGACTGTCGATCCATGACCAACGAATTTGTTAATGGTGTGTTACAGAATTATGCAGTCTATGGGGAAATAAAGAAGATTCCTGCTTATCTGTTTTATGGCTGCAACGGACAAGATGGACATGATGGATCAGATCCGAATAAAAATGTTTGTTCTTTTACCGATTTGAATATTCCTGCAGAGTTTACTGAAATAGGAGATGGTGCATTTGCTTCTTCTGGTGATGCTAAAATAAAGTTGAAAACTATCACAGTGAACTGTGTGAAGGCTCCTAAGTGCCTACAAGGGGAAACGGACGAATATGCAGGAATTACAAATAAAAGAGTGTTTGATGGGCTGGATCCAAATATGACAACTGTAATCTTTGAAAATGCTGCAAAAGGATGGGAGGAAACTGAGAAAACTGGTTTTTTGACCTATATGAATGATGGGTCTGAGTTTCAGCGTCTTCTCACAAAAGACCTATATAGTACTCAAAAAGAATATAATAATGTGCCGCAGCAACATGCGATAGTAAGATTGCACAGAAACCTTAAGGTGGGTTGGAACACCATTTGTCTGCCTTTTGGAGTGAATAACAGATATTGTAGTAAGTGGGGTGAAGGGTATAGAACCAAACAGGCTTGCAATGCACGCATCATAGTGAATGGGCTTACCAATAATAATGATAGCGAGGCTAATAGTGGTGATTTCACAATGGGTGTATACCGCGGCTATTGGCGAGAGGGTAAGACTTTCATGTTTCTCCATTACACCAATTTTGATGAGTATCCGCTTGATTTAGGTGAGACATTCCTTGTTAAGATGAGAAAAGAAGATATTGCACAAGATGGTGTTTATACGTTTAGAAATGTTGATTTGAACTACCGCTGGTCTGCAAAAGGAGAAAGTGGAAATGATGGGGATTGGACGCCTACAACATATACTGCTGAGCAAATGTTAAAGCAGGTAAAGGATTTTGATGGTCAAGTGAATACTGATGCGATACCATTTGCAGGTAAGGCATCCTATGATGATTATGTGCTTAGAGGTTCTCTTGTTCAGTGCACGGGCACTGTGGGGGAATCAGAAGGTAGAATAACAACCGAAGATTATTTCTTTCAGCAGTCCAAAAACGGCATGAAACTCTATCCCTATACAGCTGATAAAAAATACGGTATCCGTGGGTTCAGTGGGTGGTTTCATAAAACAAATAAGAGTAACTCGGAAGCTCATGAACTTTCTTTAAGTTTGTTTGATGATAGTTGTATCACTCCTATAGAAACAGTAAAGGTAGATGACTTGAATAGAGACACTTCTGGCAAAGTTTATAGCATCAGCGGAGTGCTTGTGAAAAACAATGCCGCCGATCTGAATAATCTGTCAAAGGGCATTTATGTCGTGAATGGAAAAAAATATGTAGTCAAATAAAAAAAGCAACAATGAAAAAGGAATATATAAAACCGATAATCATTAATATAAAAATATATAATGATGATGCTTTGTGCCAAATGAAAACAGTATCGCTTTATAATATCAACGAAGTCGATTCTGTTGAACATATTGCCGACGAAGATGACGAACCGGACACCGGCGATGGTGGATTCATTTGGAATGACTAACAACTTTATTTCACGTTTTTCCAAAAAGAATTTTAATAACGAACGTTTTCGTTAAGCCAGATGAGCAGAGCCAAGCTTGCTTGAGCTTTGCCATGGCGAGAAAAGGTGCTATGAAATAGAACGTTTTCGTTAAGCCAAATGAGCAGAGCTAAGCTTGCTTGAACTTTGCCATGGCGAGAAAACGTGCCATGAAATGGAACAATATGCCGAACAGGTAGCAAAGTCCTTGGGGTCATCATCGTTTCTTGGTGACGATCTTGAAATTGTTCCACCATCTGCTGCAACTCACTGAGGGATTTCCCCTCCATAAAACACATAAAGGTGAATTCTCTTTAAAAACAAGAGAGTTCACCTTATTTTTTTATCCTTACGTCCCGATATTTTTTTGCTGTTTGGCAAAAAATGCGTAAGTTTGCAGAAGTATGAAGAAATTCTATCTATTTATTTTCATTGTCGCTTCTGCGGCATGCATTATCACTGCCCAATCAAGATGTGAAGATGTAAACGTAAAGGCTTTGACCGAAGGCAAGACAGCCAGCGTTGAGGCACAGCCCAAAGGCAAGACGTTGAGCGCCACCGCACAGCAGCTGGCAAAGGCGGGCTATGTGAACATTCAGGATGCCGACCCCTCCATACATGTGTCGCTGATGTATGCCCGCGCCGACAATTTCACCGGCCGTGTGCTCTATGGCGACCTGCGCGAGGCCTATCTCCACCCCAAGGCTGCCACGGCTCTCGTCAAGGCACAGCGCCGACTGAAGCAGCTGCGCCCTGACCTCAGCCTGAAGGTCTATGATGCCGCCCGCCCCATGCACATACAGCAGAAGATGTGGGATGCGGTCAAGAACACGTCAAAAGACATCTATGTGAGCAACCCTGCCCACGGCGGGGGCATGCACAACTACGGACTGGCGGTCGACATAACGCTCTGCGACGCCAAGGGCGACACCCTCGACATGGGCACGAAGATCGACTATATGGGCCGCGCCGCCCACATCGATGCCGAGCAGCAGCTCGTTGCAAGCCACAAGATCAGCCGACAGGCTCTGCGCAACCGCCAGTTGCTGCGCGAGGTCATGCGCTACGCCGGCTACAGAGCCTTGCGCACAGAGTGGTGGCACTTCAACCTCGTGTCGAGAGCCACGGCAAAGAAATATTACAAAGCCATAAGATAGTGTAGAAAAGCAACGCATATACAGTCTCCAAGTGACGCATATACGAGTGACAACGACATTTGCTTGCTCTTAATTTTATAAAACAAAGAACAATAAAGACAATGAACAAGAAACCATTGCTTAAAAAACAATCAACACAGACAACATAATGAAAGACAAGAAGACGCAAACGAACGACAACATAACGACAACAGTAGAACAAACTGTGACGTTGGACCCGACGGTGGTTCCTATAGACAAACTGGTGCTCGCGCCCAAGATGCAAGCGTTCATACGCCAGCATCGCAATGACGACGTGCGCACCCTGGCCCTTCGCGCCCCGCGCGATGCCGAGTTTGACCTCACCTTAGCTCTCGAACAGATTGCAGGGTGGCAGACAGCGCAGCGCAAGTTGCCCACATGGGCAAAGAATGATGCCATTGTGTATCCGCCGCATCTCTCCATGGAGCAATGCTCGTCGGAGCAGACGGCCCGTTACAAGGCTGAGCTGGCAAAGCGCCTGACGCTGGAGACAACCGACGATGTTGAGGTGAAGGAAACGGAGATTTTGAAAGATGCAGAAAACCTGAAAGACATTGAAGGCTTAAAGTATATCGACATCTTGAGCCATAGCGAGTTCTCGACCGACACGTCATCCACGCTGGCGGTAGACCTCACGGGAGGCTTCGGTGTCGACTTCTCCTTCATCGCGCCGCTCTTTGACCGCGCCATCTATTGTGAGCGCAACCCGCAGCTCTGCGCCATAGCCCGTCACAACTTCCGCGTGCTGGGCTTGGACAACGCGTGCGTGGCAAACAGCGAAGCCGAGCGTCTGTTGCAGGACATGCCGCCCGCCAACCTCATCTTCATTGACCCGGCACGCCGCGACGGCCACGGCGGCAAGACCGTGGCGATAGCCGACTGCACACCCGACGTGTCTGCCCTTCGCCCGTTGCTCGTCTCCAAGGGGCGCAAGGTCATGATCAAGCTCTCACCCATGCTCGACTGGCACAAGGCCGTGGCCGACATGTGCGGCAGCGTGGCAGAGGTACACATCGTGGCAACGGGTGGCGAGTGTAAGGAACTGCTGCTTGTGGCAGACAGCGACAGCCACGACAGCGTGAGCGTGACCTGCGTCAACGACACAGAACGCTTCTCCTTCACCCACACCGAGGGCGAGCAGCAACCGTTGCCGCCGCTCCAGGATGCCGGCGAGCTGTTCGCCGCGTCTCCCACTACCGCAACGTCACAACATGCTGAAGCCCCAGCGCCCCTCTACCTCTACGAGCCCAACGCCTCCATCATGAAGGCCGGCTGCTTCGGTCTGCTTGCCGTGCGCTATGGCCTCAGAGCCTTGGGACGCAACAGCAACCTGTTTGTCAGCAACGCCATGGTCAACGGTTTCCCTGGCCGACAGTTTGCCATCACAGGCTGCTCCACAATGAACCGTCAGAGCCTTAAAGCCCTGCTTGCGGACATAAACAGTGCCAACGTGGCTGTGCGCAACATGCCTCTCTCGGCCGATGCCCTGCGCAAGAAGCTGGCGCTTAAAGACGGTGGCGACAGCTATGTGTTTGGCACCACGGCAGCCGATGGCACCCATGTTATCTTGTTGTGTAAGAGAATTTAACGGGCTTTTTGCGGTTTTTTGCCATTTAATTGCTAATTTTGCATTTCATACCACAATTGAGCGCAAACGGCGCCGTGACAACAAGTAAAAAAATACGAATTCGAATTTAAAATAATGTCATCAGTACTGATTAAGAAAGTGGAGACCCGAACCGAGCTGAAAGAGTTCATCGAGTTCCACTATGACCTCTACAAGGGCAACGCCTACGATGTGCCCAACCTCTACAGCGACGAGCTGAACACCCTACGCAAGGACCGCAACGCTGCTTTCGACTTTTGCGAGGCCGAATATTTCCTTGCCTACAAGGATGGCAAGATCGTGGGACGTGTGGCTGCGATAATAAATAACCTCGCCAACGAGAAGTGGAACCAGAAGTCGGTGCGCTTCGGATGGATCGACTTTGTCGACGACCGCGAGGTGTCGGCAGCTCTCATGAAGGCTGTCGAAGACTATGGCCGCTCCAAGGGCATGACCGAGATGGTGGGACCGCTCGGCTTCACCGACATGGACCCCGAGGGCATGCTCACCCATGGCTTCGACCAGCTCGGCACCATGGCGACCATCTACAACTATCCCTACTATCCCAAACACTTTGAAGCCATGGAGGGCTACTCTGTGGACAACACCTATGTGGAATATAAGATCTTTGTGCCTGAGAAGGTGCCTGAGAAGATGTCAAAGATCGCGCAGATGATACAGAAGCGCTACGGCCTTCGCGTGAAGAAGCTCACCAAGAAGGAGATCTTTGAGGAAGGTTACGGTTATAAGATTTTTGAACTTATAAACACGACCTACAGCCACCTCTATGGCTATTCGCCCCTCACCGACAAGCAGATCGAGCAATACATCAACATGTATTTTCCCTTAGCAGACCTCGGCCTCATAACCCTCATCGAAGACAGCACAGCCAACAACAAGCTTGTGGGCGTGGGCATAACCATACCATCGCTCTCGAAGGCTCTGCAGAAGTGTCGTCGCGGACGTCTGCTGCCCTTCGGCTGGTGGCCCGTGCTCCGCGCCATCAAGGCCCACAAGACCAAGATCGTGGACCTGCTGCTCGTGGGCGTGCTGCCCGAGTATCGCTCAAAGGGTGCCAACGCGCTGCTCTTCTCTGACCTCATTCCGCGATATAACGCCTATGGCTTCGAGTGGGGCGAGACACAGGTGGAGATGGAGACCAACGACTCGGTACAGAGCCAGTGGACAGCCTTCGACCACCAGATTCACAAGAGACGCAAATGTTACATAAAGAAGATTTAAGGTTGGCGCAACTATGAAAGAGGAAAACGAGATAATGAACGAGCAACCCACGGCCTCCTACACCGATGACAACATACGCCACCTCTCCGACATGGAGCATGTGCGCACACGTCCCGGCATGTACATAGGCCGTCTGGGCGACGGCAACCTGCCTGAAGACGGCATCTATGTGCTGCTTAAGGAGGTGGTAGACAACTCTATCGACGAGTTCCGCATGAACGCTGGAAAGCGCATAGAGGTAGAGATCAACGAGAACCGCAGCGTGAGCGTGCGCGACTATGGCCGCGGCATACCTCAAGGCAAGCTCGTCGAGGCGGTGTCCATGCTCAACACAGGAGGCAAGTACGACTCGAAAGCCTTTAAGAAGAGCGTCGGCCTGAACGGTGTGGGCGTGAAGGCGGTCAACGCCCTGTCATCGCACTTCGAGGTGAAATCGTTCCGCGACGGCAAGGTGCGCGCACTGACCTTCGAGCGCGGTGTCCTCAAGAGCGACACCACCGAAAAGACCGACGACGAGAACGGTACCTACATCTTCTTCCAGCCCGACGACACACTGTTCATTGGCTACAGCTTCCACGACGACATCGTGGAGACCATGTTGCGCAACTACACCTACCTCAACACGGGCCTCGCCATCATGTATAACGGACGGCGCATCTTGTCGCGCAACGGTCTGGTAGACCTTCTCAACGACACCATGACCACAGACGGGCTCTATCCCATCATCCACGCCAAGGGCGAGGACATAGAGATAGCGTTCACACACACCGACCAATATGGCGAGGAATATCACTCGTTCGTAAACGGACAGCACACCACCCAGGGAGGCACACACCAGAGCGCCTTCAAGGAGCACATCGCGCGAACCATCAAAGAGTTTTTCAACAAAAACTATGAGTTTGGCGACATACGCAACGGCTTGGTGGCTGCCATCGCCATAAACGTGGAGGAGCCCATGTTTGAGAGCCAGACAAAGATCAAGCTCGGCTCGTTGCAGATGGCTCCCGGCGGCGAGAGCATAAACAAGTATGTCGGCGACTTCATAAAGCGCGAGATCGACAATTTCCTGCACATTCACCCCGACGTGGCGGAGGTCATGAAGCAGAAGATCGAGGAGAGCGAGAAGGAACGCAAGGCGATGGCCGGCGTCACGAAGCTGGCACGCGAGCGCTCAAAGAAGGCTAACCTTCACAACAAGAAGTTGCGCGACTGCCGCATCCATTTCTCCGACGCCAAGAACGACCGCAAGGAAGAGTCGTCGATCTTCATAACCGAGGGTCTGTCGGCAAGCGGAAGCATAACGAAGAGCCGCGATGTAAACACACAGGCGGTGTTCTCGCTGCGCGGCAAGCCTCTCAACTCGTTCGGTCTCACCAAGAAGGTGGTCTACGAGAACGAGGAGTTTAACCTCCTCCAGGCCGCTCTCGACATAGAAGAGGGTCTCGACACCCTGCGTTACAACAAGGTCATCGTGGCTACCGATGCCGATGTCGACGGCATGCACATCCGTCTGCTCATCATAACCTTCTTCTTGCAGTTCTTCCCGGAGCTTATAAAGAAGGGCCATGTGTTCGTGCTTCAGACGCCGCTCTTCCGCGTGCGTAACCGCCGCACGAAGATCAAGGACAAGGCGGTCATTGCCGATGCCGACAAGAAGCTGGCGAAGGGCGAGCGCAAGAGCGACTTCATTACGCGCTACTGCTACAGCGAGGAGGAGCGTGTGGCTGCCATACGCGCCCTCGGTCCCGACCCTGAGATCACCCGATTCAAAGGTCTGGGAGAGATCTCGCCCGATGAGTTTGTACATTTCATCGGACCCGACATGCGCCTTGAGCAGGTGACGCTACACAAGACCGACCAGGTGCAGAAGCTTCTCGCCTACTATATGGGCAAGAACACGCCCGAACGACAAAACTTCATCATCGACAACCTCGTCATTGAGGAGGATTTGCCAGATTCTGAATTTTGAATTTTGAATTTTGAGTTTTGAATTATCGGCTGCGCCGATTAGGAATTATTCAATTTTGAGTTTTGAATTTTGAGTTTTGAATTTTGAATTGTCGGCTGCGCCGATTAGGAATTATTCAATTTTGAATTTTTAATTTTTAATTTTGAGTTTTCATTTTTGAATTTTTAATTGAGGAAACGTAAAATTATGGAACATATATTGCGCGATAGGCGCAGATTTTATGACATGAGCAGATCTTACGGCAGGCGGCTTACGGCTCTTGTTGTGCTCTCGCTTGTGTGGGTGAGCGCCATGGCTCAGCTGCGCATGAACCTTGGCGATGACAGCCCAATGCGCAAGCTGCAAATAGCAGAGATGGCTATCAGCAACCTTTATGTCGACTCCGTGGACGAGCAGAAGCTCGTGGAGGACGGCATCAAAGGCATGCTTGAGAAGCTCGACCCACACTCGTCTTACACCACAGCCAAGGAGACACAGGCCATGAACGAACCGCTGCAAGGGTCGTTCGAGGGAATAGGCGTGCAGTTTAACATGTCGCAAGACACGCTCATGGTCATTCAACCCACGCTCAACGGCCCGTCAGAGAAGGTCGGCGTGCTGGCTGGCGACCGCATTGTGGCGGTCAACGACACAGCCATCGCGGGCGTGAAGATGAGCCGCGAGGACATCGTGAAGCGTCTGCGCGGAAAGAAAGGCACGAAGGTGAAGCTCACCGTCGTGCGACGTGGCATCGCCGACAAGCTCACGTTTGTCGTCACACGCGACAAGATCCCGGTGAAAACCATCGATGCCGTTTACATGATACGCCCGAAGGTGGGATACATACGCATAGGCAGCTTCGGTGCCACCACCTATAACGAGTTTATGGAAGGTGTCGACTCGCTCAAGCAGCACGGCATGCGCGACCTCATACTCGACCTTCAGGAGAACGGCGGCGGTTACATGCAGTCGGCCATACAGATCGTGAACGAGTTTCTGCACAAGAACGACCTCATCGTCTACACCGAGGGACGCTCCAGCCGCCGACACGAATATAACGCCGACGGCAAGGGCAAGCTCCTTGACGGCAAGGTCATGGTGCTCGTGAACGAATATTCGGCTTCGGCAGCAGAGATCGTGTCGGGAGCGCTTCAGGACCAGGACCGCGCACAGGTGGTAGGCCGCCGCTCCTTCGGCAAGGGTCTGGTGCAGCGCCCCATAGAGTTTAAGGACGGCTCGATGATTCGTCTCACCATCGCCCACTATTTCACACCCTCCGGCCGCTGCATACAGAAGCCGTATGTCAAGGGCGACAAGGACGCTTATGCCATGGACATAGAAAAACGCTTCAAGCACGGCGAGCTCTACAGCGCCGACAGCATCCATTTTGCCGACTCGCTAAAGTGTTACACCCTGCGACGCCACCGCGTGGTCTATGGCGGCGGTGGCATCATGCCCGACTTTTTTGTGCCGCTCGACACAACCCAGTACACGCCGTTCCACCGTCAGCTCTCGGCAAAGAGCTACATCATAAACGCCAGCCTGCGTTACATCGACACGCACCGCAAGGAGCTGCGCAAGAAGTATGCGTCGTTTGACAAGTTCAAGGACAGCTACGAGGTGCCGCAAAACGTCATCGACACGCTCCTTGCCGATGCCGCCAAAGACAACGTCAAGCCTAAGGACGATGACGAGCTTAAGCGCACG
Organism: uncultured Prevotella sp.; assembly: GCA_900543975.1. Classification (GTDB taxonomy): domain Bacteria; phylum Bacteroidota; class Bacteroidia; order Bacteroidales; family Bacteroidaceae; genus Prevotella. The sequence continues at coordinate 7,513 of UQTI01000061.1, read as the reverse complement.
CTCCCACAGCTCCGCTTGCAGCTCAAGGCGCTCGTGGCACGCGACCTGTGGGACATGAGCCAGTATTTCTGCATAATAAACGAGAACAACCACATCGTGCAGAAGGCGCTACAACTCATACAATGAGACAGCCGCAAAAAAAAACGCAGATAAAAAACGAAGAAAAGAAGACAAGAAACGAAGATGCCCAAGCATCATCATAGCTTAAGCATCAGAAATATCCAGAAACGACAATCCCCACATCTTGCATAACCGTGCAGGATGTGGGGATTTCTTTTTTATTTGTATGAATGTCAAATTTACATTTATGAATGTCAAATCAATATTTATGAATGTCAAAACGCCCTCTTCTTTATCAACGTTCTATCCTCCATAGCTGAAGGCCAGTTGAATTGTTTGTGACGTCTGTTTCGTTTCCGTTCTTTACCTCTGCCGACGCAACCTCATTACTGCCCGTTGCTGACACAATGGTCCCTGCCTGCATCTTTATGTCAGACACATGCTTCTTTGCGGTGTTTACGTTGCATAGGGTGCATACAAGCTCAGCGGCTATAATAGCCATCGCTGGAATTACAAAAATTTTGATGCTCATCGTGTAGTTTGAAGAGTGTTATATGCCATCCTCTCCTTCGGCTCAAATGTTTAGTTTTTTTCCACTACTGCATTGTGTTGGTAACCGGCGCCGTTTTTAAACGCACTAACGTTTTGTGGACGCATTGTGCATGACAAAAGTTTTTTGTTCCATTTCATGGCACCTTTTCTCGCCATGGCATAACTCGAGCAAGCTCGGTTCTGCTCATCTGGCTTAACGAAAACGTTCTTAAAAGAATCGCCAATATGTGGCTTGCAGTGGTTACTTACTAAAGTTGTTCTTTTCGCAAATATACAAACATTTCAGATTGGCTGCGCCTTATATTTACGTTTGTTAAGAATCAGGTCATCTTTTTAACATCCGTTTTGTTAAAAATATCTGATATAAACAACAAACGGGCATAAACGCCCAACAACCGTTGGCTCGTCTATACCCGCTCCTTTTTTCTTTTTATTTTCTTATTTCTGCCCGTTTCTCATGGCAAGCGCCTTGTTCTCAGCCGCTTCCATTATTTCGCGTTCGCCAGGCCCCTTGTCGTTGATGCCGCAGAGGTGCAGGATGCCGTGAATGATGACACGATAAAGCTCTTCCTCGTAGGTCTTTCCAAAGAGTTGGGCGTTGGAGCGCACAGTGTCGAGCGAGATGACGATGTCGCCGCTCACGGTGTCGTCCTCATCATAATCGAACGTTATGACGTCAGTGTAATAGTCGTGACCCAGATACTCGCGGTTGACCTCAAGAATCTTCTCGTCGTCAACGAAGAGGTAGCCTATCTCACCCACCTTACGACCATAAGATGCTGCCACGGCCTTGATCCAAGCCGAGGTGTCGCGCTTTTTTATTTTTGGCATGCGTACGCCTTCACTGTTGTATGTTATCATAATTTCATTTTTGTTTTTTCATCTTTTAGGCACAAACATTGACGTGTCCTTGCCGAAATGGTTAAGCTCGCGCACCACCGACGACGACACGCTGTCGAGACCTGGCTCGGCATAGATGAGGAGCGTCTCAAGACCTGTCAGGCGACGGTTGATGTCGGCTTGGTCACGCTCATATTCAAAGTCGCGCACGTTGCGCACGCCCTTGACAACAAACTGTGCGTCGTGGCGCTGGGCAAAATCGACGGTGAGGTCTGAATAGCTCTCCACCACCACGCGTCCATCGCCGGCATACAGCTGCCTGATGGCAGCAACGCGCTCCTCCACCGTGAGCATATACTGCTTGCGCTCGTTCACACCAACGCCTATCACCACCCTGTCGAAGAGCGGCAGCACGCGGTCCACGACCGACTTGTGCCCGATGGTGAACGGGTCGAAGCTACCAACAAATATTCCTGTCCGCATGTTATGTGCTGTTTTTCTTGTTTTCTGCAAAATTACGATTTTCTTTTTACAATAGCCCAATCATTCGAGAAAAAAACATTAACTTTGTTGACATAAAAAAACAGCAACAACACATGGATGTAAAGATAGAACAGTCGTGGAAGGAGCGTCTCAGCGCAGAGTTTGAGAAACCCTACTTCTCCGAACTAACCCGTTTTGTGCGCCACGAATATAGCACCACCACATGCTATCCTCCGGGCCACCTCATCTTCAACGCCTTCAACCTCTGTCCCTTCGACAAGGTGAAGGTGGTCATCATTGGGCAGGATCCTTACCATGAGCAAGGACAGGCGCAAGGACTCAGCTTCTCCGTGAACGACGGTGTGCCGTTTCCTCCGTCGCTGCAGAACATCTTCAAGGAGATAGAGCAAGACCTCGGCACACCCATGCCCAAAAGCGGCGACCTCACACGCTGGGCTGAACAGGGCGTGCTGCTGCTCAACGCCACGCTCACCGTGCGGGCGCATCAGGCAGCAAGCCATCAGCGCAAGGGATGGGAGACGTTCACCGATGCCGCCATCAGGGCCCTCAACACCGGACGCGACCACCTGGTCTTCATTCTCTGGGGCGGCTATGCACGCTCCAAGAAGAGCCTCATCGACACGTCACGCCACCTGGTGCTCGAGTCGGTACACCCGTCGCCCCTCTCCGCAAACCGCGGCGGATGGTTCGGCAACCACCATTTCTCACGCTGCAACCAGTATTTGGTGGAGCATGGGGAAAAGGCGATTGAATTTTGAATTTTGAGTTTTGAATTTTGAATTGTTGCGGCGATGCCGCAATGTTGAATTTTTGAATTTTGAGTTTTCTCGTTTTGAGTTTTCTCGTTTTGAGCTTTTTCGTTTTGAGAAACGTGAGGCTATCAAGAAAGAGGCAAGGGTTCTGATTTAGAAAGCTTTGATTTAGAAAAACTCTGATTTAGAAAAAATTATAGAAGAACATTATGATAATAGAGATTGATGACATATTGGTTTCGAGCGACATCTTCACCGAAGAGTTTTGTTGCGACCTTGATGCCTGCAAGGGCATCTGCTGCGTAGAGGGCGACGCTGGCGCTCCTGTGACGCTCGATGAGATTGGAGGCATAGAAGACGCTCTCGACACCGTGTGGGACGACATGTCGGCATCGGCACAGGCTGTTGTCGACAAGCAAGGCGTGGCATATACCGACCGCGACGGCGACCTGGTGACGAGCATCGTGGGAGGCAAAGACTGCGTGTTCACATGCTACGAGGGCGACTGCTGTCTGTGCGCCCTGGAACGTGCTTACCGTTCGGGAAAAACAGGGTTCTGCAAACCTATCAGTTGCGCCCTCTACCCCATCCGCGAAAAGCGTCTGGGCAACGGCATGATTGCGCTCAACTATAACCGTTGGGATGTGTGCCGCGACGCTATGAAGAAGGGACGCGAGCTGCATCTGCCCGTGTATAAGTTTCTTAAAGAGCCGCTCATCCGCCGCTTCGGTGCCGAGTTTTACGAGAAGCTGTGCGAGGCGGGCAAGCAAATCAGTTTCACTTGATTACGATTATTTTCTACGCCCAGATAAATAGCTGAATTTCAGCATACTAAACAACAAATACCCCTTAAAAGAAGTCTGTTAGTCATCACGCTTCGGTCGGTGCGCGTGTGTACTTCGGTCGGTGTGCGTGTGTACTTCGGTCGGTGCACATGTGTACTTCGGTCGGTGCACATGTGTACTTCGGTCGAAGCGTGATAACTATAGAGCCTCCTTTAAGGAACATAGAAGTCCTTTTTAAGGAACGTTCAAATCCATTTTAAGGAACATTCAAATCCATTTCAAGGAACGTTCAAATCCATTCCTTTTATTTAAATATCATCTTAACCACCTTGTCGCCAACCTTAACCACATACACACCATTGAGCTGTGATACATTGAGCGATGCCTTGCCGTTTATGGTCATAGCCGCAGCCACCTTGCGGCCAGCGAGATCGTAGACAGTGATGGGAGCATTGCCGCTAATCACTCCACAAACGAGAGCCACGCCAGCATTGTCGGTGTTGATGTCGCTGATGCCCGTTGCATCGGCATAAGTCAGCGAGACGTTCTTTATCTTGGCGGTGTAGATGTAGCCGTTCTTCATGGCAGCACCATCCTCGGGAGCACTTGTGCGGAAGGCAACGAAGAGGTTGGTGGTGGCATCGGCAGATGAGGCAGCCTCAGCCTGAGCAGCCACAGCAGGCAGCGTCACGGTCGTGGTTGCGAACGAGCCGTCAGCGACCACGGGCAGCGATGCCTGCTTTGTGAACGCGGCGGGGTTGCTTACGGTGCCGTCGAACACGTCAAGCGTGAGATCAGGGGTGAGCTCGCTCACCAACGAGTAGTCGAACGTGAGCTTTATCTCCTTACCCTTCTCCACCTGAAGCTTAGGCAGCACGAGGTAGCCGTCAGAGCTGTAAGAAAGGTCGCTGAACGTCTGTGTGCGCTCCACCACCTCAGCCTTTGAGCCGTCTTCCTGGTCGGTGAGTTTCCACTGGCACACGGTCGATGAAGGATAATATTTCTCCATGCCCTCCTCGGCGTTGTCGGCATCGAGGTTGAGGGCGTAAGGCAGAGTCTGTCCGTCGGCATGAGCGCTGACGCTTATGTTGTCAACGAAGGTCATGCCCTGAGCGTTGGCTGTGGTGTTGCCGAAGCCAAGATAATAGGTACCGGCCTCATCTACGGTGAATGTGCCCGAATATTTCTTTGACCACTGTCCCGACACGAGGAGGTCCTCCTCCTTCAGCAGCTGGGTGGTCATCTTGTCAGCCTCAGGAGCTGTGCCGAGCATGGCGCGGAAGGTCTGTGCTTGCGTGGCAAGCTTATAGTTCTTTGTTGTGCGGTAGAAGAAAGCAATGTCGTAGGTGCCCTTCTCCAGCTGCAACGGCTCTGAGAACGCCCAGTCTTCCTTGCCCTCTGCCACCTTGCCTGTGTGGCACAAGCTCTTCGAGCCTTGATAAGCACCCGCCGAGTTGTTGCCCACGAGCCATTTTGAGGTACCCTCCTGTGTGAAGGTCCACTGCTTCTGTGCTGTTGTCGACTCCTCGAAGCCCTGCGTGTAAGGCAGCGACGGCACAGCCCAGTTTTCGAGCGATGTTGTTCCTGCGATGAGGTCGTTCTGCTGGTCCTCACCCACCTTGGTCACAATGCTTCCCACGAGGGCATAGGTCTCGCCACCCTTCGACACGTCGGCCTCCTTCTCGAAGGTGTAGGTCACGGTCTCGCCGGGCTGCACCTCGTCAGCCACCGTCTCCTCGGCATAGGGAGCCTTGGTGGGAGCGTATGGGTCGTCGGCGGTGTTGAGCCAGTAGCGCAGCGTGATGTTCTTCTGCGGTGTCACGCCGTGGTTTATGTAAGAGAGCGAAACCTTCGACGTGGTCTTGGCAAAGCCGCTCTTCTCCTTAAAGTCGACAGAGCCTATGCACAGGTCCTCTGCCTGGTCAATCTTTATGTTGTCGATGATGATCTGGTCGCTTTTGCCCGTGGTCTGGAAGGCGAAATAGCGCAGACCAGACTCGTCGAGGTCTATGACATGATAGCCGTTGAGCCATCCGTTGTTTTTCACATCCTCGTCGAAGAGCACCTCCGTCATCTTGTCTACCGACGGCTCGGTACCCATGAGCACGCGCAGATGCTGTGTGAGACGCGTGCCGCCAGAATAGTAGAACGACAGGCGTGAGCGTCCCTTGGGCATGCTGATGGCGGGCGAGATGAGCCAGTCGTTGCTTGCCAGCGCATCGGCTGGAAAATAGGCGATGTTGCCAAGACTGCTGCTCGAGTCGAAGCCCCAGATCACGCCGTCGTTGTTGCCATCGTAGACGGTCCACAGGTCGTTGCCCGTGTCGAAGCCGGTGGTGTAAGGGAATGTCATCGGCGCATATACCCTGATCGATGACGACACACTGTTGTTGTCGGCGTTGCTGTCGTCGGCTGAGCTGACAGTGGCCTTAAGCTGTCCGAGCCATGCGTCGGCTGTCTGAAGGCGTGTCTTGAAGGTGTAGTCGAGAGACTCGAATGCCTTTACCGTGCCCTCATACTGCTCCGACACCTCTTGGTCAGAGAACGAAAACGCGAGCGTGGGGTTGGCGATGTCGAACGGCGAATTGTTCTTCACGCGCACCTTCACCTCATAGCCGTCGGCAGAGGTGCAGAGCGAAGAGGCGGCAGGCGAAAGGATCTCGTCCATTGACAGGTCGGGCTTCGACTCTGTGACGGAGAGCTGTCCGAGCTGCATCTGTCCGTAGGTGTTGAACGATCCCTTGGCGGTGGCTACCAGACGGATGATGGCTGTGCTGTCGGCCTTGAAGCTGCAATAGTGGCTTGTGAGCTTGGTGCTTATGCCACACTCCTCACTGTAGATGGTCTCCTGTCGCTCGCCATAGTCGGCAACGACGGTCACCGTCGACGCGAGGTCAGAGTAATGGCTGAAACTTATGGTCATCTGCTTGTCCTTCTCAAAGGTTATAGGCAGTGTCTCCACGCCTCCCTTGTTAACCACCGAAACGCGACCCTGAGCCACGAACATGTCGGGGTCAGAGAAATAGTTGAAGTTGCCGTAGCCCAGCACACTCTTGCCTGCCAGGTCGGCGCTCCATGTGAGCGGTGCGCTGACGGTTGTGGGCATCGTAAATTTGACATCCATGTTTGGCTGTGCAGTCTGGTTGCCGTCAACATCGACAAAGACGGTGTAAGCGTAGCTCTTACCATAATCGGTTGTCAGGCGGATGGGCAACTGCACATCCTGGTTTCCCATCTTGGGGACGTTGAGGTCAATCTCTTCTTGGCAGAGCACGGTGCCGTCGGCATCTTTTATGCCCACCGTTGCCTTGCCCTCGTAGGGATTGGCAAAATCGTAGTTGTGAACCTGAAACTTCACAGGTTGTGACGTGCTTGCCTGTGCCTTAGGAAAGGACACGCTGGTCACCGCCACTTTCTGCGCCATTGCTGCTCCTCCAAAGAGAGCGAGCAAGAGCAATGACACACACATTCGGTGTAATGTTTGTCTCATAACATTTTCTTTTTTTGATTTTTATTAATAGCGTTGTTTCTATCACATCGTTTGTCTGCGCCTGTTTTATCCAAGCATCATTGTTATCCAAGCTTGTTTATACAAGCATCATTTGTCTGCGCTTGTTTTATCCAAGCTTGTCAATCCAAGCATCATCGTTATCCAAGCTTGTCAATCCAAGAATCGTTTATCTACAAAAAATCGCAGTTAAAGGTTTATCTCTTCTATACCTTATTTTACAGTTCTTCTCGTTTCCGGCTGTAAAAATAGTAAAAAGACAGTAAACACTACATTTTTCTTTCGATTTTATGCTAAACATAAGATTTATTTAACAATAGAAAGACAAGCAACAAACCTACAGCCCCCCGCGCCGCCTTCGGCGGCTTCCCCCTCCCCGTCGGAGAGGGAAGTGAAAAGCTCTTGACAAACCCATTTTAAACTCTTAAAGAGCACATAAAGTCATCGTACCACGAACGCAGGGCAGACGCATCAAATTGAACTTCCCGTCAACAGCCTATCTAAGTAGTCCT
>UQTI01000060.1 GCA_900543975.1 uncultured Prevotella sp. | reverse complement strand
GGGTTGAGGGCGTGTATGCCTTCCACCACGAGCACGTCGCCAGGCAGCATCTGAAGCTTCTGTCCGCTCTTCTCGCTCCGTCCTGTCTGGAAGTTGTAACGCGGCAGCTCCACCTCCTCGCCACGGAAGAGGGCGGCGAGCTGCCTGTTGAGCAACGGCAGGTTCAGGGCGTAGAGGCTCTCGTAGTCGTAGTCGCCGTTGGGCTGCAGCGGCGTGTTCTCACGGTCCACGAAATAGTCGTCGAGGGAGATGGGCACGGGTCTTATGCCGCAGGTGAGCAGCTGGATGCTCAGACGTTTGCAGGTGGTGGTCTTGCCGCTTGACGACGGGCCGGCGATCAGCACCATCTTGACGCCCTTGCGGGCAGCGATCTGCTCTGCTATGGCAGCAATCTTCTTCTCTTGCAGCGCCTCGCTCACGTTCACGATGCTGTTGGCGAGCCCGTTCTCCACGGCGGCGTTGAACGCTCCCACGGTGCCCATGCCGAGGATGTCTTGCCAGCGGTGGTGCTCCTTGAAGATCTCGAACATCTTGTCCTGACGTGTCACCTCGCCCAGCACGGCAGCGTTCTGTGGCGACGGTATGCGCAGGAGCAGGCCGTCATAATATTTCTCCAGACCGAAGAGGTAGAGTTGTGAGGTGTTGGTGAGCAGCGTGCCGTAGAAATAGTCGAGATAGCCGCCAATGTCATAATAGGTAGTGTAGAGACGGCCAGAGGTGCGCAGCAGGTCCACCTTCGAGTGGGCGCCGAGGTCGGTAAACATCTTCATGACCTCCTCCGTCGGTGCCTCGTGGCGCGTTATGGGCAGCGCCTCACTGATGATCTGCTGCATGCGTGAGCGCAGGGCGTTGCAGATGTCGTCGTTCACCTCCTGTCCGATCTTTAGGTCACAATAGTAGCCGTTGCTCACGGGTATGTCTATCACCACCGATCCGTCGGGGTAGAGGTCGTGCACGGCCTTGCAGAGCACGAAGAAGAGCGTGCGCGTGTAAGCCCTTGAGCCAGACGCCGAATGCATGTCCAGAAACTCGATGTCTTTGTTGTGGTAGAGGCGGAAATGCATGCCCTCAACCTTGTTGTTGACCTTCGCGCTTATCGGTCCGTAGGGCATGGAAATATTTAATTTGCGAAAAACGTCAGAAAGTGTGCTTCCGATTTCTACATTCAGAGTTTTTTTATTATTTTTGCAACGAATTTGTATCATCTGTTTCATTATGGTTACATGATTAAAGATTAGACATTTTTATTCGATTCAGATGTTAGCAAAGATACGGCATTTTTTCGACACGTTCCAACAAAATAAAACAAATTAAATAAAAATATGTCGATTTGGATAATTTTTAAGATTATTGGCTCACTCGCTCTGCTCATCTATGGCATGAAGGTGATGAGCGAAGCGTTGCAGAAGATGGCGGGCTCACAGCTTCGCCATATCCTCGGAGCCATGACTACCAACCGTTTCACCGGACTGCTGACCGGTATGTTTGTAACCGCATCCGTGCAGTCGTCCACGGCCACTACGGTGATGACCGTGTCGTTCGTGAATGCCGGACTGCTGACGCTTGCGCAAGCCATCTCCGTCATTATGGGCGCCAACATAGGCACCACGTTCACGGCATGGATCATGACGCTCGGCTTCTCTTTCAACATGGCCGATGTGGTGTTCCCCGCGTTCTTCATTGCCCTCTTGCTCATCTACAGCAAGAAACGCCGTTACATTGGCGACTTCCTCTTCGGTATAGCTTTTATGTTTTTCGCCATTTCAACCCTCGGTACTACGGGTAAGGAAATGGATCTCAGTCATAACCAGATGGTTATCGACTTTTTCTCTTCTTTCGACAAAGACAGCTATCTCACCGTCTTCGCATTTCTCGGCATAGGCACCATCCTCACGTTCTGCATGCAGTCGTCGGCGGCTCTCATGGCCATCACCATGGTGCTGTGCTCCAGCGGTGTGCTGCCCATCTACATGGGTATAGCCCTTGTGCTCGGTGAGAACATCGGCACGACCATCACCTCAAACATCGCTGCCATGGGTGCCAACACGCAGGCCCGTAGAGCGGCTTTTGCACACCTCACGTTCAACGTGTTTGGCGTGCTCTGGGTGCTCACAATCTTCTACCCCTTCATCGACATGGTGTGTGGCTTCGTGGGTGTTGACCCGCACGCTGACCACATCAACCCCGCGCGTCTGTCGGTGGTGCTCGCCGCCTTCCACACCACGTTCAACGTGTGCAACACCTCTATCCTTATATGGCTCATCCCGCAGATGGAACGCTTCGTCTGCTATGTCATCAAGCCGTCGGCAAAGAAGGACGAGGACGACTTCCGTCTGCGCTATATCGGTGGCAACTCTATCATGAAGACCCCGGAGCTCTCGGTGCTGGAGGCACAGAAGGAGATCCAGTCGTTTGCAGAGCGCATTCACCGCATGTTCGTCATGGTGCGCGAGCTCCTTGGCGTGAAAGACGACGCTCAGTTTACGAAGCTCTACTCGCGCATTGAGAAGTATGAGAGCATCTCCGACAACATGGAGATCGAGATCGCCAACTATCTCGACAACGTGAGCGACGCTCACCTCTCTGACGAAACGAAGGCAAAGATACGCGCCATGCTGCGTGAGATCAGCGAGATAGAGAGTATCGGCGACTCTTGCTACAACATTGCCCGCACGATAAACCGCAAGCTGAAGGGTAAGGAAGACTTCACCGAGCAACAGTATGAACACCTGCACCAGATGTTTGAGCTTACCGACGACTCGCTCACACAGATGAACGTTCTGCTCCTTGGCCGCAAGGACAACTACGATGCCAACCGCTCGTTCAACATTGAGAACGAGATCAACAACTATCGCACGCAGCTGAAGAGCCAGAACATCAACGACGTTAATGATCACAAGTACACTTACGCCATCGGAACGATGTACATGGACATCGTCAGCGAGTGTGAGAAGCTCGGCGATTATGTCGTGAACGTTGTTGAGGCCCGCATGGGTACAAGAAAGACCGAGGCTTGATAGAGAGCTTATAAGGCTATGGGTCTCATAAGCCTTATAGGTCTTACAGGTCTTATAAGTCTTATGGGTCTTATAAAATTTAAGTTTAAGATAACAAAAAAAGGTTATAGGGTCAACCCCTATAACCTTTTTGCCTTTAAAAGCGCCAGTCTTTTTTTTCCTATTCCCTTAAATAGCCTTGGCAATAGGATTTTTCCCTTTTCGTTTTTCCCTATTCCCTTTTCAAAGCGCCAGCCTTTTTTTACCTTTATTTAACGCAGTTCTTCCTCAAGAAATCCTCAAACTCGTTGCGGTAGCCGTTGAAGACGTTGATATCGACCTTGGGGGTGATGCCACCGACGCGGCCGTCGGGACAAAGCTGCCAGTAGACAAGGTGTACGTCGGGCTTGTATTCGCCGTAACGGGCAATCCAGATGTTATAGTTTTTCTTCAGGTCAGGGGCGTAAGAGAGGTAACGGTTCACGAACATCTGACTGATGTAGAGCACCGGTTTGGTGCCTGTGCGATGCTCCACAGCCTGCATCCATGCCCTTACCATGCGGAACATGGCGACGGGCCCTCCCATCATCTTCACCTGCTTTGGCGTTGGTTCAAGATCGAGCACAGGGGGCAGGTCGCCACGGTTGAAACGCGAGTGGCGCAAAAAGAAGTCGGCTTGTACCGTGCCCGACGATTTTGGCGAAAAGAAATGGTATGCTCCCACAGGTATGCCGTGGCGACGGGCGGCGGCATAGTCGGCAGCATAATAGCGGTTTCGTATCGTCCTGCCCTCCGTCGATTTTATATACATGAACGACACGGGGTAGTCTACTTTTCCTTGAACCGTCTTCTTGCTGATTGTGCCGAGATGCGTTATGCGCAGACGGTCCCAACGGATGGGGTAGTGGCGGCGTCCCACGTCGTGCTGGAAGCGCGATATGTCGATGCCATAGATGCGGTCGGCTGTGTAGTGGAGGCGTTCGCCGAGGTAACGGTCGGCTTTCCATTCGCCCACACGGATATGCTTCTTTGGTGTCAGGGCGAACCCCCATCCTGTGCGCTTGCCCTTACGCCACTGTCCGGCGTAGAAGGCGCCTGTGCTGTCGCGTTGTGAGCCGTAGCCTTCGGCCATGAGCTGTCGGTTGAAATAGCCGCTGTAGACGGTGCGGGTGCTGTCGGTGCGTACGCCCTGCGCCAAGGTGTCGGCACGCCATGTGCCCACAATGCGTGTGCCTGTGCTGTCGGTCACCGTGCCTTTTCCTGCCCTTATGCCGTGGTTCCACTGTCCCTCGTAGAGCGTACTGTCGCCCTTGGTGAGCTGTCCGTAGCCGTGAGGCCGTCCCTGCGCGTCGGTGCAGCCGGCATAGACGGTGCCGTCCTTCAAGGTCTTCGTGCCGCCGTCGGTCTGTATCCTGGAGCAAGAGGCAAGGGCGGTCAGCAGCAGAGCTGCAACAAACAGATAAGACGTTTTCATTGCCATCCTCCTTTCATCATTAGCAAGGACACGTTGCCGCGTCCTTCAACGTTTTGTCCCTCGGCAATGCCGGCAAACAGTCCGCGTGGGGTGAACAGCGGGCATCCGTCGGTCACAAGCACACGCGGGAAGTTGTGGAGTGCTCTCTTGCGGCGCCCGTTGATGAGCTGTGGCTTGGCAGCGGCTGACGCCATCTGCTCTATGCCTATGCCACCGAAGCCCACGGCTATGAGGCGGTGGTTGGTGGTGTTCCACGGCAGCAGATATTGCGCCTTCACACCGTCGGGCGTGGTCTCGTCGAGCGTCTGCAAGATAGCCATACGGTGGCACTTGTCGGTGTTCACCAGACGACATTGCGCCGTGGCGTTCTTGCCATCGCCGTTGCGATAGTGGACGGTGAAGGTTGTCTTGTGCCTGAGCCCTAAGGGCAGGGCGGTGTTGGCGAGCAAGCTGTCAATGGCTGCCTTTGTTTGCTCAAGCTCCTTTACCTTAGCTTTCACCTTGGTGGCGACAGCGGCAATCTGCTGGTAGCCCATGTCTTGCACGCCATGCACGCGAAGATAGTATTGCAGCTCCGAGTCTTCCGAATGTGCCCATTGCAACGAGTCGTTGATGTCGCGTTGCGCCTTCTCCAAAAGGCCACGCACCTGTTGGCTCGTCCAGCTCGGCTTCACGATGTTTGCTTGTGTGACATGTGGCAGCACCGTCACCACACGTCCCCGGCATGACGGCACGGCAGGCCAACGGTTCATCCAGCAGCCGCCAGCAAGGGTTACGCTCTCTGCATCGCGTTGCGAGGCTGAGATGTTGTGAAGAGTGGTGTCGCTGTCGGCTGTTGCTAACCACAGCTGTGCCTTGCTGCCGGCTGTTATCTCCCAACATGAGCGCCGTTCAACCACCACCGCGCTCTGCCTCATCTCGTCGCCCGACGACGGTAGCACCCTCATGGCAGCCCCTGCCACGATGGCTACAACAACGACCGTCACCACAAGACCTTTCTTGTGGCGACGCAAAAAAGAAAAACACTTATTCATCTTTTTCGCTATTTTGTTCAACGCTATTTTTGTTCAACGCTTTTTTTGTTCAACGCTATTCCTAAAAAAATGTATGCTTTCTACAAACGCGAAATTACAAATAATTTTCAGCAATGAGCAAAAAAGACGGCTTTTTTTTATATATTGAATTTCTGCAGAGATTAATAATTACATCGCGCTTTGCGCTCGTTGTTTTTTAAACATTAATTTCCATTAATTGAACATTCTTGCGCTCCGTGGGTGCTCAGGCGCTTCGCGGAGTATGAAACATTAATTCTTCTCCGCGCGAAGCGCGTATTAATGATAATTAATGGGCCATTAATGGAAATTAATGTTTTAAAAAATGCGCGAAGCGCAAAAAAATATTGTTCTTTTATACACATGGTTAGCTGCTATCTAAGCTTGTAACTATCTGATGGAACACTTGCTGTTCATTTGTGAAAGTTTCGTTATTATCAAAAATCAGAGGGTCATGCTGTTGGGGTTAAGGCTTGCTGACGCCTCACCCCTTTATTCCTCTCCGATGATATAATCGATGGCATCGATAAGGATCTTGTCCTTGTCTTGCTCCTCTTTTGTGAGCTCGTCGAAGGGCACGATGTCGGCATGTAGGAACCGCTTCTTGTCGGTCTGTGGGGCGGGCGCAAAGCCCATGATAAGCTCCGACATCATCCAGCGGCGGTGCTCAGCCTCATAGATGGGTCGGCGGTCGCCGTTGAGGTCGAAGCACTGTCGGCGCAGGGGCATGGCGTTGGCACAGAAGATACTCGAGTATTTGTCGGCCTCGCTGATGGTGAACCATGCCTCCTCTGCCGATGGCAGTTTCTTCTCAGCATAAGCACAATGGTAGATGTAGTTGACGCGCTGTCCGCGCAGCGAGCGGCGTGCGAAGAGCGGGTCGTCGATGGTGCCGTCTGTCTGTCCGAAGATCTCGATATGTCCGAACATGCCGGTGGCGTTGGCCCTGTCGATGAGCTTGTTTTCATGCGTCATGCTCACCGCCACCTTTGCCAGCGGGTAGACCTTACGCGGCAGGTGGAGCACAGCGTTCACCGCGCGGTCGGCATTGTCGTGACACACAATGATGCGCGTTGCCTTGTCTGTCTGTTCCTCCATGATGCGTCGTGCCAGAGGTGCGTGCTCGTCGGCATCGACAAACTGCCACTCCACGTCGATGAAGTCGTCGCCTTGAGGTAGCGAGTCGGTCACCGTGCCGTCGTTGCTGACGAAGGTGGTGTGGGAGAGGGCGAAGAGAGCAGGCCGTGATGCCATGAGGTGGTCGCGCCATTGCTCCATGTCTTTGGCAATGAACGTTATGCGTGTGCGCGTGCCGCACTCTGTGTAGTTGGCATAATGGCAGATGTGTGCTGCTGTGTAAGCCACGGCTTGAGCCATGGGGCCTGTGCCGATGATTATGAAATGGGCCTTGCTGCTGTCGCCTTGCTTTATGACGGGTGTGAAGGCGCGGTGGGTGTCGACGAGCAACTGCTCCGCCATATACTCGTAGTCGTTTATGGTGTCGACAAGCAGCAGTCGGCCCATTGGCTTCGTCTTAAGATATTGGAACACCTCGGTAGAGGCATAGTCGCGTAAAGTCAGGAAGCAGCGAATGTTATGATTAGCCTGTTGCGATGCCTCCGTGAGGATGTCGAGACATTGCAGGCTGCGGTTGTCGTGGTCGCTCTCGTTTTCCTCACCTATTATATATATCGCTTTTGCGTGGTCTGGTCGTGCTGACAGCACGTCGGCTTCGGCATCGCGCCGTCCCTTGTAGAAGATGAACGTCAGGTCGTCGCTCAGCTCCGGCTTCTCCGTTGCCATGACCACCGCCGTGTCGCCCTGTTCGTTTATCGCTCTCACGATGGCCTCCACCCGGCGGTCGGCACCGAACACAAGCACATGGTTCCTCAGTTTGTAGCGCCGCTCACCGTTTTGTGCCGCCTCGCGTATGTTTTCGAAGAGGTTGGAGAACACGCTCACAAGCAGAGCGGAGAAGAGGAAGATGCTAAGCAGGGCGATGATGAGACGGAAGAAGTCGTGATGTCCCGTAACGCCGCCGAAGCAGCCCGGGTCGAGGAAGATCGCCACCACCGTCTGCCATTTTACCTCGGCATCGTCATAAACAAAATAGGCCATGATGAGAGCCACGCCAAGACACAGGGCCGACACGCCCATGAGCCACACCAGCTGCATGCCGTTGCTTTTTGCCAACAGTTGGTCTATCTTACGTTTTATTGTCATGATGCAAATGTTTTTGTGGATAATGTGCAAAAATAAGCAATAGATTTGGCATTTGCAACATTTATGCGGTCGTTCTTCACATTTACGTCATGCATTCTTCATTTTTCACATCATACGTTCTTCTTTTTTTTCATCAAGCCTATGCTCTCTCACGGCCAATAATTGCGGTCGAGCACCTGGTTTCCGTTGTTCAAAGAGGTGGTGTCGACCTTTGTCGTGTTTGGTCTTAAGGTGTTGTGTGTTGCAGCATCGCTGCGGTAGAAAAGCGTTGAGCCGATGAACACCAGCAGCACGACGGCGGCAACATACAGCAACGCTGTCAAGAGACGCCACGGCAGACGCGCCACCGACAAGAGTGCCCGCACCTGAGAGATGTTTGACGGGCGGCTGTCGACGTCGGCACAGGCACAATCGGCTGCTATGCGTGCCAGCGTGCGGCTGTGTGTGGCGTTGGCCATGTCCTCGATCACCTTTCCTAACGAATAGATGTCGGAGCGGGCATCGGCTTTGCCTTCGTTCTTGAGCTGTTCAGGCGCAATGTATCCACATGTGCCGGCTGGCGCTTTGAGCACACAGAACGCGTCGCTGTCGGACAGACTGAAGTCGATGAGCCTCACGTCCTTGCCTTTGTGTGTGATCATGATGTTAGCGGGCTTCAGGTCGCGGTGTATAATCTGCTTGTCGTGCATATACTCTAACGCGTCGAGCAGCTGGTTCACAATCTTTATTGCCAGTTTGGCGGACAGAGCGCCGCGCTTGATGAGCGTGTACAAGGTGTCGCCATCGACATAATCCATGACGATGGTGTCGCCCAACCCCTTTACTTGCTCCATGCCTATGGTGCGGCAGATGAAAGGGTGGTCGAGCTGCAGACCTATCTCAAACTCCTTCTGCAAGGCCTGGCGGTAGATGGGGGTGAGAGCATAATCGGTCTTCAGACATTTCAGCATGAAGCGTTTGCCGTAGCGTATGGCTGTGAACAGGCGTGCCGGTCCCGAATTGGAGACATAACACTCTTGCAGGTTGCTGAACCCGTTGTCCATGCAAGCTGCTGCCGATGTCATCTCGCTACTTATGTCTTTGATGAATCCCGAAGAAGAGTTGTCTGATTCGTTCATAATGTTGTTGTTTTTAGGCGATGTTCAAAAAAACAGGCAATGCTTCAAATGCCGCTTCTGCCAATGTTCAAATGCTGCTTCTGCCAAATCTCAAACGTAGAGTTTTCTCACAATGGTCAGTCCGCCGTTGCGACCTGCCACGAAGGGCGGTGTGCGTTCCCCGTTGCGTTCAATGTAGGCGAGGTAAAGCGGCTGTCCGTGTATGAAACAGCCAGTTGTGAAGATGTCGTCCACATTAAGCTTGCTGTTCTGCGTCTCTATGACGCGGAAGATGCTGTTGCCGTTGTAGACAAGGCGCAGCAGACGGTTTGGCGCCCATCCTATCTCTACAACGTCGCCTGTTGTCAGATCGTTGCTCACCAGCTGGTTGGCATCGAAGAATGACGAGTTGTAACGTGTGCTCTTCTTCAGCCATGTCACGAACGAGGCATAGTCTTTATGTCCCAAGTAGGAGGCGAGGGCGTTGAGCGTCACGACGCGTGGTTTATGACTGTCGCCCACATATCCATAAAGGCGTTTGAGCGTTGTTGACGACACGTTGATGTCGTTCTTTCGTTGCAGAAAGAGCGAGAACTCGTCGAAGTCGGTCGTTGTCGACAACTTCTTTCCATATTTTTCTTCTATGAGCTTTTTCAGCTCCTCAATCTCAGGCGTGTTCATAATTTGTTAGATTCCAAACCGTTGAGGTGTAAAACTAAACTTTTTGCAAAAGTAAGAAAAAAATATTATTATAGCAAGTTCATAATGGTTCACAAATGAAAAATAAAAAAAAGCTCCCCGCACCGTGCCTTGTGAGCATGTGCGGGGAGCTTGTGTGTTTATGCTGATTTTGAAATCTACAAATCAGAGTTGTTGTCAGCAAGCGTCAGGCTTAGTCCTCGTTGTGACGCTGCTCGCCGCGGGGACGACGGTCGCCACGGGGACGGCGCTCACCACGGTCGCCGCGCTCGCCGCGCTCGCCACGGGGACGGCGCTCGCGCTCAACGTAACCCTCGGGCTTCTCAAGAAGCACGCGGTGTGAAAGCTTATACTTGCCTGTCTTCGGGTCAATCTCCATGAGCTTAACCTTGATCTTGTCGCCTTCCTTGATGCCGGCTTCCTCTACAGTCTCCAGACGCTTCCAGTCGATCTCAGAGATGTGGAGCAGACCGTCCTTGCCAGGCATGATCTCTACGAAGCAGCCGTAAGGCATGATTGAGCGAACGGTACCCTCGTACACCTCGCCCACCTCGGGAATGGCAACGATAGCCTTGATCTTGCCAAGGGCAGCGTCGATGGCGTCCTTGTTGGGAGCTGATACCTGCACCTTGCCCACGCCGTCGGTTTCGTCGATGGTGATGGTAGCGCCGGTTTCCTCCTGCATCTGCTGGATGATCTTTCCGCCAGGGCCAATGACAGCACCGATAAACTCCTTAGGAATCTCGATCTGAACGATGCGGGGAACCTGAGGCTTGAGCTCTGCACGAGGCTCAGCGATGGTGTCGGTGATGCATTTGAGAATGTGCTCGCGTCCAGCCTTTGCCTGCATGAGAGCCTTCTCCAGGATCTCGAAGCTCAGACCGTCGCACTTGATGTCCATCTGTGTTGCTGTCAAGCCGTCGCGGGTACCGGTGGTCTTGAAGTCCATGTCGCCCAGGTGGTCCTCGTCGCCAAGGATGTCGCTAAGCACAGCATACTTCTCCTCGCCGGGGTTCTTGATCAGACCCATAGCGATGCCGCTGACGGGCTTCTTCATAGGTACACCAGCGTCCATGAGGGCGAGTGTGCCGGCACATACGGTAGCCATTGATGAAGAGCCGTTCGACTCAAGGATCTGGCTCACCAGACGCACGGTGTAGGGGAAATCTTCAGGAATCTGTCCCTTCAGACCGCGCCATGCCAGGTGGCCGTGACCGATCTCACGACGGCCTACGCCGCGCTGAGCCTTAGCCTCGCCTGTGCAGAACGGAGGGAAGTTGTAGTGGAGGAGGAAACGCTGGTAGCCGCGCTCGAGCACGTCGTCAACGAGCTTCTCGTCCATCTTTGTGCCGAGCGTACAGGTAGAGAGACTCTGTGTCTCGCCACGGGTGAAGATGGCGCTTCCGTGAGGCATGGGCAGCGGAGAAACCTCGCACCAGATAGGACGGATCTCGTCGGTCTTGCGGCCATCGAGACGAATGCCCTCGTCGAGGATGCAACGGCGCATGGCATCACGCATAACGTCGTGATAGTAGCGCTCCATCTCTGCATGCTTCTCCTCCAGGTCGTCCTCGCTGAGGTCGGTGTGTGCGGCATCGTATGCCTCCTGGAAGTCGGCAAGGATCTTGTCGAAAGCCTCCTGGCGTGCCTGCTTCTCAAGAGCCTGCTTTGTCACGTCGTAAGCCTTGGGATAAAGCTCGGTGTTCATCTGCTGGCGCAGGTCCTCATCGTTCACCTCATGGCAATACTCGCGCTTAACGTCGGTGCCAAGCTCCTTTGAAAGCTCTGTCTGGAGCTCACACATGGGCTTGATAGCTGCCATGGCAGCCTTCAGAGCACCGATCATGTCTTGCTCTGAAACCTCCTTCATCTCGCCTTCCACCATCATGATGTTATCGGCAGAAGCACCTACCATGATGTCCATGTCGGCGTCTTTCATCTGCTCGAAGGTCGGGTCGATGACATACTCGCCATTGATGCGTGCTACGCGCACCTCAGAGATGGGACATTCGAAGGGGATATCTGAACAAGCCATAGCGGCTGAAGCTGCAAATCCTGCAAGAGCATCGGGCTGGTCAACGCCGTCGGCGCTGAGGAGCATGATGTTCACATAAACCTCGGCATGGTAGTTTGAGGGGAACAGCGGACGGAGCACACGGTCTACGAGACGAGATGTGAGGATCTCGTTGTCGCCTGACTTGCCTTCACGCTTTGTGAATCCACCGGGGAAACGTCCAGCTGCTGAATACTGCTCTTTGTAGTCTACCTGCAAAGGCATAAAATCGGTTCCGGGAACTGCATCTTTTGCGGCACAAACAGTGGCGAGAAGTACGGTGTTGCCCATACGCAGTACAACACTTCCGTCAGCCTGCTTTGCCACTTTCCCGGTCTCAATGCTGATGGTTCTTCCATCAGGCAAAGAAACTGTCTTTGTAATTACGTTCATCTAAAATAACATCTAAAATAAATAATGCGACAAAGTTACTCATTTTAAAGAATATAAAAGAACTTTAACGCGGAAATTTATTGGGTTGGGTGGTTAATAAAATATAATGTGCCGATGTGTTCGGGCTTTATGTTGTTTTGCCTCCTTGTTTGCGCTGTTTTTACTTGCTTAATTGGTGGCTTTATACCATGCCGTCTCGCTTAATCTGTCTGCCATGTGGTTGAGGCTACCCTGTGAGGTGTTCAAGCCCGAATAGTGTTTTATGTCGACGGGTGCGTCCTTCAATGTCGTGAAATATTGGCCGGTGTGGCCCTTGTAAGGCACCGTCTTTTCGATCTGTTCGGCAAAGGCAGCGGTCAGCACGGTGCCAGCGTCTTTTAGCGACATGAGGTGTCCGAGGTCGTAGAAGAGGGTAGGGCTGTAGCCGTCCATGATCTGCACGCCGTTGGGGACATTCTTTCCTGATCTTGCGGTGTTGAGCTTTCCTTCTGAAGCCGCGTTTGTTGGTTCTGCGGCAGCCACGTTGATCTGTTCTGTGGCAGCCGCGTTGATCTGTTGGGCAATGGCAGCCAAGGCATCGAGCTGTGTGCAGTCGGTCACAGCCACGGTTCCGTAGGGCAGATAATAAGACGAGTAGAAGCTTATGAAGCTGTCGGCAATGCCCTTGTAGTTGGGCGTTCCGAGCAGATGCTTGCCCATGGTGATGTAAGGGAAGCCGTAGCTTAACACCTCTGTCGGACTGGCTATGAGATAATGGGTTACGTCTTTCAGCTCGTATGCCACTTCCACCGATGACATGTAGCAGGCATCGAAGAGAATATACTCGGTGTGCAAGCCAGCGTCGGCCATGGCGTCTGCCAGGTCGGTTGTCTCTATCTGCGTTTCGGGGTATGTTCCGCCAATGAAGCGCGTGGTCACGGGGCCTTGAACCTCAAAGTGCATGAGGTCGTTGGGCTGGGGCTGGTCTTTTCTTAAGCCTTGCTTTCTCCGCTCAAGCCTTTCCTCTTCTAAAAGCCTTTCTTCCTTATATGGCTTCCCTTCCTTATCTATCCTTTCTTCCTTATATAGGTTATCTTCTTCATCTATCCTTTCTTGTGATCCAAGTCTTTTCCGTGCGTTTCGTTGTCCTTGTACGGGCACCCATGCCAGTCCGTGGCATCCCACCACCATGCCGTAGCGCGAGGCGGGAGCCAGTGTCATGACCTCAGAAAAGAGCGATGTCAGCCATTGGCGCGATGTGAACGGGCGGTCGCTGTAGTGTCGCAGCGTGTCGGTGAGGCATCGTCCGTTCTGCTTTTTCAGTTCGAAGAGCACCGCCTCGCGCTCCGATGTTGCCATGAACACCACGATGCGCTCGTCTTTCATAGAGCGTTGAGCCACAACCGTCTGCATGTCTTCTACCGTTCGTCTGAAATCGGAAAGCAGATTGTTGCTCCATGGGAAAAACATAAACACCGTCTGCCCCACAGGCGTTACAGGCGCGTCGGGTCCGTCAGGGCTGTCGCCGTTTGAGCACGACACCCCGACAACAATGAAAAGCGTTGCTATGATTAAGCTACAAATTTTTTTTATCAGCATGGAAATTTAAAGCCCCACCCCCGCTATAGGAATGTTGATTTTTGAATTTTGATTTTTGAATTATCGGCTTTCAGCCGATTTTGAGTTTCCGAATTTAAAGCCCCACCCCCGCGCCGCCTACGGCGGCTAACCCCTCCCCTTAGGGAGGGGAGTGAATAGTCAGGGCTATAAGAGTTTTGAATTTTGAATTTTGAATTTTGAATTTTGAATTTTGAATTGTTGCGCTGATGGCGCAATGTTGAGTTTTCGATTTTTGATTTTTCCTCTTTAGAAGGGCTATTGAATTCTTCACTCTTCACTCTTCACTCTTCCCTTTCAAGGCGTCAGCCTTTTTACCTTTAAAATCTCTTCCTCAACCATCCTCTTGAACTGTGCCCATATCATGTCACCTCTATAATAGATTCTGCGGTTCTTAGGCACATGCACGCGGCAGGTGGAGAAGATGTTATTGCCTGACGAGGCAAACGTGTTGTTTGAGCAGTAGGGCGGCGTTGGGGCAGAGATGTAGAGGTTGGTGATCGGACAGCCGTCGAACACATAGTCGCCCAACATTTCGGTGTTCTTGCCAAGATGCACCGTGGTGAGGTCAGCACATTTCTGGAACAGTCCTGTCGGTATCTGCTTGATGGTAGAGGGTAACGACACCTCCTTCACGCTGCTGTTATAGAACGCATACTTGCCTATAGATGTCAGGCCGTCGGCAAAATGGAATGTCTCTATCCGGCAGTTGCGGAACGCATAGTCGCCCACCGTCGTGACCGTTGAGGGCAGCGTATACTCGCCTTCCTTGCCCATGGGGAACCACAGAATGCTCTTGCCGTCGCCACTGAGCAGCACGCCGTCCTTACTGCTGTAATGGCTGTTGCCAGCCTGCACGTTGATCTCGGTTAAGGCGGTGCATCCCGCCGATGTCTCAATGCTTTCCACCAACGTAGGCACCTCAATGGTGTGTAGTGAAGAGCAGTTCCTGAAGGCATCGGCCTCTATCTTTGTTGTCTGCAACGGCAGCACAATGCGCTTCAGCTTCTCGCATGAGGCAAGCATGGCTTTGCCCACCACGTTGGTCTGTGTGAAGTGGCCCTCGGCATACGCCTTGCCGCCTTCCGCAATCTGCGCTCCCGACAGGTCAATGTCTGACAGCTGTCCTGCGGTGGCTTTGCCTTCGTTGTCGCATCCTGCCATGTCGCGCAGCGTGCGCAGGTCATCGCCGTTCAAGAACCCCGCAATAGACAAGGTGGTGAATCTGTACTTGTCGTCGCCAACAAGTTCGGTCAGCTGTCCCGCATCGTTTATTATTGATGTCGATGTTGTGACGAAGGAAACTGCTTCGCCCACATCCTCGCCGTTCTTGTTTGCAGCAAAGGGACGTATGCTGTAAGCCACTTCGGGCTGCAATCCGCCTATGCGCAGACGGAACATGCCGTTGTCGTCGGCATCGCCGGTCTGCACCAGCTTGATGGTTGTTGCGTCGCCCATTGTTCCCCCGTCTTGTCGTGACAGGTAGCATCCGCTTTCCGTTATGGGGTCGCCGCCTGTTTCGCTGATGCTGTAGCTCACGATGGCGCTCAGCGGACTGATGCCCAGCACCGTTACCTTGCCCGTCGTCGGTTTCGCGTTGGGCTGTGTGGTAAAGCTCAGCTGTTCGCCCGACAGCACAACGTTGCCGCTGCCGCCCTGTAGCTTATAATAATAGGTGGTGCTGGGCGTCAGTTGGTTCAGACGATAGACCACAGTCCCGTCGGGCTTGCCCCCGTTGTTGTCGGCAGGGGTCAGCACCGCTGTCTTTTGGCTCATGGACGGATCATCTCCGTAGCAGAACCACAGTTGGGGCGTTTCCGTAGACCCCGTGGTGTGGCATTGCCCCACCATCGTTGCCTCGTTGCGCGTAATGTCTATGGCCTCCAAGGTCTGGAGCTGAGGCTCAAAGTTGTCGGGCTTGTCGCTGCTGCACGATGCCAGGCCCAGCACGCACAGCACAGCCGTGAGGGCCTTTGCAAACCCAGCCGAGAGGGCCGCCCCCAGCCATGTTCCTATATTTTCAATGTTGCCTGTCTTTATCATCCTACCGCTGTTTATAAGGTTTCATCACCACCATGGCCTTGCCCAAGCGTATGCCCACGCCTATGCAGCCTTGCCATTGCTTGCCGCCGATGGTCAGGGCCGAGGCACTGATGCTCAGCTTGCCTATTGTCGCTATCACACCCAGCTCGCCGCTCACCCCTTTATGTGACAGGCTTTCGTTGCGCAGCCAGCCGCCGCCTTCGCTGTCGGTCAGTTGCCATGCTGTGGTCTTGCGTGCATAGCCCACGCCCTCAAAGATGTCGATGAGGTTGCTCACGCGGTGTATCAGGCCCGCCGTCATGCTATAGGCGGCGTTCTGTGTGCGTCCTGTAAAATAAGGTTTGCGCGAACCGTCGGTCAGCGTGCCGTCGCGCAGGCAGCTGCCCGTGGTGCTTTGTGCCGAATGTAGGTTGGTGCTTACATGCAGGTAGGCGCCCACCTTACGCATCACGGCCAGCATCACGCCCCATGAGGGGCCGTCGGTGTGTAGCGAGGCGGTGAGCAGGGCATAGCCATGTACCGGCACCACGCGACGTTGTGGCACCACCTTCACCGTGTCCACCACCGTTTGCGTGTACACTATCGTGTCGTGCTTCTCCACAACGGTTGCCAGAGGTGTGCGCAGACGCAGCTCGTAGGTCATGCGGCTCTCCAGCTTCATGCCCAACTGCCAGTTGCGCAGCACGCCCCATTTCGGATGCTTTATGGTTATCTGCTTCGTGCCTTTAGGCAGATAGAGCCATATCTCGCCCACCTGGTCGCTACGCTTCACGATGCCGAGGGGCGAGGAGAACGCAAAGTCGGATGGTCCGACAACCTTTATAAGGGCGCATGCCTCGCCGTTAAGGTCGCGCACGGCATCGATGAACGCGCTCACGTCGGTGGGCAGTTTGCGGAAACTCTCCACCGAGAAGGTGCTGTCTGCCGGTGTTGCGGCACGCAACGTTTCGCACGGCATGGCGCAGAGGCACAGAATCATGATGATGAGCCTGTGCAGAGCCGTTGTCGGACGTTCTGTCCTGTTCTGTCCCCATTTTGTTTTCATATCTTTCATTCAAGATTAAAATCGGAAATGTCGATCACGCCGTCGCTCCCCTCCACCGTGGCCGACGGTTGCCATGTGCGCACATGGATGAGCGGCATGGCGGCGTTGCGGAAGTCCCACAGCAGGAACAGGTATCCGTCGTCGGCATAGCGGTCGCTGTGGTAGCGTTGGCGCAAGGACACGCCGTAGATGCCGTCTTTCGTAGGATGTCGCATGATGTGGAAGTCGGAGAAGCGCACGTCGACCTGCCTGTTTGCAGCAAACACCTTGGTTAGGCGGGCCAGATAGTCGCGCTTGGTGTGGAGGGCATAGCTCACGCGGCTGTCTGCCGACACGCGCCCCGTCTCCTTCGATGTCTTCACCACGTTGCCGACAATTATCAGGGCGTTGTCGCTGAACACCTGATGCAGGAAGTCGATGTCCTTGGAGATGTATGCTGTGCGCAGATGCTCACAGTAGTTGAGGATCTGTCGTCTGCTCGCGGCATCGGTCTCGGTGAGATGTCCCTTCAATATTTTTGCTGCCTCGGCGTAGAACGGACTGCCTTTCGCCATCCTTCTTATGTCGGCAGCAGGCAAGGGCTGGCCTCCATGCGCCCCGGTGTGGGCAGCCGACAATGACGGCGTTGTGCCCGCTTGCGTGCTTGCCCCGTTGCCCGCGGCTCCTCCTTGCGCATTGCCCATGCTTGCCGCACGGTCTTCAGGCACGGCCCCCATTCCTGTCTTTCTGTCATCAGCCTCACTTTCGAAGGTCACCATGCCATGACTGTCAATGAATCCTTCGCGTCCTGTTGCCACCTCGCGGAACGCCAGACGGCCCTCGCGGAAGCGCGTGTCCAAGAGGCATCCGCGCAGCGGTATGCGGAACAGAATGTTGCCGTCGGCATCCTCCACCATCCATTGGCGTTCGCCCTGTGGTGTGGTCTGCTCCACCAGCTGCATGCCTTCGCTCACGCCGTAGCTCGTTTCTGAGGCAACGTTCTTATAACCTCCAAAGGGCAGCAGCCGTAAAGCCACTGCCCAGATGGAGAGAATCAGCACAAGGGCTGACAATATATAAATTCTTTTTTTCATTCAATGTCTGTTAAACAGGGGCTAAGCGTTATGCCTCAAGAAGGCCGATATGAGCCTCAAGAAGGTTGCTATGATCCTCAAGAAGGCATAACGTTAGCCACCTGTTTATTTCCAGTTTTCAACCTCGCCGCCAATTTCAATCTTTATCTTGTCGGGATTGTTGGTTATGACGAGGTTTACGAGATGCTCCACGCCGGGCTTGAACACAAACTTGCTCTCATACATGTAGCTCACGCCCTTCAT
>UQTI01000059.1 GCA_900543975.1 uncultured Prevotella sp. | reverse complement strand
ATGAGATAAAAACTTATCTCATTCTCAATCACTTATAAAAAATACGTACTTTCCGTTCTTGAATGTGTAAAATTTAAATATTGACATCGGTTTTCAGTTTTTTTTAATGTCGCCATCCATAACCTTGCCCAACACCGTGTCGCGGTAAGTGTTAAAGATGTTTGGTTTGATCATAACATAAGAAGGCAGGCTTTCCAAATATTCGAGCTCAAAAACCAGTCGCGGTTCCTTGTCGCCAAGCTCAGGATAAATTTCGGCTTTGCAGCCTATGCGGGCAATGCGTATGAGGTACAGGTCTTTCACGCCGCGGCCCTTTATGTAAGGCATGAAATAGAAGAGCTTGTTAAGGGCAATGGTCGAGGGGAACGATTTGGTCTTTCCCGTGTAATAGATTTTGCTTTGGCCGCCGTCAAGAAAATAGTCGGCATTGTCGGCCTTGACAAACCCAATAAGCACGTTCTTGGTCATATCGAGCACATAGTTTTTCTTCACCTTGTTCACCTTCAGCTCAGAGCTGAGCTGTGAAAACAGGTCCAGACCCAGCGTCGGCTCCTTGTCGCGCTTCATGTCGATGGGGTGTGTCGACACAGGCTCCTGCTCATAGATGAAGCGGTAGAGGCTCTTGCCCACCTGCTGCACGATGCCACACACCAGGGCGTTGCCCATAAGGAACGCTCTGCGCCCGTCGGTCACGTCGGGGTGGCAGGTGTGGTTGTCGGGAAACATGTTCAGGCGCTCCAGCTCCAGCGGTATGAGGCGCCGGTAACGGCCTGAAGGGGTGAGGACAACATGCTTGAAGCGCGAAGCGGCTGCTCCGCCCTCGCCCGTGATGATGGTGCGCGAGGGCTTGTCGAGCGAGTCGGGGAAAGCCATTCCGCCCTCAGAGAAGACATACTTGAAGCCCTCCTTAGATGTGCGTTCAATCTTCTTTGCACCCTTCTCATACTCCCATCTTGCCACCTCGTCTTGCGGTATGAAAAACTCCTCGGGCACGAACCTCTCGTCAACGACAATCCCGCCCAGCGTGGTCGTCGGACCTTCATACACAGGGTCGGCATCGACAGAAAAGACATGACGGCCGCACATTATGCCGGCATTGCCCCACGGGCTGGTTTTGCCGTCTTTGTTGAAATTGTCGGATACCTCTTTTATCGTTCCTTCAATGTCAAACTCGGAACGCGTGCCGTCCTTGGCCCTGAACGGAAAAGCCTTGGCCATGACACCGTCATAGAGCACCCAGTCGGCGAGCTGTCTCACCTTGGCAGCCACGGGCGAGCCCTCGCGATAGCCCACGATGTAGGTGCGGCGGCGGCGCTGAGGCATGCCATATTGGGCAGCATTGATGACACGCCACTCCACCGTGTAGCCAAGGTCGGCGAGCGATGCCAGAATGATGGCAAAGTCGCGGCCGCGCTGCTTGGCAGGCGAACCGAGCAAGCGGTCCACGTTCTCGAAGAAAAGGTAGCTCGGGCGCTTGCTCCCCTTCTCGTCAAGAATGCGGTAGATCTGCCACCACAACACACCCTTCTTGCCTTCAATGCCGCCCGAGCGGCTTAGCGTGGAGGCCACCGAATAGTCTTGGCACGGGAAGCCGCCAACAAGAAGGTCATGGTCAGGAATGTCTTCTGTTGCCACGGTGTTTATGTCCTGGTTGCAATGGCCCTTGGAACCAAAGCGTGCCTTGTAGACGAGCGAAGCGTCCTGGTGCACGGTCGAGGGTTCCCACTGGTTGTTCCAGACGGTGTCATACACATCTGAAGCACCCTCCAGGCCTATTCTGAATCCGCCCACACCGGCAAACAGCTCCACTACCCTTATCTTGTCCTTGTTTGTATCTTGCATTTTTTTAGATGTATGAAATTTCTTTTAATTTGTTTGCAATATATGTTCCCTTAAGCCAGAAAAACTGTGGCAGCATCCGTATGCCGTTGACACACTCTGTCCGCGACTCCTCGTTCGACACGTCGGCGCCGCCACGGAAAAACACTTTATAGCCAGAGCTCTTGGGAAAGTTGGGAGCGCCCATGTAGGCTCCGCTGCCGTTTCGGCGTTTGCGGCCCTGGTCGTCATAGACATATTCCCACTCGAGCTCGTTCTGGTGGATCAGCCTTCTTGAATCGTCCCATGTGCGCCGCACCTCTGTCTCTATAAACTCTTCGTCAAAAGCGAAGCGCTTGAAGCCCTCAAAGGTGGTCTTGTCGGGGTCCTTGACATCGTGCTCACAGAAGACGGGACAGAGAAAGCTGTGCTCACAGAAGTAAGAATAGACCTCAGAGTCTTCAAAGTCGGCATCGCGGTCGGCCCATTCCTCAAAGTCGATGTGAGAGAGCTTCATGTCCTCCGTCCTGCCGTCCCGGGGCGTCATGGTTATGGTCTTGGCTATTATACCTGCTTTCGTAAAGTCGGAGATCTGGTTCAGGCGCTTGCAGCTTGTGCCGAACATGCGTATGACACATTGGGCGGCAACGTTCTTCATAGCCCCCTCGATGCCCAGCTCCTGCTTCAGCTCCTGCAACGTCTTGCCCTTATAGAGGAGCGTCAACGCGTGGCAACGGGCATCGAGCTGCGCAAAGCTGGAGAACGGCTCTTTCAGCACAATCTCGCTGCACGCTCTGCTCTTGTCGAAATGGCCCCTCACGATATAGTCGACAAACGTCTTCTTGAGCTTATAGCGCGGCCGCTGATAGTTGCCTGATGCCCTGCGCTTAAAGCCCGGAACAAGCTCTATCAGCAGCAGCTGCGGGCGAAGAACATGCGTGAAGCCCACAAGGCGCTCGTTGCGCTCACAGGGGTCGTGACACTCGTCATAGACGGCTTGCAGATAGTCGCGAACAATCTCCCAATCATTCTGAAGCTTCGCCTTCTCGTCTGAGGAGAACGAGTTGTAGCAATAGTCGACGATGGGGAAACTCTTGTAGCCCGAAGCGGGAACAACCTCATAAGACCGGTATTCGTAGAACACGATCAGCAGATGCTGCGACTTTTCCCAAAAATGGGAGGTGTCAAAAACGGTCTGGATGGTCGGTTCAAAGGTGACGTTCGTGATGGTTATGCCTTCCTTCGCTCCAAGAAACACGTTATAGGCAGCTCCCGTCTTGCCTCGTGCGTTCTTCAAGAGGCTTTTGGGAACGCGCACGCCCGTGGTCTTGAGCTCGGTCAACACGCCGTCAATCTCGATGTCACATTCCTGGTCGCTGTCGCGCTCGTAGCCAAAGACCGACTGCTCCACGACGTCGCCGGCTATGCCGGTAATCTTGTCGCTCTTTAGCGTGCGGTCAAACTGGCGTGATGTGTCAACCTCGCCTAACGTCTTGCCCTTCACACCCTCCAGAAGGGTATAAATCTGCTCCTTTGTATATTTTCTGTCTTCTGTCACAGCCATACTTTCATCGTTTTTGTCAATAAATTGTTCTCGCCAGCCAAGGGCATGCTGCTTGTCGGCAAACCTTCATTTTTTTAGGCTTTCATGGTTACATGCCGTTAAACGAATGCACGCCGCAAAGCGTTTGACGTCACTTGCGAACGTTTAAGCTATACGCAAAGTTAGCATTTTTTCATCAAAAACGGGCTATGTTTTGCAAGAAAAAGCTGCACATGGAACCCTTTTTGAAGAAAAAAGACGACGGAACAAAAAAAAGAACATAACGGGCTTATGCGAACGACGGCAGCAGAACCACCTATTAAGCACATAACGTAAACATCTGTGTATCTGCCTTTTATAAACATGCAGGCATCAAGAATGCGCATCTTTTAAAGACAGGGCAGCATGGGCAGCGGTGTCAAAATGGGTCAAGGTCAAAATGGGTCAAAATGAAAAATGAAAATGCGGTCAAGGGGCTATATAATATTATATATTAAAAATATATATTTTATATAGAGGCTTTCGGGACATCCGAAAACGAAAATGACACATTTTGACCTTGACCCATTTTGACACCGCTGTTTTGAGTTTTGAGTTTTGAGTTTTGAATTATCGGCTTTCAGCCGATTTTGAGTTATCGAGTTTTGAGTTTTGAAATTTTGAATTTTTTACGAAAAACTAATTCAAAATTCAATAATTCAAAATGCGCGAAGCGCACAATTCTTGCTTAGACAAGCGTCTCTACGAGCCGAGCGCAAAAATCACAATTCAAAAAACAAAAATCACAAAACTTGTATCTGTCTGAAAGCAAACCACTTACAAAGACGAGTGCTAAAGCTTGCACCACTACTGACCGACAACTGTTGCAAACGCGCTGCATTATTCGTAACTTTGCATCGTGACAAAACAAAACGCCGCATATCGACAATAATGGTGAAACGCTCTCTTTCATGCCTCTGCAACAACATTTTTTGCCCCTGAAACGTAGATTTTCATCTATAACGGCTCTAAGGCACAAAAATGACGGATACGGGCTACAATGAAGGCAAAACGCCCCATATGGAGGACTGATATAAATAAAATCAATCAACACGCCATGAAAGACGGACGACTGATAGATGAAAGATGAAAAGAGAAAGATGAAAAGAAGAAGATGAAAGAAGAAGATGAAAAGAGAAAGCTGAAAGAAGAAGATGAAAAGAGAAAGCTGAAAGAAGATGATGAAAAGAGAAGCTAAAAGAAGATGCTGAAAGAAGAAGCGGCAGAGACACGACATCAACATGTTTAACTAAATATTTACAACCATCATGATTTATTATGCACTTTACAAAGCCAAACGACAAGACCAGTTTAACGGCAAGATCTATGCACGGACCGTGCACACGGAGACGGTAGACACCGATGGGCTGGCTGAACACATGAGCAAGCACAACTGCTCTTACAGCAAGGGACAGATTCTTGGACTGATCAACGACATGGCGACCTGCATCAAGGAGATTACGCTCGACGGCAACGCCGTGAAGCTGCCTAACCTCGGCATCTTCAAACCCTCCATCTCTTGCCTGCCCGCTGAGAGCGTGAAAGAGTTTTCAGTGAGCAGCAACGTAAGAAGAAAACGCATGATCTGCGTGCCTACGGGAAGCATGAGGCTGGGAAAGACGGGACGAAACAAGACGTCGGGCGTGGAGCTGAAACGCGTGGAGAAATATGACAAGGACGCGCTCGAACCTGAGGTCAACACCGGCACGGAAGAGGGTGAGCCATAAGCCCCTGGCCTTTGGCCCCTCCACCACCCTGCTCCCGACATAGCTCCAAAGGAGAGAGAGGGGGAACCATAAGCCTCTGACCTTGGGCCCATCCACCACCCTGCTTTAGGCTCGGTGCCAAGGGGAGAGGCTAAACCACAAGGCTCTGACCTTGGGCCCCTCGCCGCCAAGCTCTCCCAAGGGCCACCCCAAGGCGGCTCTGCTCTCCATCGGAAACGTCTTCGAAACAGACCTTTTGAAAGGTCTGAAAAATTAATCTAAAATCGTCTGAATCATCGTTACGTTTATCTTTAAATTAATCTTCAGAAACGTCTTCAAGAGCATCTATAGATTCTTCTTCAGAAACGTCTTCAAGAATTTCTTCAAGAACATCTTCAAGAACATCTTAAGAACTCTGTTTAAGAAACGTCATTGACGAGGTTGTCAAAACAATTTGAGAATTCGTCGAAACAAAAAAAATTTGAGAGATTGTCAAAACTAAATTTTTAATCACTAAAAACAAAACATTATGGCTATCAATTATCAGTTGTACAAAATGAAACGCACGGGCAGCGCCTTCGACGGCAAGATCTACGCACGGGCAAAATATAACGAGATGTATGACCTCAACAAGCTGGCGCAGCACATGGCTGCCCACAACACCAACTTCTCGCGCGGACAGATCCTTGCCGTGCTTACCGACATGGTGGCGTGCACACGCGAGCTGTGCCTGCAAAGCAAGAAGGTGAAAATCGAGAACCTCGGCATCTTCTACCCGTCGCTCACCTCGCTCCCTGCCGAAGACACAAAGAAGTTTAATGCACGTCTGCACATCCGTGCCGCCCACATCAGATTCCTGCCAAGCGGTGAAAACGCCACGAAGCTCTACCGAAAAGAGGCTACGCTGAGAGAGGCGGGCAACTATGAGAACGGGCTCGAATAGAAAAGAAGGAAGAAGGAGGAAAGAAGAAAGAAGGAGGAAAGAGGAAAGAGGAATGAAGGAGGAAATGAAGAAGGAGGAAGGAAGAATGAGGAAATGAAGAATGAAGAATGAAGAATGAGGAATGAGGAATGAGGAATGAAGAAAGAAGAAGGAAGGAAATAAAAAAAAGGAAAGAAAGTGGTTTTTGCAAATATAGGTTCTTTGTTTTTAAATCTTACTGATTTTCTTTTTCATTATCAGTATTGTTTTTAATTAAGTGTGTGTGCCGTCCATCGCCGTGAGGCGGTGGGCGTTTTTTGGTTTAACTCGAAAAAAACTTCATGACATGAAAAAAGAAACACGCAACAACATTCAGGTGGTCTCGGCGCTGCTCATGCTGCTGGGAGGCTATGTGCTGGCGGTGGTGGGATTTTTCACCCCGCCGCGGGGCGAAATTCACAGTAGCGTGCTGAGCTTGTTTGCCGAGTGTCTGGTCTACGCCGGCTCCATTTTCGGCGTCACAATCTACATCCAAGGCAAATATAGCGAGCTGCGCTCGTTTGTGGAAGAAAAAATGGGAAACGCAAAAAAGGAATTTTGAATTTTGAGTTTTGAATTTTGAATAGTCGGCTTTCAGCCGATTTTGAGTTTTCGATTTTTGATTTTTTGCGCAAGCCAATTAAAATTGAACAATTCAAAATGCGCGAAGCGCACAATTCAAAACTCAAAACGCAAAGATAAAAAATCAAGAATGAGAAAGATAGATCTTATCGTGGTTCATTGCTCTGCCACACGCGCAGGGAAAAACTATACGGCGGCCGACATTGACCGCTGGCACAGAGAACGGGGGTTCAGCATGATCGGCTACCACTTTGTGGTGCTGCCTGACGGAACGGTTGAGACAGGACGGCCGCTAACTCAGCCTGGTGCCCACTGTAAAGGACACAACAGCACGTCTATAGGCGTGTGCTACATTGGCGGACTGTCTGCCGACGGCACCCAACCGCAAGACACACGCACACCTGAGCAGAAAACGGCGCTCACAAACCTGCTCACAAAGCTTAAGGAGAGGTTTCCTGACGCCACCATACGCTCTCACCGCGACTTCGCAAAGAAAGACTGCCCGTGCTTCGATGCCACCCGAGAATATTCAAAAGTGAAAACGAAAAGTGAAAAGTGAAAAATCCAATGGCCTGCCTTTAAGGGAAGAGGACAAATAATCTCAAGCAAGCGTCGCCGCGCTCGACTTTGTCGCTTGCCAGAGCAAGAAGGCGTCGACGCTCGCTAAGATGGAGCTTTTTAAAGGGAAAGAGGGAAGAATTAAGGGATGAGGGAAGAATTAGGGAAAAAGATTGCGCGATATAATAATTATTTGTAAATTTGCACCTTATTATATTATGGACGGAAAAGAGGCTTCGCTGCTTTTAACAAGAAACAACAACGCTAACGCTAAAAACGGCAGAAACGATAACGCCCAAAAACAAAACCCAAAACGGGGAACCAAAAACAGGGGAACCAAAAACAGGGGAACCAAAAACAGGGGAACCAAAAACGGGGGAACCCAAAAACGGGGGAACCCCAAAACAGGGGAACCCAAAACGGGGGAACCAAAACGGGGGAACCAAAACGGGAAAAACAAGAACAAGAAAACAAGAAAAACA
Organism: uncultured Prevotella sp.; assembly: GCA_900543975.1. Taxonomy (GTDB): domain Bacteria; phylum Bacteroidota; class Bacteroidia; order Bacteroidales; family Bacteroidaceae; genus Prevotella. The sequence goes on along the minus strand of UQTI01000059.1, from coordinate 10,824 downwards.
AGATAGATGAAAGAATTTGTAATATCGGAGGTGAAGGCCGAAACCGCGGTGCTGGTGGGCCTCATAACCAAAGACCAGGACGAGGCAAAGACAAAGGAATATCTCGACGAGCTCGAGTTTCTTGCCGACACGGCAGGAGCCGTGACCGTGAAGCGCTTCACACAGCGCGTGGGTGGACCCAGCTCCGTGACCTATGTGGGGTCGGGCAAGCTTGAGGAGATAAGACAATATATCAAAGACGAGGAAGACGCCGAACGCCCCGTGGGCATGGTGATCTTCGACGACGAGCTGTCGGCAAAGCAGATACGCAACATAGAGAAGGAGCTGGAGGTGAAGATCCTTGACCGCACATCGCTCATTCTCGACATCTTCGCCATGCGCGCACAGACGGCAGAGGCAAAGACGCAGGTGGAGCTGGCACAGTATCGCTACATGCTGCCGCGCCTGCAGCGCCTTTGGACGCACCTTGAGCGCCAGGGCGGCGGCTCGGGCTCGGGCGGCGGCAAGGGCAGCGTGGGCTTGCGCGGCCCTGGCGAGACGCAGCTCGAGATGGACCGGCGCATCATTCTCGGCCGCATGAGCCTGCTCAAGCAGCGCCTGGCCGAGATCGACCGGCAGAAGACCACACAGCGCAAGAACCGCGGACGCATGATCCGCGTGGCGCTCGTGGGCTACACCAACGTGGGCAAGAGCACCATCATGAACCTGCTGTCGAAGAGCGAGGTGTTTGCCGAGAACAAGCTCTTTGCCACCCTCGACACCACGGTGCGCAAGGTGGTGATAGAGAACCTGCCGTTCCTGCTTGCCGACACGGTGGGCTTCATACGCAAGCTCCCTACCGACCTGGTCGACTCGTTCAAGTCGACGCTCGACGAGGTGCGCGAGGCCGACCTGCTGGTTCATGTCGTTGACATCTCACACCCCGACTTTGAGGAGCAGATCACCGTGGTCGAGAACACGCTGAGCGAGCTGGGCTGCGCCGACAAGCCGTCGATGATCGTGTTCAACAAGATCGACAGCTACACATGGGTGGAAAAGGAGGAAGACGACCTCACGCCTGCCACCAAGGAGAACACCACGCTCGACGAGCTGCGACGCACATGGATGGCGCGGCTGGGCGCAAGCTGCATCTTCATCTCTGCAAGGGAGAAGGAGAACGTGGACGAGCTGAGGACCATTCTCTACAACAGGGTGCGCGAGCTGCATGTGCAGAAATATCCTTACAACGACTTCCTCTACCCCAAGCTTGAGGAAGACTGAACAAAATAACTGAACGGACGCAACAACAAACAACAAACGAGAAAAAGACATGGAATACAGACCATTGAGCGAGGAAGAGACAAGGCAGCTCGAGTTTAACAACTGCTGGGCTGAGAACTGGGAGAATGTGACGGTGAGCGACGGCTTCATGCCCAACACCGTCAAGAATGTCAACTTCTACGGCACCGTGCGCCTCGGTGTCTTCGAGAAGAGCGTCGAGGTGAGCGGCACGTTCATGAAACGCTCCGGCATCTACAACGCCACGCTGCGCAACGTGACCGTGGGCGACAACTGCCTGGTGGAGAACGTGGGCAACTACATCAACAACTATGTCATCGGCGACGACTGCTACATCTCAAACGTCTGCACCATGGAGACGACAGAGGGGGCCACCTTCGGCGAGGGCAACAACATATCGGTGCTCAACGAGGTGGGCGACGGCAACGTGGTGTCTTTCCACGGCCTGACGAGCCAGATCGCCGCCCTCATGGTGAAGCACGCGGGCAACGCCGCCTTCCGCACGGCCATGAAGCGCCTCGTGGCTGAAGACATTCAGCGCACGGTGCCCGAGACGGGAACCATTGGCAACGGGGTGAAGATCATTAACACGAAGGAGATCACGAACACCGTCATCTACGACTTCTGCGAGATTAACGGCGCCGCACGCATAAGCGACTGCACCATCATGAGCTCGCCCGAGGCCAGCGTGTTCATAGGCACGGGCGTGATCTGCGAAAACTCTATCATTGCCCACGGCTCGTCCATCATCAACAGCGTCAAGATGCAAGACTGCTTCGTGGGCGAGGCCTGCAAGCTGAGCAACGGGTTCACAGCCTCGCAGAGCGTGTTCTTTGCCAACAGCTACATGTCGAACGGCGAGGCCTGCGCCGCCTTCTGTGGACCGTTCTCGGCAAGCCACCACAAGAGTTCGCTGCTCATCGGCGGCATGTTCTCGTTCTACAACGCGGGCTCGGCAACCAACTTCAGCAACCACGCCTACAAGATGGGGCCCATGCACTATGGCACCATGGAGCGCGGAGCGAAGACAGCCAGCGGTGCCTACCTCCTCATGCCGGCACACATAGGCACCTTCTCGGTGTGCTTCGGCAAGCTGATGTATCACCCCGATACGCGCTCGCTGCCCTTTGCCTACCTCATTGCCTACGGTGACATCATGTATCTGGTGCCGGGACGCAACCTCACGACCGTGGGCCTGTACCGCGACATCAGAAAATGGCCCAAGCGCGACATGAGGTCGAAGAACAGCCGCAAGAGCATTGTCAACTTCGACTGGCTCAGCCCGTTCTCCGTGGGCGAGATCCTGGAGGGCAAGCAGATCCTGGAGCGCCTGCGCGAGGCGTCGGGCGACAACGTGTCGACCTACAACTATCACGAATATGTGATCAAGGCCTCGTCGCTGCGCAAGGGCATAAAATATTATGACATCGCGCTGCGCATCTACATGGGGGCCGTGCTCAAGCGCCACGCCCTTGAGGAGCCTCAGACCAGGGTGGGCACGGGAAAATGGAACGACCTCTCGGGTCTGCTCCTTCCCGACAGCGAGGAGCAGCAGATCGTCAGCGACATTGCCGACGGCACGATAGAGAGCGTTGACGAGATCACGGACCGCTTCAAGCGCATCAACGACAATTATGCCGAATATCGCTGGGCGTGGTCTTACAGCATGATCCTCAACTATTACGGGCTGAAGACCATCACGCCCGAAGATGCCGAACGCATTCACGACGACTATGTGACGGCGCGACGCGCCTGGATTGCAGAGATCAGAAAGGACGCGGAGAAGGAGTTTCAGCTGGGTGACGTGGAGGAGAGCGTGCTCGAAAACTTTATCTCACAGCTCGACAAGGAGATCGACTTTGAGGACAGTAAACTGTACCTGTGAGAATTTTGAATTTTGAATTTTGAATTTTGAATTGTCGGCTTCGCCGATTTTGAATTATTCAATTTTGAATTTTGAGTTTTGAATTTTGAGTTTTGCGCTCGGCTCGTAGAGACGCTTGCCTAAGCAAGAATTGTCGGTTTCGCCGATTTTGAATTATTCAATTTTGAATTTTGCGCTCGGCTCGTAGAGACGCTTGCCTAAGCAAGAATTGTCGGCTTCGCCGATTTTGAATTATTCAATTCTGAATTGGCTGTAAGGAATTTTGAATTTTGCGCTTCGCGCATTTTTTAAACATTAATAGCCATTAATTGAACATTCTTGCGCTCCGTAGGTGCTCAGGCGCTTCGGAGTATGAACATCAATTTTTCCGCGCGAAGCGCGTATTAATGATAATTAATGGGTCATTAATGATAATTAATGTTTAAAACAAACGAGCGCAAAGCGCGATGTAAATAATAAACTTTACGAAAGTTCAGTAAGAAATAAAAAAATAAAAAACAAGAAATTAAAAATAATAAATAAAAAGTAAGAAATAAAAAATATAAAAATGAGCATTAAACAATTTATCGTATCGGCTGTGGCCGTGCTGGGCGTGGGCTTCATGGGCCAGGCGTCGGCTTACGACTATCAGCAGGTGAAGGGCGACATGATGCAGAGCCGCATCTACACGCTGAAGAACGGGCTCACCGTCTACATGTCGGTGAACAAGGAGAAACCGCGCATACAGACCTACATCGCCGTGCGCACAGGCAGCCGCAACGACCCGCACGAAACAACGGGTCTGGCCCACTATCTCGAACACCTCATGTTCAAGGGCACACAGCAGTTTGGTACCTCAAACTACGAGAAGGAGCTGCCCTACCTCAACGACATTGAACGCCGCTACGAGGCCTACCGCAAGGTGACCGACCCTGCCGAGCGCAAGCGGCTCTACCACCAGATAGACAGCGTGTCGCAGATCGCGGCACAATATAACATACCCAACGAGTATGACAAGCTCATGTCGTCGATAGGTGCCGAGGGCACCAACGCCTACACCTCTAACGACGTGACCTGCTATGTGGAGGACATCCCCTCTAACGAGGTTGACAACTGGGCACGCATACAGAGCGACCGCTTTCAGAACATGGTCATTCGCGGCTTCCACACAGAGCTGGAAGCGGTGTATGAGGAATATAACATCTCGCTGGCAAAGGACTCACGCAAGGAGTGGGCTGCCTACAACGCGAAGATGTATCCCGGCCACCCCTACGGCATGCAGACCACGCTGGGCACAGGCGAGCACCTGAAGAACCCGTCGATCACAAACATCAAGAACTATTTCAAGCGCTACTATTGTCCGAACAACGTGGCCATCTGCATGTCGGGCGACTTTGACCCCGACAAGGTGATTGCCATCATCGACAAATATTTCGGCTCGTGGAAGGCCAACCCCACGCTCTCGCGCCCCGAATATGCGCCGGTGCCCGCGCTCACCGCTCCCGCCGACACCACCGTCGTGGGCCAGGAGGCAGAGAACGTGATGCTGGGCTGGCGATTCGACGCTGCCGCCTCGATGCAGCAAGACACGCTCGACGTGATTGCCGACATGCTCTCCAACGGCAAGGCCGGTCTCTTTGACCTTGACCTCGACCAGAAGATGATGTATCTGGGCGGCGGTGCCTTCACCTATCCGCTGGCCGAATATTCGTCGTTCATCGTCGAGGGTCTGCCCAAGGAGGGCCAGACGCTGGATCAGGTGCGCGACCTGATGCTGGGCGAGGTTGCCAAGCTCAAGCGCGGCGAGTTCGCTGACGACCTGCTGCCGTCGGTCATCAACAACATGAAGCTCAAGGCCTATAACGAGATGGAGAGCAACGACAGCCGCGCAAGCAAGTTTGTTGATGCCTTCATAAACCAGCAGAAATGGAGCGATGTGGTGGGCCGTCTTGACCGCATAAGCCACATCACGAAGGAGCAGATTGTCAGCTTTGCCCGCCGCCATTTCCTTGACAACTATGTGGCCGTCTACAAGCGCCAGGGTGTCGACTCAACGCAGAAGAAAATAGACAAGCCGCAGATTACGCCCATACCCGCGAACCGCGACAAGCAGAGCCCCTTCGTGGCAGAAATCGTCAGCTCGAAGGTGGAGCCCATAGCCCCCGTGTTTGTCGACTTCAAGCGCGACCTCACCTTCGGCAAGACCAAGAAGGGCCTGCCCGTGCAGTATGTCAAGAACACGAGCAACGGACTGTTCGCCCTGCAGTTTACCTTCAACTTCGGCACCGAGGCCGACAAGCGCCTGAACCTCGCCGCCGGCTACCTCGACTATCTGGGCACAAGCACCATGACCGCCGAGCAGCTCAAGCAGCAGTTTTACAAGCTCGCCTGCTCCTACAACGTGTCGGCAGGACGCGACAAGGTCAAGATCACGCTCTCGGGTCTTGACGAGAACAAGGCAGAGGCGCTGAAGCTCATGGAGCAGTTCTTCGCCAACGCCAAGGTAGACACCGCCGCATGGCAACAGTTTGTGGCGCTGGAGAAGAAGAGCCGCGAGGTGAACAAGCTCAACCAGAGCGCCAACTTCAGCGCGCTCTACAGCTACGCCGTCTACGGCAAGTATAACCCCTACCTCAACCAAATGACCTGTGCCGAGCTCGACAGCGCCAACCCCGCCGACCTCGTGAAGCTCATAACCACGCTCCCGCGCTACAAGCACAGCGTGCAATATTACGGTCCCGACGAGCTGAGCCGCGTCATCGCCCTCATCGACAAGAACCACCACGCTGCCAAGAAGCTGGCAGAGGTGCCCGCAGGACGCCAGTATGAGGAGCAGACCACCACGCAGAACGAGGTGCTCATTGCGCCCTACAAGGCAAAGAACATCTTCATGCGACAGTATAACAACAGCGGCACGGCGTGGACACCCGAGCGTGAGCCCGTGGCTGCCATGTTCAACGAATATTTTGGCGGCGGCATGAACACCGTGGTGTTCCAGGAGCTGCGCGAGAGCCGCGGACTGGCTTACAACGCCTATGCGGCCTATGTGACGCCATCGCGCAAGGGACACCCCGAGTTTGCCATGACCCACATCATCTCGCAGAACGACAAGATGATGGACTGCATACGCACCTTCAACGCCATCATCGACACGGTGCCGCAGTCGGAGCGTGCCTTCGCCCTTGCCAAGCAAGCCCTGCAGAAGCGCATAGCCACGGAGCGCACCACGAAGACAGCCATCTTCAGCAAGTATGCCCAGGCCCAGGCGCTCGGCATCGACTATGACATCAACCGCACCATCTACGAGGCTCTGCCCAAGATCACGCTTCAGGACGTGGTCAAGTTTGAGCAGGAGAACATGGCCCACAAGCCTTACCGCTACATCATCCTCGGCGACGAGGAGAACCTCGACATGGAAAGTCTCGGAAAAATAGGACCTGTGAAGCACATCACAACCGACGAGATCTTCGGATTTTAAAGAATTTTGAATTTTGAGTTTTGAATTTTGAATTATTGCGCCAGCTGGCGCAATTTTGAGTTTTGATTTTTGAGTTTTGAATTGTGCGCTTCGCGCATTTTGAATTATTGAATTTTGAATTAGTTTTGCGTAAAAAATCTAAATTCAAAACTCAATAACTCAAAATCGGCTGAAAGCCGATAATTCAAAACTCAAAATTCAAAATTCAAAACTCCTTTTGGCAAGCGTGTCAAAATGGGTCAAGGTCAAAATGGGTCAAAATGAATTTTTAGTTTTCCTCTTTAAAGAAGGTCAGGATTTTTCACATTTCCCTTACTGAACTTTCGCTTTTAAAATATGGCAATTATCTCAAGCAAGCGTCGCCGCGCTCGAGATAATTGCCATATTTTAAAAGCGAAAGTTCAATACCAATAAATGCAACCCGGTTGCAGCAAACATGTCGTAACTTTGCAAGCGATAAAGAAAGAAACGATAAAAGGGAAAAAAATAAAGCGAAGAAACATGACAGAAAAATTGCATAGACATTGTTGCTGCTGCTCGGGTGAAGAGCACAAGCAAGAGCATCAGCATGAGCAAGAGCACGATCATCAGCATGAGCATGAGCACGGGCATGAGCATCATCACCACCACGAGCATGGAGGTTTGAAGGGCAAGCTATGGCTTATCATCGCCACCACGTTGCTGCTCATCGGTGCTGTGGCTGTGGAGAAGTGTTGCGGTCTCGCCACATGGCAGGTGCTGCTTGTCTACCTCGTGCCTTACCTCCTGATCGGCCACGACACGCTGAAGGAGGCTGCAGAAGGTGTGGTGAAGGGCGAGATGTTCAACGAAGATTTTCTCATGACCATCGCCACCCTTGGCGCCCTGACCATCGGGTTCCTGCCCGGAGCAGAGACCGAGTTTGCAGAGGCGGTGTTTGTGATGCTCTTCTTCCAGGTGGGCGAGCTGTTCGAGGGCTATGCCGAGGGCAACAGCAAGCGCAGCATCTCACACCTCATGGCCATTCGTCCCGACACGGCAGAGGTGAAGCGCGGTGAGAAGGTGCTCACCGTGGCACCCGACGAGGTGAAGGTGGGCGAGACCATCGTGGTGGCCCCTGGCGCAAAGGTGCCGCTCGACGGCGTGGTGACGAAAGGCTCGTCGGCCCTTAACACGGTGGCTCTGACGGGCGAGAGCGCACCGCGCGACGTGACGGTTGGCGACACCGTGGCGTCGGGATGTGTCAACCTGACGGGTGTGCTGGAGATGCGCACCACACGATGCTTCGGCGAGAGCACGGTGTCGAAGATTATCAGTATGGTTGAGAGCGCCGACAAGAACAAGTCGCGTAGCGAGGCGTTCATCACGCGTTTCGCCAGGGTCTACACGCCCATCGTGGTGTTCATGGCCCTCGCCTTGGCGTTCATACCGCCGTTCTTTGCCGACGGCGGCTACGCCGACGGGTTTGCCACATGGCTGTACAGAGCCCTCATCTTCCTCGTGGTGTCGTGTCCCTGCGCCCTGGTCATCAGCGTGCCGCTCACGTTCTTTGGCGGCATTGGAGGAGCCTCGCGCCACGGCATCCTGGTGAAGGGCAGCAACTACATTGACGCGCTGGCCGACATAGGCACGGTGGTGTTTGACAAGACGGGCACGCTGACCTACGGACAGTTTGAGGTCGAGGCCGTGCACCCCGACCATTATGACAAGGAACAGCTGCTGCACCTCGCCGCTCATGTGGAACATTACACCACCCACCCCATTGGCGCTGCCCTGCGCAACGCCTTTCCCAACGAGGCGTGCGACGGCTGCCGCGTGGAACAGGTTGAGGAGATTGCAGGCCAAGGCGTGAGGGCTGTGGTCAACGGCCACACGGTGTGCGTGGGCAACACGAAGATGATGGATGCGCTCTCTGCCCGTTGGCACGACTGCCACCACGCTGGCACGATCATTCATGTGGCGGTTGACGGCGTTTATGCGGGCCACATCGTGGTCAACGACAAGATCAAGGAGGACAGCGCCAAGGCCATTGCCGACCTGAAGGCTCTTGGCGTGGAGCACACAGTCATGCTCACGGGCGACCGCGAGGCTGTGGGCAAAGAGGTGGCTGAGCGTCTGGGCATAGACGAGTGGCACGCCGAGCTGCTGCCCACAGACAAGGTGGCGCACATTGAGCGGTTGCTCGGCGAGGAGAAGCAAGACAAGAGCGTTGCTTTTGTTGGCGACGGCATAAACGATGCTCCTGTGCTTAAGCGTGCCGACGTGGGCATTGCCATGGGAGCTTTGGGCAGCGATGCTGCCATCGAGGCTGCCGACGTGGTGCTGATGGACGACAAGCCAAGCAACATTGCCGTGGCGATAAAGATTGCACGCCACACCATAGCGATAGCGCGTCAGAACGTGTGGTTCGCCATTGGCGTGAAGGTGGCTGTGCTGCTGCTCGCCACCGTTGGTCTTGGCAACATGTGGATGGCGGTAATGGCCGACGTGGGCGTTACCGTGGTGGCGGTGCTTAACGCTATGAGAAGCTATTTAAAGGTTAAAAAGTAAAAAGGCTTCGCCTTGAAAGTGAAGAGTGAAGAGTGAAGAGTGAAAAATCCAATAGCCAAGGCTATGCGAGAAACAAGCACATGGATTTTTCACTTTTCGTTTTTCACTTTTCCCTTTAAAAGTCCTTTTTTACCTTTAAAAGATATTCCGCAAAGATGCGTGCCGCGCTCTCTACCTTTGCGGCACAGGGGCGCGTTTTGTAATATTCGGCTGTGCGGGCAGAAGCCTCGTAGCTCGACTGGGCCTTGACGTTGCCCTTCAAGCCGAGGATTTCGGCACAGATGAGGGAGCCGTTTTGAGCCTTCGACTGGGCAAGCAGCTCCTGCACAACCTTGTAACAGGCCGACTTACCCTCGCGGTCGCTGCCCTCGGTCTGACCACAGTCTAAGCCCACAAGGACCACGATGCCCGACACGGCACCACACATCATCCTCATGCGGCCGACACCGCCACCAAAGCCTGCTCCTATGCGCTTGGCCATGGTGTCGTCGAGACCGTAGAGGTCGGCAAAGGCTGCCACTACCGATTGGCAGCAACCGTAGCCTTGCATAAAATTGTCTACTGCGCGGTCAACACGCGCTTGTAAGTTGGGAGGTAACATTGTTTTTTTATTTGATATTTTGTTTTCCGCTTGCTCGCGATTTTTTTATAAGACAACAGAAAGGTTTTCTGGATTTTCTGGTTTTTCCGCTTGCGGTTTCCGCTTATGGTTCTCGCTTGCGGTTTCCGCTTGCGGGGGTTTAAAGACAATAGAGACAATAGAGACAATTTTTTTACTTGTCTAATCGTTTACTTGTCTACTCGTTTACTTGTCTAATTGTCTAATCGTCTAATCGTCTAATCGTCTAATCGTCTACTTATCTAATCGTCTACTGACAGCATGTCGAAACCATGCAAAACAATAGCAACGGTCAGAAGACCGCTCTCATGGCCTTCTTGCAGCGCTGAAGCTCACGGTCGCTCACAGGCTTGCCGTTCTTGGTGCCGCCCTTCTGTATTGTCTTGACAAGGCGGAAGCCGCTATAGCGAAGAATCTCCTTGAGGGCGCGTTTCACACCTCGCGTCTGGTTTGCAAGGATGTTGAAAGGCCAGATGGTGGTGCAGGTTGTCACCACCACGGCCTTCTTGCCCTTGTGCAACGGCACGGGGATGCCGAGACGGTTCTCGCCCATCATGCCGTAGACAATGCGGTCGAAAAGCAGTTTCAGAGAGCCGGGAATGTTGCCCCAATAGCACGGGGCACCAATGACGAGGACCTCGCACCACCTTATCTGCTCCAGCACACGCTGCGCATCGTCCTCGGGCAACACGCAACGAAGCTTGCTCCTGCAGGCCATGCAACCGCGGCACGGAGCCACATGGAGCCGGTCAACACGCACATTGCTCACCTCGTGGCCAAGGCGCTCAGCCTCGTCTTGCATGGCTTGAAGCATGCGGTCGATGTTGCCGTTCTTTCGCGGACTGGCATTTATTATCAGAACATTCATTTTTTTAAAGGGAAAAGGGAAGAGTGAAAAGTGAAAAGTGAAGAGTGAAGAGTGAAGAATTCTATGGCCAAGGCTATGTGAGAAACAAGCACATGAATTCTTCACTCTTCGTTCTTCACTCTTCCCTTTCAAGGGCCAAGGCTATGTGAGAAACAAGCACATGAATTCTTCACTCTTCGTTCTTCACT
>UQTI01000058.1 GCA_900543975.1 uncultured Prevotella sp. | reverse complement strand
CACAAGAACGTGGAGACGATGACAATGAACGCAATTAATTATCTTATGAACAAGTAGAAAAATGAAAGCAATGAAAACTATGATATATTCATTCCTTATGGCTGCTGCAACCGTGACACCGCTGGTGGGTTGCAGCGACAACAACGATGTTGTGGAGCAGCGCGACTGGTCTACCACCACCCTCTTTGCCTCGTCTGATCTTGCAGCACAAGACATCTACTATAAGCCGCAGAGCGGATATGTGGGTGACCCCATGCCGTTCTACGACCCGGTGGCCAAAGACTTCAAGATCCTCTATCTGCAAGACTACCGCCCCAACCCCGTGGGCACCTATCACCCCATCTGGGCGGTGAGCACCACCGACGCTGCCTCTTACACCTCGCTGGGAGAATTGATTCCTTGCGGTGGCATAAACGAGCAGGATGCAGCCATCGGCACAGGTTCGACCGTCTACAACGAGAGCGACAAGCTCTATTACACCTTCTTCACAGGACATAAGTATGAGCTGAACGAGGGCGACAGCCGCGAGATGGTCATGATGGCAACAAGCCCCGACTTCAAGACATGGACAAAGAGCCGCACGTTCTATCTCCGTGGCGCCGACTATGGCTATGAGAAGAACGACTTCCGTGACCCCTTCGTCTTCCGTGGCGACGACAACCTCTATCACATGCTCGTGTCTGCCAAGAAGGGCGGCAAGGGTGTGCTGGCAGAGTGGACCTCTACCGACATGAAGGCATGGGATCACAAGGGCGTGTTCATGAGCTGCATGTGGGATCGCTTCTACGAATGTCCCGACGTGTTCAAGATGGGCGACTGGTGGTATCTCGTCTACAGCGAGCTACACAGCGCCATCCGCCGCGTCCAGTATTTCAAGGGCCGCACGCTCGATGAGCTGAAGGCTTGCACACAGAACGACGCCGGTCTGTGGCCCGACTCGCACGAGGGTTACCTCGACAGCCGCGGACTGTATGCCGGCAAGACAGCATCTGACGGCACCAACCGCTACATCTGGGGATGGTGCGCCACACGCTCCGGCAAGGACAACACCAAGGCGTTAGAGTGGGCTGGCAACCTCGTTGCCCATAAGCTCATACAGCATGAGGACGGCACGCTGACCCTCGGTGAGGTGCCCGCCATAGCTGCCAAGTTTACCGATGCCGCTACACCTGCTGTCGCCGCCAAAAGCGAGAACAGCGATGCCAGCACCGTCGAGGGCGACGCTTCAAACCTCAAGCTCACGGGCAACGCATGGGCGCTCTTCCCGCGTCTGGCTTACAAGAACCGCATCGAGTTTACGGTGAAGACCAGCGGCAACCGCGACAAGTTCGGCATCTCGCTGGTGCGCGGCACCGATGCCGACGTGTTCTACTCGCTCATCGTTAACGACGAGAGCGACGACACCCGCAAGATCAACCTTGAGCAGCAGGGTGAGAAGGGTTGCGGATTCCTTGCCGACAACGACGGTTATGTGTTCCAGCGCCCCGCCGACAACACTTACCACATCGTCATCACCACCGACAACAGCATCTGCACGATGTATGTCAACGATGTGTGCTGCTACACCAACCGCATCTACGGCATTCAGCGCAACTGCTGGAGCATCAACTCTTACAGCGGCGCCATAGAGGTGAGCGGCCTGAAGGTTGCCGGTCTCTAAACCTACAGAATAGCCCTCTAAATTTTCATGACGGCTGTAACTGCTTGAAAATGAACAATTACGGACAAATTGTACGATTGATACAATAAATAAAAAAATGTTGCATGGAACGATTTTTATAATTCTATGCAACATTTTTTTATTCACAAAAGTTCATGAATCTATAATTTTGCAATCGTCAATCGGAACAAACGAAACATTTGTAACTGCTTAAACTAAAAGAGCATTACACACTGCTGCGATAAACAACAAACAAATAATTAAAAAACGAATAACAAGAAACCGAATTTGCGTATGAAAAAAATTACACTTTGCGCCATAGCTCTTATGGCATCAGCAACATCGTTCGCACAGACAACATTGTGGAACGGAGAAGACAAACAACTCGGAACATCGAACACAGGAGTATGGGATCGTTGCGCCCCCGAGGTTGTAGAGAACCCAAGCAAGACAGGTGTTAACACCTCCGACAAATGTCTTAAATTCACAATAACAGGTACAGATTGGAACAACGGCAATACTGCCTTCGGCTTGCCCACAGGCAAAATTTTCTCAAGCAAGCGCCTGTCTCTGAAGATGAAGAAGGACGAGAACTCCAATGTGCGTGTGGAGCTGACATTTAAAGAAGGCGAAAACAATGTCTACAAGAAGGTTGTAGCATGGTATGACGGTGCCGGTGAGTGGCGCACGCTCTATTTTGATTTCTCAACAAACAATGCGTCTGATGAACCTACTGAGATAGCAATCTACCCCACAACCGACAATTTTGACGGAGAAAAGGTTGTATATGTTGACGATATCCAGATTGAAGACCTTCCCAAGGTAGGCGACGCTTATCTCTGTGACCAGACTGATGGCTTGCTCACAGGTAACATTAAGCTCAACGGAACCTGGATCAAGGGTGAATGCCAGAACGCAGATGGTGAATGGCAGAAGGTGGAGTATGACGATTTCAAAACCCTCAACTCTAAGCTGTCAACCAACGTTACCTCTGTCGACATGCGCAGTACGGTTACAAAGAATGTTGACGTAAACCAGTTCTTCAAGAACCCCAATACCATTGTTTATGCTGATGAAGCTTACGACCATGCAAACGTTGTGGCAAAACAGAATTTCACAAACGCCAATAATGAAGAAGTAACAGCTCTCTATGCCGCAAAAGGTTTGGAGCTCACTGACGCTAACGCCTTCTCTTGTCCTGATGCTTTCACTGCTGCCAACGTTAAGCTCACCCGCAATGTGCGCGAGGGCATTAACAGCTTTGTTCTGCCTTTCTATGCAGGAGCAGACGAGCTTGGAGCTGATGCCTTGGCAACCTTCAAAGAGGCTGATGCATCGAAGGTGTCGTTCACAAAGGCTGACCACGCTGATGCCAACGTTCCCTTCATCACTGTTGGCTTGAAAGACGCTGCTGAAAACAAGGAGTTCACATTCAATAACAACCCGAAATATGTTGAGGTTACTCCCACTTCATTTGAAAAAGCTTTCAAGGGTGTTTATGCTCATCAATCTGCCAATGGCTTCTACGGCATCGATGCAGACGGTAACCTGCACAAGGGCGGTGCCGCTGCCACAATCAATGCTTTCCACGCTTACTATCTGCCTGCTGACGGCGCAGAAGCTCCTGCAAAGATCAGCTTCGACGGCGAGGCTGCAGGCATCGACGCTGTAACCACAACCTCAACCTCTGCCAACGGTGCTGTCTATGACCTCAGCGGTCGTCGCGTGGCTGCCAACCTTGCTGCTGCCAAGCTCGCAAAGGGCATCTATGTCGTTAACGGCAAGAAGGTGGCTGTGAAATAATAACGAAGCATAGAGTAACGAACAAAAGAAACGAACAAAAGGAAACGAACAAAAGAAACGAACATGAAGAAAAAGGAATATATTGCACCCCACATTCAGTTGCTCCATGCTGAGACCATGGCAAATATCGCAGCAGCGTCAGAACAGACCGTTGATATTGTAGAAGACTCAGAAGGAACCTATGACGGCGTGTTCTATTCTAAGAAACACTATGACGTGTGGGAAGAAGATTAAACGCTGAGCACGAATAAAGCACACAGAAAAAAAGGCTACTTATTTTCTATATTTTAAAAAGGGCGCAGACCGATCTCATGATGAGACGAGTCTGCGCCCTTTTTGTTTGCAGATACTGACACAATAATGCCATTTTGAAAAAATTAACCGCCTCGTTAGTCTAACATCGCGAAAATATTATTATTTTTGCATCATAAGCAATCAAAACCAAACCAAAATGAACACTATCACCAACCTGAAGCTCACAGCCGTGGCTCTCACAGCCCTCACGCTGACAAGCTTCACCGACGGCAAGACGCGCGGCATAGGTGTGTATCCCGGCAACCCTGCCGAGAGCTACGCCCCGTCGCTGAGAACCGACAACGCCTACCGCAACGTGGCCCTGCACCGCATCGTGAGAACATCGTCGCAGCACGACCTGAACCTCACACCGCAGCTCCTCACAGATGGCATAATAGCCACAAACTCACCACAGTATCTCGAGGCAACAACCAACAGCGGCGTGTTGCAGAACCGCGAGCGCGAGAGCGGCATCGACGGCAACGAGTACACCAACATGAACCTCATGGGCACCAAGGCATGGCTCCAGTATCGCTGGAACAACATGCTCATCAAGGCCGACAAGGTAAAGATTATCTGCACCGTGGCTTACAAACCTGCTGAGGCCAAGAAAGGCTACAGCGTGAAGGTGAGCGTTGACAACAAGGTGGTGGCAGAGGAGACAGGCAAAGAGCTGCCCGGCAAGGAGTCGAAGCAGCGCGTGAGCAGCGACCCCAACAAGCAGACCACCTCGGGTGAGCTGCCTCTGCGCATCGTGGAGATGGAGCTGCCCATCGGCAAGAGCGGCAAGGTAGAGTTTGACAACCTGCGCTTCAACTTCGACATGGCGGGCGCTGCCTACTGGACCGTGACGGAGATAAAATTTTTCAACAACGGACAGGCGGTCACCGACCTGCAGCCCGCACGCGACTTTACAAGCGCGTGGATGAGCGACAAGGGCGGACAGCAGTGGGCCTATGTGGACCTTGGCACCGCTGCCGAGATCGACAACGTGAAGCTGTCATGGATAGAGAAGGCCGTGAAGGGCCGCGTTGACGTGGCAACGGAGATGGGCCATTGGACCACCGTGGCGCAGCTCCCCGGCGGCAAGGCCCTGGACGACAACCTTAAGTTTGAGCCCGTGAAGGCACGCTTCGTGCGCGTGCTCATGACACAGCCCACCGCCACCGGCCGCTACATCATGAGCGAGGTGGAGGTGATGGGCCGCGGCGGGCTGGTGGCACAGCCTCATGCGCTCGGCGGCATGAAGGGCGGTCGCTACCTGCTCAACGGCGGATCATGGCAGGTGCAGAGAGCATCGGAGGTGAAAGGCTCTGGTGAGCAGATCTCACAGGCGGCCTTCAACACCAACGGATGGGTGGCGGCAACCGTGCCGGGCACCGTGCTCACGAGCTATGTCAACGTAGGCGCCCTGCCTGACCCCGCTCTGGCAGACAACTGGGACAACGCTTCCGAGTCGTTCTTCAACAGCAACTTCTGGTACCGCACAGCCTTCAACCTGCCCACAGAAATGAAGGGCAAGCATGTGTTCCTCAATTTCGACGGCATCAACTGGAAGGCCAACGTCTACCTCAACGGCAAGAAGATTGACCGCATAGAGGGTGCGTTCACACGCTCAAAGGTCGACATCACGAACCTGCTCAACGCCAACGGTGCCAACATCCTGGCGGTGGAGATTGTGAAGAACGCTCACCCTGGCTCCATAAAGGTGAAGAACCGCAAGAACACCGACTTCAACGGCGGCATCCTGGGCTATGACAACCCGACGTTCCACGCCACCATCGGCTGGGACTGGATCACCACCGTTCGCGGACGCGACATAGGCATCTGGAACGATGTGGCGCTGACCACCGCCGGCGACGTGAGCCTGAGCGACCCTGTCGTCACGACAACGCTGACAGGCGCCGACAACAAGGCGTCGATGACACCTACCGTCGTGCTTGCCAACAACGAGGCCCGCGAGGTGAAGGGCGAGCTCCGCGGATGGATCGGCAACATAAGCTTCAGCAAGACCGTCACCCTCGCACCCAACGCCACACAGGAGGTGAGCTTCTCGCCCGACGAGTTTGCACAGCTCAAGGAGCAGAACATGAAGCTGTGGTGGCCCAACGGCTACGGCACACCTTATCTATATAAGGCGGGCTTCGAGTTTGCTACCGACGAGGGCGTGCAGAGCCGCACATGCTATAAGGCGGGCATCAGACAGATGACATACAAGGACATCGACACCCGCCTGACGATGTACATCAACGGCAAACGCTTCATTCCGCTCGGCGGCAACTGGGGCTTCAGCGAGCAGAACCTGCTCTACAGAGGCCGCGAGTATGACATCGCCGTGCGTTACCACCGCGACATGAACTTCAACATGATCCGCAACTGGGTGGGCATGACCGGCGACGAGGAGTTCTACGAGGCTTGCGACAAATATGGCATCATGGTGTGGCAAGACTTCTGGCTTGCCAACCCCTGCGACGGACCAGACCCTCAGAACGAGGACATGTTCCTTGCCAACGCACGCGACTACACCCTGCGCATGCGCCAGCACCCCTCGATAGGTCTCTACTGCGGACGCAACGAGGGCTACCCGCCAGCAACCATCGACAAGGCGCTGCGCCAGTATGTGGCAGCCATGAACCCCGGCATGGGCTACATCTCAAGTTCGGCTGACGACGGCGTGAGCGGACACGGACCCTACTGGGCCTGCACACCAAAGTTCTACTTTGAACACCAGACAGGCAAGCTCCACTCGGAGCGAGGCATGCCTAACGTCATGACCTTCGAGGGCCTGTCACGCACACTCGCTCCCAACGCCCTGTGGCCGCAAGGCGACGCATGGGGTGAGCACGACTACGGCATGGAGGGCGCACAGCGCGGCGCCAGCTTCAACGGCATCATAGAGAAAGCCTTCGGCAAGGTGACCGACGCACGACAGTTTACGGCGCTCGCACAGTGGGAGAACTATGACGGCTACCGCGCCATGTACGAGTCGGGTTCAAAGGACCGCATGGGCCTGATCATCTGGATGAGCCATTCTTGCTGGCCAAGCATGACGTGGTGCTGCTACGACTATTATTTTGAGCCCACCGCCGCCTTCTTCGGAAGCAAGAAGGCATGTGAGCCGCTCCACATACAGCTCAACGCCTCTACACGCAACCCCGAGGTGGTGAACCTCGCTGCGGGAGAGCACAAGCAGCTCGCCGCCAAGCGCGAGGTCATTGGCCTCGACGGCAAGACCGTGAAGGAGGATGTGGCCACGCTCGACACCAACGACGACACCACGACGCCGCTGCAGGCGCTCCATGTGGACGACAGCTATGACCTCGGCGGCAAGAACGTCTATATCGTGCGCCTGACCCTTAGCGATTCTAACGGCAAGGTGCTCTCGACAAACACTTATGTCGACTCTAACGACCACGGCAACCTGCAAGACCTCAACGCTCTGCCCGTGCTCGGCGAGAACGACATAAAGGTCAGCGTGAAGACGGTGGCTTGCAAGGACGCAAAGAAGGCTTGCTGCTCGGCTCAGGCCAAGGGCTGCTCTGCACAGGCTGTGGGCTGCTCGGCTCAGGCTCAAAGCTGCTCTGCTCAGGCTGCGGGCTGCAACAAGAGCCGTCGCATCATCACCTTGGAGAACACCTCAAAGACTCCTGCCATGATGGTGCGCCTGAACCTCCTCGACGGCGACGGCGACCAGATCCTGCCTGTCGACTATTCTGACAACTACTTCCATCTCCTCCCCGGCGAGAAGCGCACCATCAAGGTGGCTTGGAACAATGAGGACATGCGCAAGGGCAACCCTGTGGTCGACGTTACAGGATTTAATGTGAAGTAAAGGCAGCTTGCTGATCGAATTTTGTAAGTGCATAAAAAGCACATCTTTAAGCGATTATCATCTCAAGCGAGCGTGGCGACGCTCTATTTTGTCGCTTGCCAGAACAAGAAGGCGTCGCCGAAGGCGGCGAATATCCATAACCGCTGGTTGAGCTGCCGAAGGCAGCGAAGCCTGCGGTCCACATGAAGAGAAAAAATCGTCCTCGAAGAGGGCGAACATATGTAATCTTTGCACAGCTTGCTTATGTTCGCCCTCTTCGAGGACGTTTTTTTGTTGCCGTGATAACCGCAGGTTACGTTCGCTTCGCTCTCTTCACCAGCGGTTATGGATATTCGCCGCCTTCGGCGACGTTCGCTTGAGCTTTTCCGCCTTCTTGCTTTAGCCAGCGTAAAGATGGAGCGCGTGGCCGCTTGTTTGGGGTGACGGGTTGATATAAGTTTTTTTCTTTGGGCCTCACTATCAAGTTTTGCCCCAATCATTTGCAAAGATAGTTATTTTTTTGTAATATTGCAGACGAAAAAATTATAAAGGTAAAAAGGTAAAAAGGCAAAAAGGTAAAAAAAGGCTAACGCCGTTGGCGCTTAGCATGTAGCTGTTTCGTTTATCTGCCTGTCATTCAACCTTTTGTCTCTCTGTAGCGCTGTTTGCGTTCTACTCGCAAATTCTTTTGCCTATGTAAGGATATGGAGATAATTTTAAGAAACAATGATGTTTTTTTATAGAACGTCAGATTCTTTGGAACATCAGATTCTTTAGATGAATGGAGGTTAAGCGACAGAAGATGAAAAAAAGGTGAACGGGCATATAGGATAAAGATGTCAAAACATTAATTTCACCTTGACAAGAAAATGTTAGAGCCGCAATAAGAGAAGATAATAGCCGCCTATTGGTGGTTTTGAGGATAGCTAAAAGATAACAATAACAACATATTCCAAGATGCATCCATTGCTGAAGTATGAGTACTGTCCCATGTGTGGCAGTCATCATTTTGTAGAGAATAGTGAGAAGAGCCGCAAGTGTGAAAACTGTGGCTTCGAATTGTTTATGAACCCCAGTGCCGCCAACGTGGCGTTCATCATGAACAAGAAGGGCGAACTGCTCGTTGAACGACGCAAGCAAGAACCTGCCAAGGGCACGCTCGACCTGCCCGGTGGCTTCGCCGACCCTGGCGAGACAGCCGAGGAGGGTGTGTGTCGTGAGGTCATGGAAGAGACCGGCTTGAATGTCACAAGCGCACGTTACATCTTCAGTCAGCCCAACATCTACCGTTTCAGTGGTGTTGACATCCCCACGCTCGACATGTTCTTCATCTGCGAGGTGGAAGACGAGAGCAAGCTTCAGGCTGCCGACGATGCCGCCGAGTGTATGTGGGTGAAGATCGACGACATTCACACCGAGCAGTTTGGTCTCCGCTCCGTGCGTTGGGGTCTGATCAAGTTTATGGAGAGCCTGAAGAACAACGGCTAAGAAAATGCGCTTCGCGCTCCTTGTTTTTCTTAAAAGCGCGAAGCGTTAAAACATTCTTTTTCCGTTCTTCAACAAGCCGTCACAAAGTTTCAATAAGCCCTTAACAAAGTTTCAACAGCCCATCACAAAGGCTTGAACCTGAAAATGGCGTCTGCAAACGTCTGTGGCTGAAGAAACATCAGCATGTAAACGGGACAATAGGTTATCCTGCCCACAACCTCCAGGTTGCCGTTAGAGAAGACCACGCCTTGAGGAATGTTATACTCGGGTGTCGCTATAACGTTAGACAGAGCGTTGTGGCGCTTATAGTCCTTGCCCGATTTTATCTCTATAGGCAGCACATTGCCGCGGTCTTCCACCACAAAATCGAGCTCGCCTTGTCGCTTGCTGTTAAAATAATAGAGGTTGTAGCCATGTGCATGCAGCTCCTGCGCTGCAAGGTTCTCATATATCGCACCATAATTTATCTCAGAGACCCCGTTGAGCAGGTCAAAGGCAATGTTGACGGCATATTGGCTCGCCAACAGTCCCACATCGCTGAGAAACAACTTGAACAGGTTGCGCTGCTCACCGAGCTTTAGCGGCAGACGAGGCTCCTCCACATTATATGTAGGCAGAGCCACGCCGGCATCGGCAAGCCACAGAAACGAGTTGACGTAACGCTCAAACTTGGCTTTCTCGTTGAGAGCCTTCAGGATGAACCGCTTGTTCTTGGCGTTCAGTTCGGAAGGCACGAGGTCAAAGATGTTCTTTATGTAAAGCTTGTTCTCGGGGTCATATTTGGCTATGTCCTTGGCATAGAGGTGCATGATGTCAAGCTGTGCTGAGCGCACCGTTTGCAGATTGTTGGTGTCGATGTATTTCTGCACAGCCTCAGGCATTCCGCCGACAACAAGATACAGGCGCACGAGATCGTTCATCTTTTCATGTATGACCTCGTCAACCGCCTTTTTCTCCTCATAACAGACCCTCACATGGTTCATGACCTCCTTGCTCATGCCCACCGCTTCGGCAAACTCTTCCAGGTCAAGCGGAAACATCGGCTTCTCCGTAAGATAACCCACAGGCACGCTGCGTATGTCTTTCAGCTCTACGCCAAGCAACGAGCCGCTCATCACATATCGGTAGCTTCCTTCGTCGACCAGAAACTTTATTGCCGTCACTATTTCCGGACACTCCTGCACCTCGTCAAAGAAAATGAGTGTGTTGCCGGGTTCCAAGGTCGTGTTTGCCAATGCCGACAGGCGCAAGAGAATGTTTTTGGCATCTGACGGCACAGAGAACGCTTCTCTAAACTTTGGTTGGTTGATAAAATTTATCTCCACCACGTTCTTGAAACATTCGCTGCCCGTTTTCCTTATAGCATACGTCTTGCCCACCTGACGGGCTCCCTCAACAAGAAGAGCTTTCTTTTCGTTCTTGAAGAAATTGCGCAAGTAGCTGTATATCTTTCTGTTAAGCATAGCGAAACTTGTTATGTATTTGTTCTTTTGTCACTTTTCTACCCTGTTTTAGCGGTGTTTCTGCCACTTTTCCAACCCGTTTTAGGGCTGTTTCTGCCACTTTTCCAACCTGTTTTGGTGTCATTTCTGCCACTTTTCCAACTTTAGGTCGATGCAAAGATACATTATTATCGGAATAAAAGCAAGGAAAAGACGGAAAAAATCAGCGAACATACCGATATCTGGTTGATGCGGGAAAATGAATAAATATGCAAAAACGGGAGGGAGGAATGTATAAATATCCAAAACAGCGGTTGTAAACAAAAATAGGGGTTTTACTTTTGATTTTGAAAAATAAAGGATGGTTAACTTATTGTTTTTGTTAACAACTCTTAAAATAGGGGTGCTTTTGTCAAAGGGCCTCTTTGAGGCTGTCAAAGGGCCTTAATGAGCTCGTCAAAGAGCCTCTTTGAGGACGTCAAATGGGCACTTTCAAATCGTAAGTTGGGCTCTTTGAAAATGGCACTAAAATGAGGGGTGAAAATGCATAAATATGCAAAAATATGAGGACGAAAAAATCCCCGAAGAGAGCGAACATTGCAAGGATAAATTTTGTTGCTGTTCGCCCTCTTCTTGCTCTGGCAAGCGACAAAGTCGAGCGCGAGGACGGTTTGTCTAAGCTTTATTTGCCACCGCAGGTTCCGGTTGCTTCGCTCCCTTCACCAGCGGTTACGGATATTCGCCCTCTTCGAGGACGTTTTGTCTAAGCTTTATTTGCTACCGCAGGTTCCGGTCGCTTCGCTCCCTTCACCAGCGGTTATGGATATTCGCCCTCTTCTTGCTCTGGCAAGCGACAAAGTCGAGCGCGAGGACGGTTTGTGGTCATAAGCGTTCAAAACATGAACGTTCTAAAGCGTTGCGTGTTCTTTTCTTTCTGACCGATCTCGTCGGCCATTCTCGTCATTGCCATCTTGAAGAAAATGCGGATAAGGTGCTCATCGGTGCCTTCGGTGCGTATCGTGCGCAAGGAGGTTATATATTCCTGGCGGCATGAGGAAGGTATGATGATGATCGGATGGCCCATACGCAGCAGAATGTGGTTGCTCACCAGACGGCCTGTCCTGCCGTTGCCGTCGCGGAACGGGTGCAGATACTCGTAGAAGCCATGGAAACGTGCTGCCAAGACCACGGGGTGAGCTGCCGATGAGGCTATGGCCCTCTCTGTAGATGCCAGGAGCTGCGGCACCTTTGCCACGAGCTGCTCATGGTCGCCAAACACGGTGTCGCCGGCCGCCATGTCGGTGGTGGTATATTCGCCTGGCGTGGCATCGGGTGAGCGATAGGCGAGCGTGTGCAAGGTCACGAGCCTGTTAATCTCTTTCAGGAACGCCTCGTCAAGGGCATGGCCGGTGTTGTTAAGCACATATTCGTAGGCTTTGAAATGGTCGAGCATCTCAAACGCCTCAAGCAACGACTTGCCTGTGGGTATCATGCCCAACCCCTTTTCTTTCAGCTCCCGTGTGTCGTCGACAGAGAACGAGTTGCCTTCAATGGCGCACGAATGGGTGGAGAACCGTATCTCGTTAAACTGGCGATACTCTTCTCTATCCATCCTGTCTACCACGACCGTCTGATATTTTGTTCTCAGATTTTCGTAATCGTTAATCTCTTTCTCAAATGCCATTCCGCTTGTCTGAGGTTGTTACAATTGGACTTTAGAAGCCATGCTTGGGCCTTGGACCCAAGCACGTTCCCTTGCCCTTACAGCAGCGAACGGATCTCTGCCTCCAGGTCCTTGACCTGCGCGTCGCGCTTATAGACAGCGTTGTCGCGGGTGATGAGGAAGAAGGTGGGGATCTGCTGCACGTTATAGTCGGCGAGCACGTTCTGGTGCTCCTGGTCGGCACGCACGCTGATCCACGGCAGGGCAGCGGTCTGCGTCTTCCAGAAATGCTCGTCGGGATCAACGCTCACCTGATAGATCTCCAGACCCTGGGCGTGATATTTGTTGTAGAGCTCACGCATCATCATGATGCGTTTGGTGCTTGCCTCGTTTGCGAAGAGATGGAAATCGAGCAGCACCACCTTGCCCTTGAGCTGAGAAAGCGTGCGCACGGTGCCCTTGTTGTCGGCAAGCTG
Organism: uncultured Prevotella sp.; assembly: GCA_900543975.1. Classification (GTDB taxonomy): domain Bacteria; phylum Bacteroidota; class Bacteroidia; order Bacteroidales; family Bacteroidaceae; genus Prevotella. Next base: position 5,969 of record UQTI01000058.1, on the reverse strand, counting down.
AATGTCGATGATGCCCGTTGTCGACACCTTGCTCGGGTCGATGGTCTGTGCTCTCTGTGAGCGTATTATGCGCACGTTCTTCATGCCCTCGATGGCGATGTTGTGCAGGTTCTCGCCGCGCTCGGCCTTGGGCCAGTAGGTGTCCCAGCTTGTTGCCACGGCAGCAAACACCTTGACATCTTCCTCGCTGTTGCGGGGGTTGAAGATGAGCGATGAGGCGTTGCCCAGACTGATGGTCTGGAAGAGCGCGAAATAAGAGTAGGCCTTCATGGGCTCCTTGAAGATGTAGTGATACTTCACCGTGTTCTTGTAACTTTCCACCACGCGGTCAATGCTGTCAGCCACGGCATCGACGCCGAGGTATGCCGACTGTGCAATGGCGTTGACCTTTGCCTGCAGGCCCATCTGCATGGTGGCGAGCTCCTTGATCTTCATACACTCCTCTGAGCCTGTCACCACATAGTTGGATGCCATGCCCGGATATTCGGCCGTGATGCCGATGGTCTCTGTTGAGTCGACAGCCACATTGATGATCTGGCCTGCTATGCGCAAGCGGTAAAACTCGGGAGCCTCCGACGCTTTCTCTGCAAAACTGAACTTTCCGTCCTCCGAGAGCTTCACCGAGTCGACAGCCACGGGGCCGTTCAAGCTCATGTTCTCAAGGTAGAGCGTAGAGTCGTTGGCGCCTTTTATGGTGCCCTCCACACGAAATTTCTTCTCCGTGCACGATGTCATGTTTATTGCTGCCACCGCCATCAGCGCGGCTGCAAAAATTGCTTTTATTTTCATGTTATTATTATTTTTCTTTTTTGTTTCTGCAAATTTACGCTTTTTTCTTGAATGTGGTGAAGAGAAAGAGATAAATATTGCGTTTCGTGGGTTGGGTAGAAAAGAAATCATGAAAAAATATTAAATAATGTGCTGAAACAAAGGATGTAAACGGCGTGTTGACGGCTTTTTTGTATTTTTGCAGCATGAAACTAACTCCACAGCAATATTATGAGAGAAATATCGCGCGTTACAACGAAAAGATAGCCGTCCTGCGCCACCGTGGCCACCTGCTTGTGACAGGAGAAATAATGTTCTTCGCCATGGCCCTTGGCTTTGTGGTTCTCTACACCATAACTCCCTGGGGATGGCCCACGTTAGCTGCTGCCGCCATGGCGTTGGTAGCCTATGTGGGCGTGCGCCGCACAGACGAGCGCAACGACGAGCGGCGGGAGCGGGCAGAGGCGCTGCGTGAGGTGTGCCAGCGGGAGCGGGCATGTCTTGACGGCACGTTCGCACCCTTCGACGACGGACAGCGTTATGTCGACGCGCACCATCCCTACACGTTCGACATCGACGTGTTCGGGCCCCAGAGCCTTTATAACCGCATCTGCCGCACGGTCTCAACAGGAGGCAGTGACCGTCTGGCTGCCATGCTCTCGGCACCACGCCTCGACACCGTCGACGCTCAGGCCGATGCCGTAAGTGAGCTCGCCTCGCTGCCCGACTGGCGTAAGCACTATTGTGCCGAGGGCGTGAGCGCGAAGGTCGACACCGAAGGCGTGGCGCGTGCCCTGCACGCCGTGGCAAAGGTGAAGGTGGGGCGGTGGGTGCTCTCGCCCCTGACCCCTGTCGTGGCGCTCACGGCGCTTGCCGCCTTCTTTGACACCATCGTGCTGGCATCTGTGACCACCATGCCGTCGGGCGTGGTGGTGGTGAGCGGCATAGCGTTGCTCGCTGCCGTGCTGGGTCTCTGCCACGGCACCCTGATGGAGGCCATGCGTGCCACGGGCAAGCTGCAAGAGCAGATCACGATGTTCGTGCGCGTCGTGGCACACATTGCCGACCTGAAGCCGGAGAGCGCCATGCTGAAGCAGCTCCACGGCGAGGTGGCAGGAGCCGTGGCGGCGTTTCGCGAGGCAGGACATATCGTGAAGGCCCTCGACCGACGCGGCAACATCCTCGGACTGATCCTCTTTGACCTCTTCCTCCTCAGCGACCTGTTCCTCCTGCGACGCTTCGCACGCTGGCAGAAGGGCTTCGCGCTGAACATGGACCAATGGACGGAGGCGGTGAGCGAGATCGACGCTCTCGTGTCGATGGCAACCTATGCTTACAACACGCCGAAGGGGGTGAGGGCTGAGGTGACCGACGGCGACGGCGTGAGCTATGAGGGCCGCGGCTTGCGTCACCCGTTTCTCGGGGCAAAGGCGGTGGGCAACGACTTCTCTATCGCGAACCGACGCTATTACATCATTACGGGTGCCAACATGGCGGGCAAGAGCACGTTCCTGCGTGCCGTCGGCATAAACTGGCTGCTGGCGGTCTGCGGCATGCCTGTGGCGGCAGACAGTCTGCGTCTCTCACGCTTCAATCTCTTCACGAGCATGCGCACGACTGACGACCTGACACGCGGCATAAGCTATTTCAACGCCGAGCTGCTGCGCCTGGAGCAGCTCGTCAACTATTGTGACGAGCACCCGCACACGCTCATCGTGCTCGATGAGATTCTTAAGGGCACTAACTCTGCCGACAAGCTTAACGGCTCGCGCATGTTCCTCGAATATATCTCGCAACGTGAGGTGACGGGCATCATCGCGACCCACGACCTAGAGCTGTCGCGCATTGCCGACGAGCAACCTGAACGCTTCGACAACTGGTGCTTCGAGATCGAGCTTGGCGCCGCTGTGACCTATTCTTATAAGATCACGCGCGGGGTGGCACGAAACCAAAACGCTACGTTCTTGCTGAAAGAAAGGGTTCTTAAAAGGGAAAAGTGAAAAGTGAAGAGTGAAGAATTCAATAGTCAAGGCTATTTAAGGGAAAAGAAGAAAAAGGCTGACGCCTTGAAAAGGGAAAAGTGAAGAACGAAGAGTGAAGAATTCGATAGCCTCTTTTAAGTGAAGAACGAAGAGTGATGAGTGAAGAATTCGATAGCCTTTAAAAAAGGAAAAATCAAAATTCGAAAATTCAACATCGGCTGAAAGCCGACAATTCAAAATTCAAAAATCAACATTCCTATAGCGGGGGTGGGGCTTTAATTTAATAAACCAAACAATAATGACATTTTTAAAATTTAAAACCATGGCTCTGCTGGCTTGCGCCCTTCTTACAGGGAACACAGTATGGGCACAGACAAAGCAACCGGTCGACTATGTAAATCCGTACATCGGAAACATCAGTCATTTGCTCGTTCCAACGTTCGCAACTGTTCAGTTGCCTAACAGCATGTTGCGTGTCTATCCGGCACGCGCCGACTACACCTCGGAGAAGGTGAACGGCCTGCCCGTGATCGTGACAAACCACCGCGAACGCTCGGCGTTCAGCATCTCGCCTTATCTCGGCGACAACCCACAGCCGGTGGTGGCATCGACATGGGACAATGAGCACATCACACCCTACTCGTTTGACATCGAGCTGGCTGACAACACCATCGCGGCACGCTATGCCGTGGCACCGCAGAGCGCCATCTACGACATAGAGCCCATGGAGCAGGGAAAGCCCTTCTACATCATGGTCAACTCGCAACGCGGCGCCATAACCATGGGCGACCGATGGGTGAGCGGCTACCAACAGGTGACCGACGGCACACGCGTCTATATCTACGCCGAGGTTGACGCGCAGCCCGTTGAGGCGGGCATATTGAAGGATGGTAAGGTGGAGGCCGACAAGAAGGCTGAGGGAAGCAACGCCTGCGCCGCCATGCGCTTTGCCGACGGCACAAAGAAGGTGAGCCTGCGCTACGGCGTGTCGTTCATAAGCAGCGACCAGGCAAAGAAAAACCTCTACCGCGAGCAGAACGGCTTTAATCTTGCTGCCGTCAAGAAGGCGGGGCGAGAGACGTGGAACACAACACTCTCGAAAATCAGCGTTACGGGTGGCAGTGACGACCAAAAGACGGTGCTCTACACCTCTTATTATCGCACGTTCGAGCGCCCCGTGTGCCTGAGCGAGGACGGACGCTATTTCAGCGCCTATGACGGCAAGGTGCATGAGGACGGCGGAACACCGTTCTACACCGACGACTGGATCTGGGATACCTACCGCGCCGCACACCCCCTGCGCTGCCTGCTCTCACCCGAGGTGGAGGAGCCTATCATCGACTCGTACCTGCGTATGGCGGAGCAGATGGGCACACAGTGGATGCCTACGTTCCCCGAGATCACGGGCGACTCGCGCCGCATGAACTCAAACCACGGTGTGGCAATGGTGGCCGACGCGCTGTGGAAAGGACTGAAGGTTGATGCCAAGCGCGGCTTCGACTATTGCCGTAAGGGCATTGAGGAGAAGACACTCGCACCGTGGTGCGGCAACAAGGCGGGATGGATCGATGAGTTCTACTGGAAGAACGGCTTCATACCTGCCCTGCGTGACGGTGAGAAGGAGACCGATCCCAACGTGTCGGGCTTCGAGAAGCGTCAGCCTGTGGCCGTGAGCCTCGGCACCTCTTACGACCTGTGGTGCCTCTCGCGCATTGCCGCCTTCCGTGGCGACAAGAAGAACACGAAGCGCTATGCCGAGCTGTCGCACAACTATCGCACGCTGTTCAACCCACAGACTGCGTTCTTCCATCCTAAGGACAAGGACGGAAAGTTTCTTGAGCCGTTCGACTATCGCTTCTCGGGTGGCATAGGCGCACGCGACACCTATGACGAGAACAACGGATGGACCTACCGCTGGGATGTGCAGCACAACATGGCGGACCTCATCAACCTGATGGGCGGACGAGACAAGTTTGTGGCAAACCTCGATGCCACCTTTGCAGAGCCTATGGGACGTGGCAAGCGCGAGTTTTATGAGCAGCTGCCCGACCAAACAGGCAACATAGGACAGTTTACCATGGCCAACGAGCCGTCGCTGCACATTCCTTATCTTTACAACTATGCCGGTGCGCCGTGGAAGACACAGAAGCGTGTGCGCCAGGTGCTCCGCACATGGTTCCGCAACGACGTGATGGGCATTCCGGGCGATGAGGACGGCGGCGGACTGACCTCGTTCGTGGTGTTCTCAAGCATTGGCTTCTACCCCGTGACGCCGGGCTTCCCTGCCTACAACATCGGCAGCCCGCTCTTCAACACCACTACGCTGTCGCTGCCTGGCGGCAAGACGTTTGTCGTTGAGGCTCAGAACAACTCGGAGGATAACAAGTATATCCAGAGCGCCACGCTCAACGGCAAGCCCTGGAACAAGCCCTGGTTCTCACACGACGACATAAAAGACGGTGGCCGCCTGGTGCTCGTCATGGGCAAACATCCCAACAAACAGTGGGGTGCCGACAAGCTGGTGGCACCGCCATCGGAGGATAAGGAAAAGTGAATTTTTTGAAGGGAGTTAATGGGAGTTAAGGGAAGTTAGAAGGGAGTTAATGGAAGTTAACGGACATATGTCTTACAGTTTGAGTTCTAAGGCTATTGTCCGTTATCTTCCTGAACGACCGAAGGGAATGATAAATTCCTTCTAACTTCCGTTAACTCCTTTTTAATAAGTGAACGTGCTGCCCCCTAAAAACTCGCGAAGCAGCGAGGTGGGGGGCAGCTTGTCATAGTCTACGGCGTGGAAATAGCCGAGAAATTTTTTCAGACGATAAGCCTCGGCATACTCGTCACAGTTTTCAGGCACGGCCTCAAGCACGGGGTCGGCCTGTTTTTTTATTACGGCAAGCTCATAGATCATCGCCGTGTTGAACATCACGTCGGCATTCTCCTGATAGGGGAAGATCCACTTGTTCTCGCCGGCACGCACACTGGGCCAACGGCGTATGGTGTCTTCGGCCGAGCAGCCACGATACTTGTAGTCGCGTATGATGCGGCGCAGCAGACGGTTGTCGGTCGTGGGGATGTAGTTGTGGGTGTCGAGCAGAATGGTCGTGAGGGCAGAGGCATAGACGCGAAACTTCATGTCGTCAGGAATCTGTGCCGTGAGCTCTGGGTTGAGGGCGTGTATGCCTTCCACCACGAGCACGTCGCCAGGCAGCATCTGAA
>UQTI01000057.1 GCA_900543975.1 uncultured Prevotella sp. | reverse complement strand
GCCACCACACTGAGCGACGAAAGCCATGTGCTGGTAATAACGGAGAAAGCTTGTTTCAATTGATAAGTCATTGACAGCTGTTGAAGCAAAACATCCTTATTGTGGATTTTTGAAAATTAAAGAAGAAGAAAGAATTAGAAAAAAATGAATTTATGGCAAAGAAGAAAATAAGTAAAGGCAGCGGCAATCCTGTGTTGGATGCGCTAAGCGAAATGTTGAGCGAAATGTCACCCGAAGAGAAAATGCAGTTGATGGTTGATCTCAAAAATATCGCACAGTCGGGAAGCCTTCTGGATGATGAGCTGGAGGATACATACACTTATCAGCGGCCCGACTATACCAAGGAGGTAAAGCCTTTGGCGGGATATCTGCAGACTTTATTGTGTGCAGCCTTGCCAAGCGATGTTCTTCATGCGTATGAAGTGGCTCATAATGAGATGGTTTCCCTTTCGCATCAAGAGCAGGAAGATGCAATGCGTAATTTCTTTATGCACATTCTTGCTGACGGATTGACGCGCAGTTTCGCACAGGAGGAGAACGCCACCTCCTTGCCTATGGTAGCTGGTTTCCAGCTGGTAGATGATTTCAAGCTTACAGGACTCTTTGATATTATCCTCGAATTGTTGAAGCAGAATATGGACTTCTATGAGTTTTATTTCGGTACGTTCGAAGATACCATTACCCTGATTTTGGCTCATGTAGGCGTGGGGCATCTTGATGAACTGAAAGAGACAATAAAGACCGAAGGATTCTTGCCAGAAGCTTATCCGATTATCTTCAAGGCTGTGGTACAGATGGCTGTGGAGAATCCTTTCTGCCGCCTGCAGGTATTGGTATGGGCTGCGGATGTACTGAAATCATGTGTAGAGGTGACTATCCCTGCCATGACGATGGATTGGCTGGTGGAAGCTCTTGCTGAAATAAAGGCGGTAGATCTGTTGCCTCTGGTTAAGGACATCTATAAGCAATTTAACATACAGCCGGTGATTATCAAGGGGGGATTCAAGGAAATAACCAAGTTGCTTTCTAAGGGAACAGATGAGCGGATTGTTGGTTTTGCAGATTTCAAGGAACTCTTGAATCTCTTGCTTGAAGGCGAAGACTGCAACTTTGATGTGGATAACTACTGGTTTAATGACGATGACGATGATGAGGATGACGATAACTGGTTTATTGGTGCTGATGACGAGTGCGATGCTGATGACGAGCGCGATGCTGATGCCTTGTTCTATAAGGAGTGTGGTTACAAACCAGGCAAACCAAAAGCTAAACCAGCGAGAAAAGGCAAGCGAAAGTATGCACTCATCCTGGATGTTACCTTGAAAGGTTCGCCGCGCAAAGTTTATCGCCAGTTGGTTGTTCCCTCTGATTTGACTTTGAATCACTTAGGTGAAATCCTGGTTCGGGCAGTGGGCTGGGAAGGCTATCATCTCAACCAGTTTATAGCTGGTAAGACTTATTATGCAGAACCTAGCGATGATGCCTGGGTAGTAGGCATGCAGGAGGATGCTAGTAAATGTACGATAGGTAGCTTGTTGAGCAGGGTGAAAAGTAAGATAAAATGGGAATATGACTTCGGAGACAGCTGGGTTCATGAGATAACTCTGGTAGAGAAGCAGGCCGTAGATGATAACGAAATGGTGAAAGTAGAGTTGCTGAAGGGAAGTGGTGCCTGTCCTCCAGAGGATTGTGGTGGAGTTTGCGGCTATCGCCATTTGCTCAATGTGCTCAAGAATCCTGCTGATGAGGAGTATGAGGAGATGATAGAATGGCTTGGAGGTGGATTCGACCCTAAGTCCTTCAGTCTTACTGCTGCCCGAAACAAGGTAAAGGGATATCTGCAAAACTGAGCATTCCATCTATGAATTAGTCTTATATGAATTTTTTTCTTCAAAATAATATCACTATTGTCACCACTCAAGACAGCTATCTGATAATCAGCTGTTTACGGGTGACATTAAGGGCTTTTTCTAATGTCACCTAATGTCACCTAATGTCACCCGATGCCGCGCTACGGCAAAAAGACAGATCTGGAGGTTTTTGAGCCAACCAACGATGTGGAAAAAGAAGGTACGGCGCATATCTGGTGGTCAGAAATAAAAAAAACAGCCTCCTCATCAGATGCATAAATATGCACTTTGAGTCGTATATTTATTCAGTTTCCCATTAAGCCCATTTGACAAAATGAAAGTGCCCATTTGACGTTGTCAAAGAGGCTCTTTGAGGAGCTCATTAAGCCTCTTTGACGACCTCAAAGAGGCTTAATGACAAAAGAAGGGCGTATTTAAGAACTATTAATAATTCGTGATTGAATTTTAACTATAATTTTATGCATTGTGAAAGGACAAAGTCTTGTTTGCTATCTTTCTGTCATTCTGTATATTTATGCAAAATTAGGGTAAAAATGCTCCCGTTTTAACATTTTTGCATCCTTTGCAAAGCATGTTTGTAAGTCACATTCGTACCAGGGTTTAAAAGCAACTGAGGCAATTAGACCTCGTAAATGCGTCATTTACACTTGCTAAATACGTCATTTACGAGGTCTAAGTGCCTCACTTTTTTATATCGTCTCTAAACAGTTCGTGTCTTCCATTCATCTATAGTGCCCTTTTGTGAAGAGAAATTTACACCGATTAAGTGTATTGTCCTCTTTTCTGTGGCATATTCTCTTGCATATCCCTTATCTTCGATCTGCTTTAAGGCCGCATCGGCAGATCCGTCCAACTTGAACTCAAAGATGTATACATCGTTTGGCGTTTCATAAATACAGTCGGCCCTACCTTGGCTCGTTTCTTTCTCTCTGAATGTAATGTAGCAACTTAACATTCTGAGTAATAGATAGAATGTATAGCCGAAATAGCGTTCATATTCGGGCTCTGTATTCTTGCGGCGTGTGCTGTATGGTATGCTTGCCATGAATGCTTTCATTGATTCCATAAACTCAGTAAGTTCTCCTTTCTTCAGCATCTGTACAGAGCGGAGGAGCCAACTGGTTGAATCTTCTTTCGTCTTTAGGTAGCTGTTGGCCAGCAATGTAAGCAAGCCTTCACTCACTTCATTGTTGGGTATGTCAAGCATGTATGAGGCTGTGTCGCGGTCATAACCTTTTATGGTAAGATAGCCGCTTTGATAGATCATAGGCAGCGGCATTTCCATATCGGCCTTGTAATCGTCAAACTGGCTGGTGGCATAATACTTTCCAATAAGTTCGTTAAGGTTTTGGTCAAAATGCGACAGCAGTCGTACAAGATAGGTTGGTGTGCCACTCTTGAACCAATAGTTGCCGAGATCCATCTGGCTGAAAGCGTTAAGTATGCTGAACGGGTTGAATATGTCGGTCATGTGTTTGCTGAAATGATATCCGTCATATTTCTTCTTCAGTTTTTGTAGCATCTCGTCATAGCTACATTCATATTCTTTGGCCAGTTCTGCAATCTGTTCCGCAAAATATCCCTTCAGCTCGTCTTTTGTTATTCCGCAGATTGCTTCATATTTGCTGTCCAAGCTGATGTCGGCAGGTTGGTTGAAGCCACTGAACATGCTTACCTGCGAAAATTTTGTAACACCCGTAAGCAGCACAAAGCGCAGGTCGGCATCTGCTCCTTTGAACGTGGTGTAGAACGATTTCATTATGTTGCGGTGCTTTTCCTCCAGCGACACCTGTTTGCCAAGATGCTCAACCTTGAAGTCGAGATCGAGCACGTCAAGAATGGGCTTGTCATATTCGTCAATCAGCACCACGGCCCCAAGCCCAGTTTTTTCGTGAGCTGCTTTAAGTATTTTTGCAAACCGTATGTTTATGTCGCGGTCGCTGTTTATAATGCCATATTGTTTCTCCCATTCTGTAAGCTTGCTTGAAATAACCTCTTCCAGTGTGCCGTCGTTAAGATAATTTCCGATGCTGAAATCTATGTGAAACACCGCGTGTTGTTTCCATTCTTTTTCAAGCTTGTAGATTGCCAGTCCCTTGAACAGTTCTTTTTTGCCGAGAAAATAGCTTTCGAGAGTCGATACAAGAAGGCTTTTCCCGAACCGTCGTGGACGGCACAGAAAGTAAGTCTTGCCACCTACAGCCAGATTGTATACCAGGTCGGTTTTGTCGATATAGGCGAAACCTCCATCTATAATCTTTTCAAAAGTCTGGATTCCAATAGGATATTTCATACGGTACGATATTTTCCCACAAATTTACAAAATTTATTTGTTAGGATGGTGCTCAAAACTAATTTAAATGAATCTGTGCTCTATTTTTGTCTGTATGTTCAGCTTCGACATGGGAGTGTAGCCTTTTAGTGCTAAGCCCTTGGAGTTTCAGAACTTCTTGAAATGGAGACGTAGCGTCTTTGAGCGTAGCACCATTCTGCCGCCTGTCAGCTTCTCTTTGGCAAAGCCTTCTTCAAGGTTATTTATGCCATAAGGGGCCAGCAGGGTGGGGTCGTCGATGGGGTGGTCGCCGCCGTTGTCGCCTTTGTCCTCATGCCAGTTGTCCTTATAAGGAGTGCTGGTTATTATGCTGTCGCCTGTCTGGCGGAAGCGTAAATAATAACCGTGAATGCCTTCTTTGTCGGTGTCGCGCACGCTTAAGAGCTTATATTGCACGCCCCAGAACACGCGCTTTCCTGACATGTCGAGCGTGTTGCCTGTTGCCAGCGTGTCCACTTTCTCCAGATGCCAGAACCCGTCAAAATTGCCGTTGTCGCTGGTTTCTATCGTGCATGATGTCATGGCCGCAATCATGGTTGCGCCAATGGCTGTATATATCGCTTTTTTCATTGTTTCTCAATTAGCCAAGCTATAATATTTTTCCCTTTTCTTTTTTCTTTTCTCTTTTCTCTTATAAACAGTAACGGCATCAGCCCTTTTTACCTTTTTACTTTTTTACCTTTAAAAAGTTTATGGGATTTTTCTCTTTTCCCTTTTCCCTTTTCGTTTTTCCCTTCCAACGGCGTCAGCCCTTTTTTTACCTTTTTACTTTTTTACCTTTAAAAAGTTTATGGAATTTTTCACTTTTCCCTTTTCGTTTTTCCCTTCCAACGGCGTCAGCCCTTTTTTTACCTTTTTACCTTTTTACTTTTTTACCTTTAAAAAGTCCCTTCTTGCAAACCGTTATCTGTCCTCCTGCGTTATGGCCGAGCATAAGGTTGCTGCCGAAGTCCATGCCATAAGCGGCTGTGGCTTGCCAACCGTTGTTGAAGTGGTATGTCGACTCGAGCATGAAGCTCACGTTCTGGTGCGCCTTTGTGAAAGGGTACAAGTAGGTTCCCCATCCCTTTTGCCATGTGGCGAGGGCGCGGTACGACAAGCGGTCGGTGGGTTGTCCGTCAAAGCCTAAGTGGAACGCCACGAAGCGGTTGTCGTAGACACCGATCTTCTCGTTGGTATTATATATAGGCGAGCGGAACAGCGGGTTGCCGATGACCTGTCCCCAATGTTGCCATCCGGTGTAAGTGCCGTGGTTATAGTAGTCATCGCAGCCGGCAATGTGGTCGCTGATGTTCTGCGTGCGGTCGTGGTTGTATGGTCCGCTCTGGTATTTCGTATAGAGATACTCGAACACAATGTTTCGAAGCCATGTGCCATACTTGATGTTCATCTCAGCTCCGAGCATCATGTCTTTGAGGCTATACATGAAGTAGCGGCGGTCCTTCCATGTGTTCCACTCCTCGCCTTGGCCGTAGCCGTTATAGTCGAGCATGAACATCTGACTGTGGTCCTCGAAGAAATGGTCGGCATACACGCCCAGTCGCCATGTCTCGGAGTTGTAGTTTATTCTCATCACCCAGCTGCCCAAGATGTTGCCCTCCTTGTTGCCATACATTCCGTCTGTGTCGTCTTGTCCTCCGGGAAGGAACGCGTTCCAGAACGCTTTGAGGCCTTTGTTGGTAGGAACGGCAACCATCTCGCCCTGTCCGTTGCGCTGGTATGGTGTGCCGCCAAACTGGGTAGCCATCTCCAGTCCCATCTCCAGACTCAGCGGATACAGGTCCTCGTCTTTGCCAATGCGCAGGTATCCAGCCTTCGAGTGGTAGAGCACGTTGTCGGCGTAGCGGCTCTGCTTATGCGTGAAGTCGTGTTGCCACGAGTCGTCTGTCATCATGCCGTAGGCAATGTGTCCCTTTAGCTGCACCCATCCGTTGAGCAACGGGACGGTCCAATAGCGTGGCAGAGCCAGCCTGACCTGTGGCACGGGGCGCGCGTTTATGCCAAGGGTCTGTGAGCCTGAGCTCAGACGGTTGTTTTTCAGCTCCATGTCCCACTCCTTGCTGCCCACGGTCAGCGTGCCGTGCAGCCATCGTCCTTCCACATAGGCTTGCTGCACGATGAAATGGCTTGTGTAGTGGAGCGGTGCCACGATGTCCAGCCCGTAGCCCAAGCCCCAGCGGCGCAGCGAGTCGGTGTGCAGCGGTCGCTCAATGGCTGCCCTTATGTAACCGTTGGTCTTGTCGAGCGAACTGAGACCGTGCCTGTTGGCGTTGAGCCACAGCGGTGTCTTTCCTTTCGAGGCCGATGCCTGCATCTCTACCTTGTAGGCAAGGTCTTTGGTCGGCTCCGCCTTTATCAGCGAATCGCTGTCGTGCCAGTCGGCCTGTGCCATTATTGATGGTGTGGCCAGCAAGAGCATGGCTGTTATTGAAGTTATCTTCATGATAATGAAATTCAGTTTTTCTTCTTTAAACGTCTGTTAGTTCTTTAAATAACGTTCGCGCGTGGGTTTTATTGCGTTATGACCATTGATGATGTAGGGATTTTCCACCCCGATATAGGGAAAATCCTTTTGCAAGCTTCTTTTTAGTTGCTACCTTTGCATCAGAGAAAAGAAAACAACAGTAAAGAACAAGTTTAAAGATATAAGATTATGAAAAAGTTTATATTCGCCCTTATAGCAATGGTCATGATGACCGTGTCGGCAACTGCTATGAGTTATGAGCAGGCCCGTCAGCAGGCGCTGTTCCTCACCGACAAGATGGCGTATGAACTTAACCTCACCGACGAGCAGTATGAGGCAGCATACGAGATAAACCTCGACTACCTGATGGGTGTGCACACCGTCGACGACCTGTATGGTCCCTATTGGGAGCGTCGCAACCTCGACCTCAGCTACATCCTGCTGTCGTGGCAGTATCGTGCTTTCTGTGACGCCGCCTATTTCTATCGTCCGCTCTACTGGAACGCAGGCTATTGGCATTTCGGCGTTTATGCCCGCTACCCGTATCGCGACTATTTCTTCTTTGGCCGTCCCACCGTTTACATAGAGTATCGTGGCGGTCACAGCTGGCACATGAACGGTGGTCGCTCATGGTATCGCGACCGTCGCATCTGTCCGCCGCATCATAACAACTATTTCGGAATGCGCGACGGTTTCCGTCGTGGCGATTTCGGCAACGGCTATAGCGGCAACCCCAGCAGCCGCACCCAGTTCGGCACAGCCCAGCGCCCGCCGATGATGAACAACGGAACCATGTCGTTCGGCAACGCTAACCGCAACAACAGCTCGTTCGGCAACGCCAATCGCAACAACAGCTCGTTCGGCAACGCTAACCGTAACAACAGCTCGTTCGGCAACGCCAACCGTAACAATTCGTTCGGCAATGGCAACGTTAACGGCAACAACGCTCAGTTTGGTTCAGGTCGCCGCTCCTCAGCTTCTTCTCGTGGCAACAGCGCTTTTGGCAGCAATGGTCGCGAGAGCAGCACCCGCAGCACCGTCGGCAACTCGCAGAGCACCTTTGGCAGCAGACGCTCAGGCTCAACGACAAGCACGCCCCGCAACACGTTCTCACCCAGTCGTAACGAGGGTAGCTCATCGTCATCAGGCTCAAGCTTCGGCTCAGGTCGTCGCTCTTCATCATCGTTTGGTGGCGGACGCGGTAGCTCTTCGTTCGGAAGAAGCAGTCGTCCAAGCGCTCCCAGCGTAGCTCCAAGCCGCGGCAACAGTTCGTTCGGTGGCAGCCGCAGCGGTGGAAGCTCATTCGGTGGTGGCCGTAGCGGTGGAAGCTCGTTCGGCGGTGGCCGTAGCGGTGGAAGCTCATTCGGTGGAGGCGGCAACCACGGTGGTGGCGGTCATGGCTCGTTTGGCAGCAGAAGATGAATTAAGTGAAGAGTGAAGATTGAAAAAATTTTGATTGGATAAAGAAGGTAATTTTAAAGAGATAATCAAGGGTTATAAAAAAGATAATAAAAAGATTATAGAAAAGACAATTAAGGGTTATAAAAGAATATTATTGGTCTAATTTTTTTCTCACGACTTGCAAGGGATAAGTGCTCCTGAGCAAGTCGTGAGATTTTTTTTTACCGTCACTAAGCCATCTGTTTCAAAGCTCCAGCACGCGCACCTCAGCGTTTTTCATCGGCACAATCTTGTTTGTGGGCTTGTCATAATAGACGCTTTGTATGGCCTTGTTAATGATGCCGTGGCCCACGGCCAAGACCGTCTTTCCGGGATAGCTGCGGCGTATGAACTCGATGAAGTGTGCCGCACGCGCTTTCAGGTCGTCCATCGTCTCAATGTCGTCAGGCCATGGCTCTCCTTTCAGGTCGGGTATGTAACGCCCTGTGAAACTTCCCCAGTCGCGCTCGCGCAGCAGAGGCGTGGTCACAACAGGTGCTTTGTGGGGTAGGGCTATGATGTGGCAAGTGTCGATGGCGCGTTTGAGATCGCTCGACACGAAAACGTCGATCTGCCTGTCTGCCATCTCTTTCGCCACCACCTCAGCCTGTTCGCGTCCGTGGGTGGTGAGCTGTCCTTGAGTCTGTCCTTGCATTATCTGGTTCACGTTGTCCACCGTTTCGCCGTGGCGTGTGAGCAAAAGGGTTGTATGTGTCATTGCTTGTTTTCTTTCTTTTTTTTATTTTTTTTGTTCCTTTTCTTTTTTTCCGACTGCAAAAGTAATGATAATTCGCGATTTTTTGATAATTTTGCCAATGTAAGTTTTGCTTACGAAACAGAAACAATTCTATCCCCCACAAACACCTTTTCATTATGGACAATCTGTTGCTTAGCGCAGCCATTGGCGACATCGCAGGAAGCGCATACGAGTTTAATGCTACAAAGAAAGAGGAAGACGTGGTGTTCTTCCATCCGAAAGCCAAGTATACCGACGACACGGTCTGCACCTTCGCTTGTGCCGAGGCGCTGCTCCGCGACCTCAACATGGGTGACAACCTGCACACACGTTGCCGCCAGCACCCGTGGGCAGGCTATGGAGGCAACTTCATGAGATGGGTCAGCTCGTCAAACCCTCAACCCTACAACAGCTTCGGCAACGGCAGCGCCATGCGCTGTTCGGCGGCAGGATGGCTGGCAGAGAGCGAGGCCGAGTGTGTGAGCATGGCATCTCTCACCGCCATGCCCACCCACAACCACCCAGAGGGCATAAAAGGAGCGGTGGCGACAGCCCTCACCGTCTTTTTCTTAAAGACAGGACGTGGTGCCGACTATGTGAAAGAGAATGTGCTTCAACGTTATTATCCCGAGTGGGCATCGCTCTCTTATGACGACATAAAGCCGCGCTACACCTTTGACGAGACGTGCCAAAAGACCGTGCCCGCGGCCCTCATCTGCCTTCTTTCTTCTTATGGCTATGTCGACTGCCTGCGCCGTTGCATAGCTCTTGGCGGCGATGCCGACACGCTCTGTGCCATTGCCGGCCCCATGGCCTATGCCATGTATCGCGAGATGCCTGCCGCGTTGGTCGATGCCGCTCTCGACATGTTGCCCGAATGGATGTTGAAGGTCAATGCCGAGTTTGACCGCGAGTGCAGTCGTCATCTCATCATACGCGAAAAACGGTTGCCGCTGCCCGCCTTCTTCACAAGAAAGGTTAAGGGACAGATGCGCACGCTTGTCGACATGCTTGCCGCTCTGAACGCGCGACAGGGCTTCTCCTCGCCCGATGAGGCTTACAACGCGCTCATGGAGATCTTGGAGATGGCTCGCATGGGCGGCGATGATGTGGCGTTCAACTGTAGCTTGCGTTCCATGTGGTGCTACGCCAAAGAGTGTTTCCGCGATGGCCATTTCGACATAGACCTGCTGCGCGACCGTCTCTCGCCCGTGGGCTATCATGGCGTGTATGGCGCTTACCGCGACTATGTGGTCGACAAGACCATCCGCCTGGTGGCTTATCTCAACGAGTTCAGGCGTTACACCAGTGCCGACGACCTGTGCAACGATTTCTTCAAAGCCTCGGGTGGCGTGAATCATTGCGGTCCCAACCCCGAAGACTATTATTTCGCTTTTAGCCCCGACGTGAAAGACACGTTCCGCCGATACCTGCAACGCTTCTGGCCGGAGCTGGCGCCCACAGGACAGCTCGACGGTAACCTGTTGCGCGAGTTTATGTATCGCCGTCATGAGCGCGGCGTGCGCAAGTATGGCTTGGCGGCTGTGCTGCAACGCAACTTCCGAGACGAGGATGTAAGTTGTAGCTTTACGGTGAAGAAAGCCTGGCGTGGCGGAGCTGCCCCCACATACATGTACGGCAAAAACGTGTGGGGCAGAGACCCGCGCTACCCTGACCGTCATTACGTTAAGGCATGTGTGGCAAGACCTTATGGCGCCAACGAGGTACAAGACATGTATGAGTATCAGCTTGTTCGCTCCATTCTTAAGGAAGACAAACATTATGTTGAGACAGGCAATTGCTTTGTGCCGCTCGAAGACACCACCTTGCCCGTGTTCATCTGCAATGGAGGCATGATGCTCTTCGACACCCAAGAAGAGAAAAACACGTTTATATGGAGCCTGCTCGACGACTGGCGCAAGGCAAACAACGGGGGAGACGAGTGATGGGTGTAAGCATTTTCGGACATGAGATAAGCGTCAAGACCACCGACTGCTGTCATGGCGACACACCCGGATCAAGGGTGCCGCCCGCCGTAAACCTCTTTGTCAAGGTCACCGATGGTTGCAACGCCCGTTGCCTGTTCTGCTCCAACGCTGGCGCTCCTCACACCACGGGGCCGTTTGACACGGCTAAGCTCTTCAGCGTGGTTGATGAGCTGCAACGCAACCGCATCATCATCAACCGCTTCAACATAACGGGTGGCGAGCCTGCTGTGGTGGCGCCGCTGGTGGAGGAGCTGCTGCAGGAGCTGTCGAAAAGCCGGTATGACGACATACATGTTCACCTCAACACCAACGGACTGCTGCCGTCGTCGCAGCGTCTCATGCAGCACCCTCGCTTCGATTCTGTCTCCATGTCGCTCCACCACTACGACCGCCAGCGGCTGTCAGAGCTTTACGGCACGGAGATCCTGCCGTCGGCGCTTCGCTTTGAGGGCATTGACATGATGAAGCTCAACGCCAGCTGTAACCTCGTGCGCGGATATGTCGACTCCACCGCCGAGGCTCATCGCATGATGAACTTCTGCCTCGACCTCGGCATCACACGCCTCGGCTTTGTGGCTCTTATGGATGTTAACGCCTATTGTCATGAGCGGTTCGTTCCTCTTTCTGCCTTGCAGCTCGACACCATACCTCATTGCTATTTTACCGAGAGCCGCAACCGTGGGCGCAACTGCTGTTGCAGCAATTATCTCTACAACCGCAATCTGCGGGTGCTCGACATCTACATGCGCCATTATGCCAACCGCGCCTACTGTGAGTCGTCGCTGCTCTTCGACGGCAAGCATCTGAGGCAGGGGTTCGGGAACGATAACATTATTTTTTGACTGAAGTTGCTGGTGATGGAATTTATCGGGAGTTAAGTGACGCTAAAAAAACAACTTGGTACGATTTGAGAGAAATATGTATCATATAAAGATGGTATCTGCTTTATCTTTTTGGCTATTTTCCTCCCTCTCATCGGTCGTGTAGCCCGCTACACTCCCTCTTCGAGTGAGAAAAATAGCTCAAAAATATAAAGCTCAAATCATACCAATTTATTTTTTTACCGTCACTAAAAAGGAAGTTAACTCGCTTTGCGAGTGAAGATAACGGACATGTGCAAAATTTTTTGAGATCTAATGTTTCTCAAAAGCATAAGAAACGAATGAAGACAAACGACAACATAGCAGCGCTGTTTGAGCAACGCAAGCATCAGCCACAATGGAACACCTCCTATCCGTTGCGTCCTGACCATTGGGCATGCTACCGATGGGGTGGGGACGAGCTGTCTTTCGACGGCGAGCGACCCCTCGACGGCAAGCAACCCTTCGTTGGCAAGCAGGTTTTGCCTTTCGACGGCGAGCAAGAGCTGTCGATGTATGTCCACGTTCCTTTCTGCAAACGGCTGTGCTCGTTTTGCGAATACACGCGCATGGTGCTGCCCGATGAGGCCACGCAAACCCATTATGTGGAAGTGTTGCGGAGCGACATCAGGCGTTTCCGTGAGCAGATGGGAACCTTTCGTCTTGCGGGCTTCGACATCGGCGGCGGCACCCCCATGGCTCTGTCTGACCATGCTTTTGGTTTGCTCCTCGACGTCTATGATGAGGCAGTAGACGGCCTGCTGCTTGCTGCCGATTATGAGCCGAGCATAGAAGGCACGTTCGCTTCTGTGTCGCGTCAGAAGCTGGAGCGTGCAGCGGCAAGTGGTGTGCGCCGCCTGTCGCTTGGTTTGCAGACCACCAGTGGCGATGTGTTGTGCCGTCAGAACCGTGCTGTGGAGAGCGTCGCTTCTATGGCGCGTGTGCTCGACATGGCTGTCGCTTGCGGCATGTCAAAGGTTAATGTTGACCTTATGTATGGCTTGCCGGGGCAAACCCAGGCGAGCATTGCTGCCGACATCAGCATCCTTGGCACGCTTCGCCCCCAACAGGTCACGCTCTATGAGCTTCGCACCAACATGATAGCATGTAAGGCGTTGCCGTCAAAAGAAGTCCTTTATGCCCAATACACCCAACTGTTCGAGGCTCTCACCGCCATGGGCTATCATGCGCGGTTTGGGCAAAACACGTTCTCTCTGTCGCCCGTTGACGGCGGCGTGTCGTCCTACCTCCGCAGCCGCATGCTTCACGGCACCTCCTATCGTGGCTTCGGCGTGTCGGCTCAGAGCATGAGTAGGCGTGGTGTGGCTTACAACGTGGGCAAGTCGGCCTCTGCTGACAGTCTAAAGAAAATCCTGCCCGGCAACAGTTATGCCGAGCAGTATGTGTATCTTCTTCCACCCGCCGAGTGGGTCTCCAAGTATGTGTCCATTGCCGCCTATAACGGTGCGTTCTCCTTACGTCGAATAGAAGAGGCGGTAGGAAAAGAAGCCATGCGTCCGTACCTCGATGTCCTTCGTTTCTGTCTTGCCGAGAACCTCATGACCGTCGACAACGCCAACAATTGGGTGCACATCACCCCTCAAGGCTTCAAACACTACGGCGCCGTTTTCTCCCTCTTCACTTAAACCCAAAACGGATTTCCCCCTTTTCCTCTTTCCTAAAATCGGCGTTAGCCTTTTTTACCTTTTTACTTTTTTACCTTTAAACGTCGTTAGCCTTTTTTTTACCTTTTTACCTTTTTACTTTTTTACCTTTAAAAAATTCTTTTTTCGTACTGTTCTTTTATAACCCCGTCCGCCCACGAATAATAGTCGGCAAAGGCTTTATACACGTTCTTCTTATTGCCTTCTTTCTCGTTGCGCAGATTGTTTACAAGCGCCGTTCCCTTATCCATCAGTTCGTCTTCAATCGGCCGGATGAGTTGCAGAATGCCGTTCCCCTTACGGTTCACCAGCTGAGCCACATCGATGTAGCTTGAGCGCGTCTTCGTGCGAAGTGGGAACAGTCGTTCTTTCAGCTTCAGGCCATATCGGCACAATGCGCTGCCTCCCGTGGTGCCACGCCCTACGGTTTCGGGCAGCTTGTCGTTGGGCAGCAAGACCAGCGGCATGGCCACCGTTGCGAGTGGAGAGCCGATGATGGTCCAAGCCACGGTGTGCGACGGGTCTTCGTCCTTGCTTACCCCTTCAATGAGCTGAGCGCAGGAGGTGCTGAAGCGCGGAATGAAGTCAACAAAATTGGCAAACCTCGGCACGGTGTTGTCCTCTGGTGCGAGGTCAAGGATGTTGACGTTCGTCAGTCCGTGGGTCAGAATGCGCGGCACGGTGCGTATAAGGCTTGGCGCATCGAAGCATCCGGCAAAGGCCTGTTGCGTCATAAACTTGTTGATGGCGAGGTAACGCTCCGTGCCGAGGTCCATGGTGCGGTCGCCACTGTAGGCGTGGTTGGTGCGTATAAGGAACCCGTAAGGAGCCACGTTAGGGTCGTTGGCGTCAAACTTTGTCCATCTGTGAAGCCCCACCTCATAGTAGGCACAACCTCCTTGCGCGTCGATCACGCCAAAGTTGGCGTTGTTGTTACGCAGCGACGTGGTGTCGAGCAGCGCCTCAAAATCTTTCAGCGTGGCGCATAGGGCCAGCGCCTGGCGCATGAGCATGCCCTCGGTCTCGACCTCAAACTCGGTGTCGCCGTTAAGGTTATAGGCAGCGGTGTTCATTATGGCAAAGCCCGCCTCGTTATGGCCAGACCATATCTCGGTGTTGGCCGAATCTTTTGCTGCCGCCACCCCCATGAAGCGGTAACGCTCGCCTTTCACCGTGACCATGCAGTTGTCGAGGTTTCCTGTGTCGCGGTTCTTGAAAATCATTGGCCGTCCGCTCTTTGTTGCCTTGCCGGAGACGATGAACGATGTGCAGGCCAGCGACGGGAGAACAGACAGAACACACAGCGTTGCTGTGGCTATGATGTGGTGCATTGATAATTTCATGATGTTGCCTTTTTAGAACGATTTAATTTCAGATGTTGCAAAATTACGTTTTTTTTATAATATATTATCCTGTTTTTTTCGCTTTTTATGGTAATTTTGCAACGAAAAGAACGATGCTTGTTGCATCTTTTAAAAAATAGAATAAGGTATTGGAAAAAGAGAGTAAACAAAATCTAAATAAAAAAGATTATGAAAAAGATTTTTATCATGGTATGTGCTGCCATCGCTCTTGTGAGTTGTGGCGGTAAGACAGCACCCAGTGCTGCCGATGTGGTGAGCGACACGACAGAAGACGTGACCGCCGTTGCGGCAAAGACCGCCAATGAAGCTGCCGACAAAGCTGTTGAGGCTGTGACGACAGCTCTTGACGAGCAGCTGAAGGATGGCGATGCGAAGACTCTTGCAAAGACGTTGGCTTCTGCCAAGTCCGCTGTAGAGAAGTTGCAGAGCGAGGGCAAGACCGAGGAGGCCGCTGCCTATGCGTCAAAGATCAAAGAATATGTAGACAAGAACAAGGAGGCTCTCACCACCGCTGCCAAGGGCGACATGACCGTTGCTGATCTGGTCAACGGCATCGCCAACCTTCCCGCAAGCGTTCAGCAGGGAGCTGCCGCCGCCAAGGCTGCCGTCAATGCCGATGCCAGCAAGGTGGCTTCTGATGCCGATGCCGCCGGCAAGGCTGCCAAGCAAGCTGCTGAGACAAAGATCAAGGAAGATGCCGCTGCCGTCAAGGCTCACGCCGAGGCTGCAAAGAAGGCTGCCGAGGCTCACGCTGCCGCCAAGGTGGAGGAGGGCAAGCAGAAGATTCGCGATGCTGCCAACAAGAAGGTTAACGAGGCCCTAAACGAGGTGCTGGGCAAATAATTGTTTTTTTTTAAGACAATAGGCCCTTACGTTTTTTTAAGACAATAGAGACAATAGGGACAATTTTTGGTTTGTGCTGATGTTCTGCACAGCTACCAAAATGTTGTCCTTATTGCCTCTATTTTTTTTTGAACTTTCTAAAGAAAGCGTCTCTTATTTCTCTTCCTCAATAAGCTCAGGCATGATAAACACAGCGTGGACCTTTTGTTTCTCCTTTGGCGGAATGTCCATATAGTTGCGGTAGAGGTCAGAGAGATAAGCGTCGGGGTTGCAAGGAGCAGCGAACGTCTTGCCCTCAAAGCTGATGGTGCCTATGGGGAAGATGCTGTCCTGTCGGTGCATTATGCCGTAGCCGTTGTTTATGAGGACGTTAGACATGAAGGTGTCGCAACGTTTTGTGGCGAACGCCCATTTCCATCTTAGGCTGTACCACATCTGTTTTGCTCCAAACCACAGCAGCTCGGCTGCTGCCCGCCATGAGTAGGTGTGCGAGTGGTGGAGGATCGAGTAACATTTTGACATGCCCTTGCCATATTTCTTGCAGAACCCCTTCGACACGTTGGGGTAGGCAATGAACGGAAAGATGTCTACATACAAGCCCTTGCCGTAGGGCATGGAGAAGTCGTCGTTGGCCTCCACATAGAACGAGTTGTTGTCGCGCACCTTCATTATAGGCTCGCGTGTGGGTTCCGTCTCCGGACTCTGCAGCGTCAGTCCCTCTCTCAGCTCCCCAGGTGCTATCTGTGCGAAGCGTCTGGCATCGTCTAAAGGCATGGCAATGTCGATGTCGTCGTCCCACGGAATGAATCCTCCGTGACGCACCGCTCCCAACAGCGTGCCGCCGTCGAGCCAGTAGGTGATGTTGTGCTTGCGGCAGATGCGGTCGATCTCCTCAAGAATGGTGAGCTGCTTCAGTTGGCAGCGTCGCAGCTGTTGCTGCTTAAACTGTTCCAGTTTGTTCATAATCTTTTGTTAAAGGCTTGGCATAAGGTTCGTCTTCTGCTCCTTCCCCGTTCGTTCTTCGTTTCCCTTTTACGTTCTTCTTCATTTCCTTCTCACGTCCACCACCTGTCCCTGGCTGTCAGAAGCCAGCGTGTGGAGCGTTGCCTCTGCCACCTTTTCGGGCATGAGCAGCGTGTCGTCGGGTTCAATGCCGAAGTTTTTCTGTCGCATGGGTGTCTTTGTGCGCTCTGGGTTTATGCAGTTTATCTTTATGCCGTCGCCGTCCCACTCTTGTGCCACGGCCTGTACAAAGTTGACGATGGCAGCCTTTGTCGACGAGTAGATGCTGTAGAAGGCGCGTCCGCGTGTGTAAGAACTTGATGTGAAGAACACGAGCTTGCCCTGTGTCTGCTTGAGGTAGGGATAAGCCTCCAGCGCCACGTTCACCGTGCCCATATAGTTGGTTTGCACGGCGTTGATAATGGTCTGATAGTCCATCGTGGCCAGCGGCTCCTTGTTCAGCAGTCCGGCTGTACACACCACATAGTCGATGTGTCCCGCCTTGTCTGCCGCTTCCTTCAGCGCCTTTGCCACGTCCTCGCGCTGTCCCACGTCAATGTGCTGTGCGCTGCGCGAGAAGCTGAACACCTTTGCGCCATAGCCTTCAAGCATGTCGACAATGTTCTTGCCTATGCCGTAGGAGCCGCCAAACACCACAGCCACCTTGTCGCCGAAGGTCTCTGCCGACAGCTCGTTGTTGTCGGGCTCCGTGTTTTTCAGCTGGAACAGTTTGTCCATCATGTAAGTGTCTTCGCGGTAGGTGAGCTTCATGTTGCTCTCCTCGCCGCTCACCACAAACACCGGTTCTGAGGTGTAGCGTCTCACCACGCCACAGTCGTCGGTTGTCTTGAAGTTGGGGTCTTGCAGCGCTTGCCCGTAGGCCTGCTGTATGAGCTGACGGTCAAACGCCTGAGGTGTCTGTCCGCGGCGCAGACGTGAGCGGTCGGGTATGTTGGCAATGTAGTCGCCCTCCACCTCGATGATGGTGTCTGCCGACGGCACCGCCACGTCAATGGCCTTATGGTCGTGCAGGGCATCGATCACGTCGTTCAGCGTGCGTTGGCTTAGCAGCGGTCGCACGGCATCGTGGAAGATCAGGTTCACGTCCTCGTCGGCATAAGCCTGTATGGCAGAGAGCGAAGAGTCGTAACGCTCCTTTCCTCCCTTGAGAATCTTCTTCACCTTGCGCCATTTGTTGCGCAGCACGATGTTCTCAAAGTCGGCAATGAGCATGGGGTTCGACACGATGGCAATCTCGTCAATCCGGCTGTTGCGCTCGAACACGTCGACGGTGTGCTCCACCACCATCTTGCCCGCCACCTTGAAAAACTGTTTCGGTGTGGACATGCCGAGACGTGAGCCCACGCCTCCTGCCAATATCACGGCTATGTTTCTTTTCATATCTTGTCTCTTGTTGTTTTCTTGTCGTTTCGCTTGCTTAGGTGCAAGCATGTCGTAATCTTTGCATAGGTGCAACCTATTCTTTGCAAAGTTAATACAATTTTGTTTAAGGGCACAAATTAAAGTCGAAAATCTTTTGTCTCGTTAGTTTCTGCCAAGAATTTATTTGGTTAGAAGAGGTGCTATAGCAACAGAAAAAGTTTGTACTACCTTAGAAAAAGTTGAATGGATTTGTACTGTAAGCCTGAGGTTGGTTGAATGATTTTCACCTTATCCCCAATCTCTGTTGGATAAAACCATTCAAAAATGGCATTTTCCAAAATATCGGGCGAGAAATTTGGAGGTTACAACTTTATTGCTTAATTTTACAAATGGTAAAGTTAAAATACATTTAAGCCATGGCTATAAGAGAAAGAAGAAAGCGAATCTATCGCAAGCGCATACCTTACGGCATGCAGAACTTTGAGGATGTAATCTTGGAGGATTGCTACTATGTGGACAAGACCCCATTCATCGAGGATATAGAGGATTCCAACAAGTACTTCTTCTATATTCGCCCTCGCCGTTTTGGCAAGAGCCTCACCCTCTCCATGCTCGAACATTACTACGACATCAACAAGAAGGACAAGTTTGAGTCCCTCTTCGGTGGAT
>UQTI01000056.1 GCA_900543975.1 uncultured Prevotella sp. | reverse complement strand
TACAATTGGAAATGTTGCAGTTTTTATCCGAATAATTTTGATGCGTCTGCCCTGCCTCGGTCGGGGTACGCATGTACCTCGGTCGGGGGACGCATGTACCTCGGTCGGAGTACGATGACCTAACGGTTCCTTTCGCACAACTTTCAGCTTCCTTTCAAACAACAATTGAGCCTTCACGAACCGCTCCTTTGCGTGGTTTTAAACGACAATAGAGACAATAGAGACAATATATTATTCAAACTTTGCGCCACCAATTTTTCAAGACTATTAGAAAAATTCATAACACAGAAAAAATTGTCCCTATTGTCTCTATTGTCGTTTAAAACCACGCAAACGCAACGCAAAAAAATTGATTATTAAAAAGGAAATATGGTATTTTTTATTTTATGCATAATTTGACCTTTCTAATACATGTGTTATTTTTATTGTAATACCTTAGAAAGTAAATTCCTTTTGGCAGAGAATTCTTATCCTTGTTATATATTCCCAAACATTTGCCATTAACACCATAAACATAAATGCGAACATCCTCATTCAACACTGAGGTCACATAAAGCTTATCTACTGAATCAACTGCACCATTATTATGGGATAATTTTAAGACATAATTGTCACTTCCGTAGTCGTTTCGAACTGTTATGTTAAACCATGCGTCACACCAAGATGCAATATTTGTTAGTTCCATCTTTGTGTAATAAGGTGCAGAGGAATAGTAATATTTTAATAATGGACTATAATCTTCCTCAACATACGCGTGTACATAATTGGACCCTTCGTATTTTATTTCAACAACGGCATCATAGTAATTGGAATTTTCTGAATTTGTCTTGGTGCTCAATACTTTGGCAGACAAAATTCGTGGTTTTAGGTCCAAACGTAACGGGTACAACAATTCTATATTCTTGTTGTTAATAACACCATTAAACTTTATCGTTCCACAAATTTCGCCCTCAACAGAATGTTGATATTTTTCCGTATCTGAGATTTGTGGTATTGTAAATGTCTGCTCATTAGAGACACAGTCGACCACAGAAGAACCATCTGCAAGAGTTAAAACAAGGCTCCAACTACATTTAGAAAAATCTGCTAAAGATGGCGTAATGTAAAAGCTATGCGACGAATATGCTGACGCAATTCCTGTGTTAGCCACATCATTAGAAGCTATTGAATATGCCATATTATCGCTCCCTACTCTCTTGAAATTTTCTGTCACTTCAAAGGCTTCTTGAGCAAACAACATTCCTAACGATAGTTGAACTATCATTAAAGAAAGAATCGAAAACAGTCTTTTACTCATAAAATATATTTCAAGTTAACACTATTGCTTTTTGCAAAATTAAAAAAAATAATATAACAACATCACTTTTTCGTACTTTTTCTCTAAAAAATTTTACTATCACTATTTATTCCTCAAACAAAATAATTATAATCAACAAGAAAAGTAAGCTGTCATAAAAAAATCAGTTAAGCATAAAAGAAAATAGATAATCAGTTTTTGCCCTGTCGCATAAAAAAAGCTTACGCCATCAAGGACCATTAGCGTCCTCAACGGCGTAAGCCTTTTTTACCTTTTTACCTTTTTACCTTTAAAAGGTCTATAGGATTTTTCACTTTTCGTTTTTCACTTTTCCCTTAAAAAGGCGTCAGCCTTTTACCTCTTCTTTCTGTTCGCACGCTGTTCGCGATATTTAGCTTTCTGTCGTGCAGAACCGCTACCATGGGCTCCGGTGATGTATTTCTTCTTTTTGGCTTTGGTCTTAACCTTGCCATCATCAGCCGGACGGTTAGATGCGCCGCCGCGTCCCCACGACAAGCCCCCACCGGCAATAATTGCGTCTATATCGTCGCCTTTGCTCATAATTGTTTTTTTAGAATTAATGATGGAACAAGCGCACGCCAGTGAATGCCATGGCGATGCCATACTTGTCGCAGGTGTCGATAACATTGTCATCGCGCACCGAGCCACCGGCCTGAGCAATAAACTCTACGCCACTCTTGTGGGCACGCTCAATGTTGTCGCCGAAGGGGAAGAACGCGTCAGAGCCGAGAGCCACGCCGCGGTTCTGGGCGATCCATGCCTTCTTCTCTTCCATGGTCAGCACCTCGGGCTTCTCCTTGAAGAACATCTGCCATGTGCCGTCACGCAGCACGTCCTCATGGTCCTCAGAGATGTAAACGTCGATGGTGTTGTCGCGGTCGGCGCGGCGAATGCCGTCAACGAACGGGAGGTTCATAACCTTCGGGTGCTGACGCAGCCACCAGATGTCGGCCTTGTTGCCAGCCAGGCGTGTGCAGTGGATACGGCTCTGCTGTCCTGCGCCGATGCCGATAGCCTGTCCGTCCTTGACATAGCACACCGAGTTCGACTGAGTGTACTTCAGCGTGATGAGCGAGATGATAAGGTCGCGCTTTGCCTCGTCTGTGAACACCTTGTTCTGTGTGGGTATGTTCTCAAACAGAGCGGGGTCGTCGAGCTTCACCTCGTTGCGTCCCTGCTCGAAGGTCACGCCAAACACCTGCTTGTGCTCAATGGGGTTAGGACGATAAGCGGGATCGATCTTTATAACGTTGTATGTGCCCTTACGCTTGTCTTTAAGAATTTGAAGCGCCTCAGGAGTAAAGTCGGGGGCAATCACGCCGTCGCTCACCTCACGCTTGATCAGCGTAGCGGTAGCAACATCGCAGGTGTCGCTCAGAGCCACGAAGTCGCCGTAAGAGCTCATGCGGTCAGCGCCGCGTGCGCGGGCATAGGCACAAGCGAGGGGTGACAGCTCAACCTTCACGTCGTCAACGAAATAGATCTTCTTCAGCGTGTCGCTCAAGGGCAGGCCGATGGCGGCGCCAGCAGGCGACACATGCTTGAAGGAAGCGGCGGCAGGCATGCCTGTTGCCTCTTTCAGTTCTTTCACAAGCTGCCACGAGTTGAGCGCATCAAGAAAATTGATGTAGCCTGGACGGCCGTTGAGCACTTCAATGGGCAGTTCGCCCTCGTCCATGTAAATGCGCGAGGGTTTCTGGTTGGGATTGCATCCGTACTTTAATGCTAATTCTTTCATATTGTGGATATTGGAGAAATCTACGTTTTTGTTTCCATTTGCAAAATTACTGCTTTTCCATGATATATGCAAACACGTTACCATTTGTTGCTTATGTTTCAACATTTTTTTAAGAAAAGTCAAGCGAAGAGGGTGGAAAACGATGAAAAATGCAAGTTTATACAAGTTCTTTTCAGTGGCCGGCGGTTTGTTTGCAGCAATGTTGAAAATCATTTGCGCGAAAGCCAAAGATGTTGTAATTTTGCACTCTGCTAACAGCGCTTTGTCTGTGGATGAAACAAATTGAAGCACCAGAAAAGGGAAAAAGGAAAAGCTTTGAGACATAAAAAAGAAGAAAAGAGGAAAAGAAAAAAGCAAGACAAAGCGAGGAAAGGCGAAAGCATTGAAAAAACATTGAAAAAGCATAGAAAAAACAAAACAAGAAAACAAACCAACGATGTCAGAAAACAGAAACAAGAAGGGAGAGCTGCTGAAGAAGAGGCCGTCGGCAGTGTTGTCGCTCATGCCCATCGCCGTGCTGGTGATCATGCTCATTGCCACGATCAAAGCCTTCGGCAGCGATGCCCTGAGCGGTGCATCACAGATAACGCTCCTCACGGTGTCGGCGCTGTGTGTGCTCATAGGCATGGGCTACCTCAACGTGCCATGGGCGAGCTTTGAGAAAGCCATAACGAAGAATGTGGCGAGCGTGTCGAGCGCACTGGTCATACTGTTGCTCATTGGCGCTCTCGGCGGCACATGGATGGTGAGCGGCGTGGTGCCCACGCTGATCTATTATGGCGTGCAGACCATACACCCCGACATCTTCCTTGCCTCCACCTGTGCCATCTGTGCCTTGGTGAGCGTCATGACCGGCTCGTCGTGGACAACCATTGCGACCATAGGCATAGCCCTCATGGGCATTGGACGGGCGCAGGGCTTTGGCGACGGATGGGTGGCAGGAGCCATTATCAGCGGAGCCTACTTTGGCGACAAGATTTCGCCGCTGAGCGAGACCACCACTCTTGCCTCGGGCAGCCTTGGCGTGCCTCTGTTCAAGCACATTCGTTACATGCTCGTCACAACCGTGCCGTCGATGGTCATCACGCTCATTCTCTTCACCGTCGCCGGTCTGCTCTACGACACCAGCGGAAGCCAAGACATAGAGACGTTCACACGCGCCCTCGACGGACGTTTCAACATCACGCCGTGGCTGCTGCTCGTGCCTGTGCTCACGGGTGTGCTCATTGCGCGTCGCACGCCGCCCGTTATAACCCTCTTCCTCTCGGCTCTCATGTCGGTGATTGCAGGACTGGTGTTTCAGGAAGGTGTGCTCAGCGATATCGACCCGTCGCTGTTTAAGGCATCGATGATAAGCCTCTATGGCAGCACCTCCGTCCACACCGACAGCGCCATGCTCACCGACCTGGTGGCCACACGAGGCATGGGTGGCATGATGTCGACCATCTGGCTCATCGTCTGCGCCATGTGCTTTGGCGGCACCATGGCAGCGGCAGGCATGGTGGGCGGCATCACGCGTCTGTTCATACATCTAATCAAGGGCCGCACATCGCTCGTGGGCTGCACCGCCGCTACGGGTCTCATGCTCAACGTGGCGATAGCAGACCAGTATCTGTGCATCTTGCTCACGGGCAACATGTTCAAGGATGTCTTTGACCGTGAGGGCTATGAGCGCAGACTGCTCAGCCGCACCACGGAAGACTCGGTCACGGTGACCTCGGTGCTGGTGCCGTGGAACACCTGCGGCATGACGCAGAGCACGGTGCTCGGCGTGCCCACCTTCACCTATCTGCCTTTCTGCTTCTTCAACATCATATCGCCCATCATGAGCGTGGTTGTGGCCGCTCTGGGCTACAAGATCTTTAAATGTGAAAAGGCAGAGGTTGAAGAGTAACGGCTTTTATCAAGACAATAAATTTAAAAAACTTGGCTGCGTTTAAAAAAACGACAAAACCTCGCTTGCGTTTTTTTTTAAGACAATAGGGACGGACCTCGCTTGCATTTTTTAAAGACAATAGAGAGGAATCTCGCTTGCGTTTTTTTAAAGACAATAGAGACAATAGAGACAATTTTTTAACTTGTTGAGATTAAAAAAATCAAACAAAAAATATTGAAAAAAGCTTCAAATAAAAAAAATTGTCTCTATTGTCTTTAAACCCAACGCAAGCAAGAAAAGGTTTACAATATTTTCGCTTCAAAGCGCTTAAAGCCCACGGCGAGAGCCTTGCCAGAAACGTTAGTGAGGCGCAGCTTCGAGGCTTTGAGGTCGCCAATGCTCGGATCGGCGCATATCAAGGATGAGCCTTGGGCAGAGGGCTGAAGGTTCACGGGGCGCCACTTGCCGTTGGTGAACAGTTCAAGACGCATGGCAGCTGCCAAAGAAGCGTTTCCAAGGTCAAAGGCGAAGGCGCCGATAATCACGTTTTGGTCTGCCGTGAGGGTGATGCTGCCGCCGTTTTGCCAGTTAACGATCTCGTTTGACGGCGACACCTTTACGAGGTCGCCGTCTGCGGTGAGAGGCAGCATACGCAGTTGCGCCACATCGCTCTCCATGGTGAACGGCAACTGCTGCGACGGCACCTCAAGGCTCTTGTGTGCGTTGACGTTGTAAGCCTTCACCGCCTGAGAGAACAGCTTGTCGAGGGTGGGCAGCAGCACCTTCGTGCCTATCTCTATGCCGGGCTGATGAGCGTGGCGCACCGTGGTGTCTGCCGAGAGATTCCGCATGAGCGTCTGGAGAGCACGCGCATGGCGGTAGAGTGTCTCTACAGAGGCAGAGCATCTGCCATCCTTCACGGCGAGCGCCATCTCGCACACCGCCACACCATAGTCGGCAAGGTTCTTACCTTGCAGCAGCCACGGGCGCAGCTCCTTGACGAGCAGCGGGTCGCTCTTGTCGGCAAGCAGCAGGTCACACGCCACACGCAGGTCGGCACATGCAGCCATCAAGCTGTCAACGGCCTGCTTGTCGCCACCCAAAGCCTTGTCGGCAACAGCCTGTAGCTCCGTGCCCTCCTCGCGACGGAACCCATGGCCGTTAGGTCCGAGATCCTTGTTGTAGAGAGCAAAGGTGCGCAGGGCGTGGGCGTTTGAAGGCAGCAGACGGGCAACAGCCTGCTCCCAGTTGCGGTCGGGGTTATAGTTCCGCATGTTCCATGTGTAGTCGGCAATGCCGTGGAGCGAGATCTTTGAAGCCTCAGCATGCTCCATGGGGTTCGACACGAAGCCGGCAAGGAGCGGTGCGATGTCGGTGCCGTTGCCATAGGCCGGGCCAAGGAGTATGCGGTCGCGCACATAGTCGCTCACGGGGAAATTCCACCACAGATACGCCTTTCGTCCGATCCTGCTGTTTATCCATTCCATCGACTCGCGGTCAATGTCTGCCACCACGGCGTTGCCCGTCCACATGATGTCCACATCCTTGTCGAGCTGTGAGCCGAGCGTGCGCAGATACCTGTCGTCGTCGGTACTCCACGACCTGTTGTAGATGGTGGGACACATCATGAGCGGTGTCACGTCGCTGTGTTTGTGAATGAAGACGCGGTTGACATGGTTCAGCAGGGCAGCCTGACGGACTGGGTCGGTGCCGTCGCCGCTGATGTCGTCGAAGAACACGGCGAAGGAGCGCACGCCAAGCTTATACACGCTCTCAAGCTTTGCCACGAGCGTGTCGCGGTCGGCATCATTCCACCTTATATCCACGCCAGGGTGTATGGCCCAACAGAAGTTGACGCCGTGCTCGCGGGCATAGCTCGCCAGCTCACTTATGCGTTGTGCCTCCTCCTCAGGATAAGGCATGCGCCAGCGGTGGCGGTGGTAGAGGTCATCCTTGGGACCATAGATATAGGTGTTAAGCTTGTTACGGCCATAAAAATCGATCTGTCGGAGACGTGCCTCATGGCTCCACGGGGTGCCATAAAAGCCCTCAACGGTGCCACGGAAGCGCACGTCGGGCCAATCGGTAACGGTGCCGCGCTCCAGCTGTGATGTCTCAGCCACCGACTGCAAGAGCGACTGCACGCCATAGAACAGTCCTTGCTCGTCGGCACCGACGATGGTCACGCCTCGCTCATCGACAGAGAGCCAGTAGGCCTCGGCACGCGTCGGCACCTTGGCAGCCTGTTTCTTCGTGCAGCGGTCGCCCTTCACGCCGAGCGTTATGACGAAGGCAGCCTCACGGTCTTCATGCGTGGCTTTGGGCATGCCATCGCGCAAAGCCTTCACGGCGAAGGAGCTGCTGCGTGCCGCATCGGTCTGCACACGCCATGTGTCGGGCAGCCTCATCATCGCCGCTCCGC
The DNA here is from genome assembly GCA_900543975.1 of uncultured Prevotella sp. GTDB lineage: Bacteria > Bacteroidota > Bacteroidia > Bacteroidales > Bacteroidaceae > Prevotella. The sequence goes on along the minus strand of UQTI01000056.1, from coordinate 11,421 downwards.
CCTTCGTGGGTCGTGCGATCTGTTGTGGAACGGGGTTTATACGGTCAAACTGTGCCCATGCGGTCTGTGCCGACAGGGCAGCAAGAGCCGTCACGATAAGTGTGTGTCGCTTGTTTAGGAATGACATTTTTGTTTGTGGGTTTAGGTGAAAATTAATTACAAGTTTCTTATAAGCACATTATGCTTCTGCAAAAATACAACTTTTTCACGACTTTCCCGTCCGTAGGAGAGAAGCGAAACCTCTCCACGATTGCCTTTTCTTGTTGTTGGAACAGATGCACAAGATTGCTCATCAACGGTCATTCTTGCAAAATGTCCAAATACTCGTCGTAAGAGATGAAGCGGCCGCCCATGCTGCGGAGATGAGGCGTCTCAAACTGGCAGTCGATCAGTCGGCCGCCATTCTCCGCCATATATTGTGCGAGTGCGATGAGCGCCACCTTACTGCCGTTGGGCACCAGCGAAAACATGCTCTCGCCGAAAAAGCAGCTGCCAATGTTGACGCCATAGATGCCGCCCACCAGGCGTTCGCCCTCCCACACCTCAACGCTGGCAGCAAAGCCCTGGCGGTGCAGCTCCTCATAAGCGTCTATCATGTCGCTGCCCAACCAGGCACCCTCCTCGTCGTGACGCAGTTCGCCACAAAGACGGATAACATTATGAAAGTCGCGGTTTATGCTCACGCTATATCTTCCCTTTCGCATCAGTTTGCGCATTGAGCGCGACACATGGATCTCGTCGGGAAAAATGACAAAGCGCTGCATGGGGCAATACCAAAGAATCTCGTCATACCATCTGAAAGCATACCACGGAAAGATGCCATAGCTGTAGGCCAGCAGCAAGCGGTCAACGCTCAAGTCGCCACCCACAGCAAACCATCCGTCGGGCTCGCCTTCTCGTGGATCGGGAAAAGCGATCTCATCAGTAAGTTTCACTATCATACATTCAAAAAAAATTTTAACCTGTTAATTGAAAAATCCCTTAATTCAAAATTCTTCACTTTCAAGGCGAATCCTTTTTTACCTTTTTACCCTTTTACCTTTAAACGGCATCAGCCCTTTTTTTACCTTTTTACTTTTTTACCTTTTTACCTTTAAAATGCCTTTTACCTTTAAAATTACTTTTCAAACGCCTTTGTCAGATCCTCCACAATGCGGTTATAAGGTTCCGAGGCGAGGAAGCCTACACTCTTTTTTAGGGTGTTGGTGATGTCGCTGATGCTGCTCGAATAGCAAGACAGCTCGTTGCGATACTGGGTGTTGTGAACACTCTGGAGAGAGATTTCGCGCTCACGCTCGCGCACCAGTCGGGCGCAGACATTCTTCATAAGCGGCATGACCACACGGTCGAAGAGGTGGTGGCCCTGAATGTAGAGGTAGGTGGTGTCGGGTGTTACGCCGAGGCGCTTCAGCTCATCCTTCAGCGCAAGATAGCTCTCCTTCGCCTTGGGGTTGTGGCGCTGTAGCCACTGCACCTTCTTGGCAACCTTGCTGCGCAGACGCTGCAAGGCATCGTTGGCGTTGTCAGGTGTCACCTTGCCCAGCTCTATGACCTGTAGGAAGTCGGTGATGGAAAACTGTGCATAGCGCGGCGTGCGATAGTACCAGATGCTCCAGATGAAGAGCGGGAAGATGGCTTGAGAATATTGTGATAGGAAATCGACAAAATCGAACTCCATGTGGTCGTTAAGCGTCACCGCCACGCACACGCCATGTAGCGACGGGGCATAACATTGCAGGTTCTCTATGGCGTAGGCATAGGTATGGAAGACATAGGGGTTGGAGAGGATAATCTTAGATGTCTCGCTGGCTCCCTGTATGAGGTAGTCGTAGTCGGCATCGACACAGGCAATCATGTCACACCCCACCCCATCGTGAAGCAGCTGCATGACAGCAGCCTTCTTGCCCCGCTCCAGATGGTTGTTGCGCGAGGGAAGCATTACCTCAAAATAGCGTGTGGCGTTCTCGAAGCGCGAGAGGATGGCACGCCACACGAACACGTCGTCGTAGCTCTCGACATAAGCGATGATGCGCCGACGTGCCTGCCGCGACGTGAGGCGGTTTGCTGCCTCTACATAGCGCGATGTGATATTTTGATTCAGACGTTTCATGCCACTCACTTGTCCGTGATGTCGCTCACCTCTGTCACCCTATCCATCCATCCGTTCATGACGAGGGCCGGACTATGGGTGGTGAGAATGATCTGAACGTTGGGGTTAAGAGAGAGGATCAGTTCGATAAGACGCTCCTGCCATTCCACATGGAGACTCACCTCAGGCTCGTCCATGAAGAGGACATAAGGCAGGTTGTCCTCCACGAGGACGGTCAGGAGGATGGCGAGCATCTGCTTCTCACCGCTCGAGAGCTGATAAGGCACGAGCGTCTCGCCAATCTGCGAGAAGCGTATCTCGTTCTCCGTGCGCACAATCTTCTTGCCCGTCTCGCTGAACAGGTCGTCAATGAGGTCCTGGAACCGCTTCTTCGGTGCCGACAGCTCCTGCGCCTTCTGCGCTGCGTCGGGTTCACCGCTCTGGAGGGCAGCAATGATGCGGTTGCCGATGTTCACCTGATAGTCGAGATACTTGCGTTGGAGCTGAAACAGCTGGAAGTCGAGCTCGGTGGCAAGGCTCACGTTCATCTTGCTTATGGTGTCCATGTTGAGGAGCGGCCTGTCAAAGGACCTGATGACGTCATATCTTATCCATCTTGCCTCCTCAGGCACCACGGTTATATGCACGCCCTTGAGCATGTGGCTCGGGAACTCGCCCCCAGCCGTCAGCCCTTTGACCACCTTATTGAGGATGGTGCTCTTGCCCACGCCGTTCACGCCGCTCAGGATGTTAACCTGTCGGTCCAGATTCCACACTATGTGCTTCTTGCCGCTCCATAGCGAGTCGATCTCTATCTGTTTTATATATTCGGCGTATTTCATATTGAAAAAATTTATGGTTTGCTTTTCAGAAGCCCCTGTTCATTTTCTTAATCGGCGCATCTCATGTCCACCCCACATGGCATCTTCCACATATTCGAAGCCAATGGAGCGGTAGAGACGTTCGGCCTTGGGGTTGCCCTTGTCAACGAGCAGGGCAGCGGGCAGACCGTGGTCAGCGGCACGCCGGGCGGCAGCCGAGAGGAGCTGATGGGCTATGCCCTGTCCCCGAAACTGCGGGAAGACGGCAAGGCTGTCGAGGTACCACTCGCCAGCGGCTGTCTCGTCGTCCATGCCCGAGTGGTCGACACCAAACTCGCGACGTGCACCCTCGATGAATGCCTCTCGCAACTCGTGCAGCTTCGCGCCGTCATAAGACACTATTGCTCCTGCCACCTCGCCCTCGTCGGTCACGGCAAGTAGGGTGTTGCGGTAGCTGTACTGTGTGTCGTCGGCGGCTGTTAGCTGGTTCATGAGCCGTGCGAAATCGGCAACGGTGCGGCCCTCGCCAGCGAGGTTGAGGCAGCACTCATCGGTCATTGCCATCATTATGAGGTTGGCGATGACAGGTGCGTGTTGTTGAGTTGCTTCAATAATGTTCATTGTTGTTTGGGTTTACTGGTTTTTATCGTTTCCGACAAAGATAGACATTTTCTGCTGAACAACAATAGCATGAAATATTAAATAATGGTAAAAGGAGGAAAGAGATGGCGCGAGAGGACATAAAAAAAGACAATAGAGACAATCTTTATCTTGTGATTAAAGAATTGTCCCTATTGTCTCTATTGTCGTTAAAAAAAACGCAGGTCTTTACTCGTCCACTTCCTCCCAGAACATGTTGGGCTTGGCGTTCCATGAGGGTGCCGAAGAACCATAGCGGTAGATGCCCACAAGGCCGATGTCGAACACGAGGGTCGAATAGGCAGGTATCGCACCGTTGGCTTCTTCGCCGTAACCCAACTGGTGAGGGATATAAACCTCCCAGCGGTCGCCAAGGTTCATGTGCTGAAGGGCGGTGGTGAAGCCCGGCACCAAACCGCTGACCTTAAACTGTGCAGGCACAGCCACGTCCTTGTTGAAGGTGCCTTTGTAAGACTGGTCGAACACATAGCCTGACGCATACGACTTTGAGGGGAGCAGATGTCCACGATAGTGAACACGCACCGAGTCGTTATATTCGGGTTTCACGTTGCGGCTGCCGCTCTCTACCACATGCACGATGATGTGGTCGTAGCTATGCAGAGCCACCTGTCCGCTGTCAAGCGTCCAACACTGGTAGATCTTCCACGAGTTGTCGCCGCTTGCAATCTTTGCCTTCGTTGTGGTGTAAAGATTGTCGAAGTAGGTCTCGTTGGTGGCCTGCCAGTCGACATACTCCTCTTCCGCCCCATCGCTCTCGCTGCACGCCGTGAAAGCGAACACCGCTGCCATGAGCGGAAGGAAGAATGATAAGAAAAATTTGTTCATTTATGAATGTTAGAATGTTGTCAATAAAAACTATTGGCTCCAACACGATTACTGCAACTTCTTCAGCAGGCTGGTGATGCTCACCTTGTCTTCTATGATGGCGCGCAGCTGGTCAATGCTCACACGCTCCTGCTCCATGGTGTCGCGGAAACGCAGGGTCACGCAGTTGTCGTTCAGCGTGTCGTGGTCAACGGTCACACAGAAAGGTGTGCCGATGGCATCCTGACGGCGATAGCGCTTGCCGATGGTGTCCTTCTCGTCATAGTGGGTGTTGAAGTGGAACTTGAGGTCGTTCACGATCTCGCGAGCCTTCTCTGGCAGACCGTCCTTCTTGACCAAAGGCATAACGGCCAGCTTCACGGGAGCGAGAGCTGCGGGCAGCTTGAGCACCACGCGGGTCTCGCCGTTCTCGAGCTTCTCCTCACAGTAAGAGTGGCACATGACGCTGAGGAACATGCGGTCCACACCGATAGAGGTCTCGATGTCGTAGGGAGTGTAGCTCTTGTTCTCCTGCGGATCAAAATATTTGATGCTCTTGCCAGAGAACTTCTCGTGCTGAGTGAGGTCAAAGTCGGTACGGCTGTGAATGCCCTCCACCTCCTTGAAGCCGAACGGCATCTTAAACTCGATGTCGGTGGCAGCGTTGGCATAGTGGGCGAGCTTCTCGTGATCGTGGAAGCGATAGTTCTCAGAGCCGAAGCCCAGAGCCTGGTGCCACTTCATACGGGTCTCCTTCCACTTTGCGAACCACTCCATCTCGGTGCCGGGCTTAACGAAGAACTGCATCTCCATCTGCTCAAACTCGCGCATGCGGAAGATAAACTGACGTGCCACAATCTCGTTACGGAAAGCCTTGCCTATCTGTGCGATACCGAACGGAATCTTCATGCGGCCTGTCTTCTGAACGTTCAGATAGTTCACGAAGATGCCCTGAGCTGTCTCAGGACGGAGGTAGATCTTGCTTGTAGAGTCGGAAGCCGATCCCATCTCTGTAGAGAACATGAGGTTAAACTGGCGCACGTCGGTCCAGTTTTTTGTGCCGCTGATGGGGTCTACAATCTCCTCGTCAAGGATGATCTGCTTCAGTTCGTCGAGGTCAGGACCCTGCATGGCAGCCTTGTAACGCTCGTGCAGCGCATCGCGCTTCTGCTTGTGCTCCAGCACGCGCGCGTTGGTCTCCATAAACTGTGCCTCGTCGAAGGCATCGCCGAAACGCTTCTTTGCCTTGGCAACCTCCTTGGCAATTTTCTCGTCATACTTGGCGATCTGGTCCTCAATGAGCACATCGGCACGATAACGCTTCTTTGAGTCGCGGTTGTCGATGAGAGGGTCGTTGAAAGCATCAACGTGGCCGCTGGCCTTCCAGATAGTAGGGTGCATGAAGATAGCAGAGTCGATGCCCACGATGTTTTCGTGCAGCAGCACCATGCTCTTCCACCAATACTCCTTGATGTTGTTTTTCAGTTCCACACCATTCTGGCCGTAATCGTATACGGCTCCCAGTCCATCGTACAGCTCGCTGCTCGGGAACACAAATCCATACTCCTTGCAGTGGCTCACAATCTTCTTAAAAACATCTTCCTGTGCCATTGTTATATGTGTTATTTGTTACTTTTTTCGTTTTTACAGCCCGCCCGTGAAAGCAGACTTCTGTATTTAAGTTGCAAAGTTACGCTTTTTTACCTTATTTCCTCACTTTTATTGAGTTAAATGTTATTTCACGAATGCAAATAATCATTTATAAACAAAAAAAGCAGCACTTTTCAGTGCTGCTTCCCTATATATCATGTTCTCAAAAAATCTCTCTCTCATTTTTTCATTTTCTGTTTCTTTACTTGCGAAGCTCCTTGTCTTTCCTTTTCAGACATCTCGCATCAGCGTTCTCCTTCCTTTCATTGTGGGCGGGATTGTGCTTAATGCAAACCGTTGTTTCCCTTCACCCACATCCCTATTGCAGCAAGTGCTGCGAATAGGACAATCGTCATCATTTTCATCTCTTCCAAAATCAACTTCCTTTTTACCAATCCTTAAACCATCTTTACGAATAACTAAACCTAATAACTAAAAACCTTCTTAAAACCTAAAAAACTAAAAACCTAAAAAACTAAAAACCTTCTTATACTTCGGCTTGGCTTGCTGCATCGCGCAGCGGGCTGCGGCCTGTTGTTATCCAAAATTACCAATCTTCTTTTTTAGCCTCTACAAAAACTAAATCCTATCCATCTTTCTACATCTCTATCCTAAATCATCTTTTACCTTTTTCTACTAATACTTCTTTTTCGAGATGAAGCTTTAATCTTTTAACCTTCTTAAGTGTTGTCTCTCGTCTTGCGACGAATCATTTATTATATATCATCTTTCTTTAATACAATCACCTAATGCTTTGCAATCGTTACCTTGCTAATTTCAATCATCTTTCTCAACGCATCGCTGCGTCGTCTTTATCTTTTTGACGATGCAAAGATATGATTGTTTGCGCACACACACAACATTTTCAGCATTTTTTATCACCTTTTTAACGTTATTTTGACTTACATCAACATTCTTGTTGTGTTCGCACACATTTTTTAAGAAATTCGCCCTGCTTTCTTCTTGCAGAGCTTTAAGAAGCGAGAAAACCGCACACCTTATATATATAGGGCGCATCGGCTCCTGCAACCGAAACGATAAAGATACGCAACAACAAGGAGAATTTTGGACGAGCGAAAGTTGTAAGACTGCTTTTTTTAGCTTATCTTTGCAACAAAAATCAAACAGATATATATGAAGTACGATTTCGACAAGCCGGTTGAAAGACGGGGCACCGGCACCGTGAAATATGGCATGCTCAAACAGATGTTTGGACGTGACGACCTGCTGCCCTTGTGGGTGGCTGACATGGATTTCGAGACACCGCCATTCATCGTCAACGCTCTGCGCAAACGCATGGAGCACCCTGTGTTCGGATACACCGTGATACCAGAGACCTACTGGGCCACGGTGGCAGCATGGCTGAAACGGCAGCACCAATGGACAGTAGACCAGAAATGGCTGGCGTTCATACCTGGCATCGTGAAAGGCATAGGCATGGCGGTGAACGTGTTCACCGAACCAGGCGACAAGATCATCATTCAGCCGCCCGTATACCATCCCTTCCGCCTTACGCCCCAGGGCAACGGACGCGAGGTGGTGTTTAACCCGCTGAAGCAGCACGAGGACGGCTCTTACGAGATGGACTTCGAGAACCTGGCAGAGGTGGCAGACGACAAGTGTAAGCTGCTCATCCTGTCGAACCCCCACAACCCTGCGGGCTTGGTGTGGAACAAGGAGACGCTCATGAGACTCGCCGATTTCTGTCACGAGCGCGGCATCATCGTCATCTCTGACGAGATTCATTGCGACATGCCCCTCTTCGGCCACCGCCACACGCCGTTCGCCATGGTCAGCGACAAGGCAGCCCAATGCAGCATCACGTTCGGAGCGCCATCGAAGACGTTCAACATTGCGGGCATTGTCAGCTCTTACGCCATCGTGCCGAACGACTCGCTGCGCCGCCGCTTCTTCACATGGCTTGAGGCCAACGAGTTTAGCGACCCGACGATGTTTGCAACCATCGCCACCGAGGCGGCATTCACCGACGAGGGCGATGAGTGGCGCAAGCAGATGCTTCGTTATGTGGAGCAGAACATCTTGTTTGTGGAGCAGTTCTGCCGCGACCACATGCCTGCCGTTAAGCCCATGCGCCCGGAGGCGTCGTTTCTGGTGTGGCTCGACTGCCGCGCCCTCAACCTCTCTCATGACGCTCTCATCGACCTCTTTGTCAACAAGGCCCACCTCGGCCTCAACGACGGTGAGATGTTCGGGCAAGGCGGCCAAGGCCACATGCGCCTTAACGTCGGCACACAACGCAGCGTGCTGGAGCAAGCCCTCAAGCAGCTTGCAGAGGCTGTAAAGACGTTGTAAGAAGCAGAAAAAAAGCTTAAGAAGGTTTTAACCCAAATCGGTCGTTAGGGCTTGTATTTTGGATTTTTAGAAGAGTGGATTTTGTCTGGCTTTTAATGCGTAATAGCGAGCTATTGCGAATTAAAAATATGTAAAGAAAACAGGCTGCAAGCAAAAATATGCTATTTTGCTTACAGCCTGTTTCTTTTTTTAGAGTTTCAGGTCACTTCACCACAAACTTCTTGTTATTCGTGATATACACGCCTGGCTTCAGTCCGTCGAGCGACTCGCCGCTCGAGCGCACCTTCTTGCCGGTGAGGTCGTAGATGTCGCCGGCACCGGCAGGCAGGAAGTAGACATTCTCGATGTTTGTCGTGCCGTCGCCGAAAGCCAGACTGAGCTTTGCGCTGTTATGTACGTCAGAGTGGAAGAATCCGCGGTAGCGTGTTGTCGGCACGGGCACATCGACGAAGTAGAACTTGTTGCTGCTGATGTAATAGTAGCCCTCGTTGGCCGGCAACTCCTCTACTTTGTACGCTCCGATGAACGACACTCCACTCTCGGTTTCATACGTCGGACGCTCCATGCCCTCGGGCAGGTCTTCGAGCGTGCGCATTCCGAGATCGTAGAGCACCGTGGGCGAAGCCACGTTAGCGTAGGCAGCGTTGTTCACCGCTGTAGGCTTGATGATGTACGGCGTGTTAGCCTCCATCTTCTCCACATATTCGAAGGTGAGCGACGTGGGTGTCATGCCTGTGAGCTTAGCCACCTGCGTGCCTGTTCCGAACACCTCTTCGGGGTCCTCCACGGCGCACGGCAGACAGATCGTGTTCCATGCGTTCTTGAGGAACGAGCGGTAGAACTTCACGTTCGTGCCGTTCTCCAGACTCGCTGCGCTCACATATTCAACGGGGCGCTGATAGTCCTTGCGCTCGTCGAGAATAACGTCTACCGGCGAGAGGTCGTGGAAGAGCACCTCCACTTCTGTCGGTCCTTCAACCGTCAGTTCATACGGAGCGGCTGTCTCGGTCTGCACACCGTTCAGCTTGTAGCCATCCAGACGGTAACCCTCGTTGGCTTTGGCGTCGAGCGTGAGCTTCGTGCCGTACTCGTAAACTCCGGATGCCACGTCCATCGTTCCGCCGTCGGCGTCGCACTTCACCGTCACCTTATAAGTCTCAGCCTCGAACACAGCCGATATGTCGAGCGTGTTGCGTGCCTCCACATGATATTCGGCGTCCTTTGAGAGCATCTCGCCAGAGGCGTTGTCCTTCCAGCAGACAAACTTGTAGCCCTTGCTTGGCGTAGCCTTGAAGGTCATGCCTCCGCCGTATGCGAGCTGTCCGCTGTTGTTTGCAGTAGCCTTCATGCTGCGCTTGGCAGCTGGGGCAGGTGTCTCGGTGTCGGCGTCCTTCACACAGTCCACATGTCCACAAGCGGCAAGCGGCAGAACATTCACGTTATAGTGAACCAGTCCGTCCTTGAAGAGCATCCATCTCACCATCTTTCCCTCAGCACCCAGATAGTTCTCGGTGTCGGTGATGTTGTCGGTCTTCACCTGCAGCACATAGTAGCCGTTCTCGCTGAGAGTGCTCGTGTTGAGGTTGAAGATGCGCTTCGAGGCTTCGTCCTTCGGCGTGATGGCTATGTCGCCGCTGAAGAGCTTACCCTCGTAGCGTACCATGATGTCCTCGCGTGTGAAGGTCTCGGGCTTGATGTCCTTGTTAAACTCCACGGTGAGCTGCTCTATCGGCTTCTCCGCGATCTGGTCATCGGCAGGCACCGTCGTGATGCTCTTCACGTCGAGTCGCAGCTCCGGTATCGGTTCAAACTCCACGATGTATGTGTTCGTGCCCTTGCCCGAAACGATGTCGGCAATATGCAGACGATAGTCGAGCTGCGGGTCGATGCCGTCCTTCATCGTGTAGTCGGTAGTCCAGAAGTTGGCAGCGTCGAGCGGTCGGTTGTTCGTCTCGTCGGTTATGCTGAGAATCTTCGCATACTTGCCAGCTGGGTTGGCCACCGTCGTGTAGAACCAGTTGCGCGGCACGTCGGTGGGCACCGTCACGCGGTAGTGGGTTGCGTCGATGCGTTCCATTCTGGTCGCCTCGCTCAGCGTCGCGAGCTCCTCGTCGGTGCCGTTGGCGAAGTAGATATGGTCGGGCGCATCCTCTGCGTCGGGCTCGTCGTTCGTGATCCATGCACGATACACCTTGTCGCCGATAGTGGCGTTCATGCTGTGTATAAGTTCGTGAATGGTGACGCGGTCGAGCAGCGAGAGGTCGGGGTTGCCGTAGTCGGTCACATGTGTCACGCTCACATCATACTCCGTGAAGTGACCCATGAGCGACGCTGTCAGGTCCCATGTGGCATACGAGGCAGTGCCGGCAGCGATCGTGCCGAACTGCGTTGCGATGTCGTCGTCGAGCGCCATTGTCTTCTCGCCTCCGTTGAGGCTCGAACTGATGATGTCGAAGTCGATGAGCAGTCCCTTCTCGTTCTCCACGATCTCAGGCTTCTTCGTGATCATGCGCACGTTGTTGGCGTCGCCATAGCCCTTGTTGTGTATGAGCACCGAGAACTCGGCTGGTATCACCGGCTCCACAACATCGGTCGTGAGCGGGTTGTCGCCGTAGACGTCGCGCTGCATGAAGTAGGTGAGGTCGAGTTCCGGCGTCGGCTTCACCTGCAGGCTCACGGGGAAGAGTGATCGGTTCTGCGTTGTGCTACCGTCCTTGAAGCTAAGCGTTCCGCCGAAGCTGTAGGTGGTGAGGTTCTCGGGCGCCGCATACTTGGTAGGAATGAAGAGAATGGTAGCCACGCCCTTCTTGCCAGCACCCAGTCGCCATGCGCCGTCCTTCTCGCCCTCGAAGCCTTCAATCTTCTCTATAGATATCTGCATCTCGCGCGATGTGGCCATGAAGCCCGTCTCCATGTTCGTAGCGTTCACGTCGACGAGAATGTCCTCGATGGCGTTGCTCGATCCGTTCTCAATGGTGAGCGTGCCTCGGAACGCCTGACGCGTGAGCACCAACTTCTGCTTTATCTCAAGCTTCACTTGTGCGCAGGTGTTCTCCGACTGCGTCTCCATATACTGCAGCATGT
>UQTI01000055.1 GCA_900543975.1 uncultured Prevotella sp. | reverse complement strand
GTTTGTAGGTCGTAACGGCGAGGGAAAATCGACCTTGGTAAAATGTATCATGGGACAGCTTAAGAACACGGGCAAGCTGGAGCTTGGCCATAATGTTCAGATAGGCTATTTTGCTCAGAATCAGGCTTCTCTGCTCGATGGTGAACTTACGGTTTTCCAGACCATCGACGATGTGGCAAAGGGTGAGATAAGAAACAAGATTCGCGACCTGTTGGGCGCGTTCATGTTTGGAGGCGACGATTCCACGAAGAAGGTCAAGGTGCTGTCGGGCGGCGAGCGCACCCGTCTTGCCATCCTTAAGCTTCTGCTTGAGCCTGTGAACCTGCTCATCCTTGACGAGCCAACGAACCACCTGGACCTTAAGACAAAGGATGTGCTGAAGCAGGCTCTGCAAGATTTTGACGGCACGCTCATCGTGGTAAGCCATGACCGCGACTTCTTAGACGGCCTCGTGAGCAAGGTTTACGAGTTTGGCCATGGTCGCGTTCGCGAGCATCTCTGCGGCGTTTATGAGTTCTTGGAAACAAAGAAGATGGAGAGTTTGCAAGAGCTTGAGCAGAAATGACGTTTCTCTTTTTACGGAAAGACGATAGACTTTCTTTGTCTTTAGAACCGTATAAAGAGGATGGTGAAATAGAGCTCTGCCACAAGGATGTAGAGAACAAAGAGAGGAGCGAGATGCTCTATGCCCTTTGAAAGCATGGTGAGCATGCCGTCAAGACCTCGCACGGTTCCGCAGACCCACCCGTAGGTCAATGAGCAGATGGTAGCAAGGATGGCGAGCTGTGGCACGACGCTTGTGGAGAAACTGCTCGGAAACAAGAGGCCTGTTACGCTCAGCAGAGCTGCATGAGGCACAAGCGTAAGAAGACTTATCATGACAACATAAGCAAGCACCTCGACAAAGACAAAGCGCAGGGCAACCCATTGTCGGTAAGACAATGGGTGCTTTACGAAAACAGAACACAGCCTGCTGTAGGCCACAGCACCCGATGCCACACACATCATGATGAGCCACACGAGGACATCGGTTGCCAACGCCTTTGTGCTCTGTCCGAAGAGCCATCGCAGCCCGTCGGCAGAAAACAGGGACCGCATGGCTATGTCGGGCCACACGGCTGTGATGATCCATGAGCCTAAGACCACCAATACCTCTACGGCAGCCACGATAACTATGAGCAAGGCACAGAACCTGCGAAAACGTCGCTCTATGTGTCGGCGGTTTCGCTCTCTTTTCTTGCTTGTTGTAATGATGTTGTTCATTTTGTATTATAAGTTGACAAGTGGACGAGTTGACAAGTTGACGAGTTGACAAGTATACAAGTTGAGGATTGGCTATCTGGCTATCTTCTATTCCTCGTCAGGCACAAGGTTGTCGATGTCAAGTATGCGAAGCTCAAGAGCTTTGACAACAAGGCGCGTGGCGTTTATGCCCAGTCCGCCATTGCCGTTTGGAAAGAGCTTCTGTACCAATTCGTTCTGCCGCTTCTCCAAGCTCTTCACGCCAAAAGGCATTCCCTTGAGGTTTGAGATCTGCTCTTTGGTGTAGCCTAATGCAAGATGGCGCAGGAAGCGCTCGTCATACTCGTCGAGCTCATAATCTATAATTGCCTCTTGGTGAGCGATCTCCGATCCAATGCTGTTCTTGAAACGCTCAACGATCTTGTTGAGAATGGGTTGGTTAAAGACCATCCGCTTTCCATACATCACGCTCGCCACGTCGCTACGGGTGAGCATCTCGCCAGTCTTCAATATTATGCCGTCGCAACCAGCATCAAGCACATCGACCCACAACTTCTCGTTAAGTATTTCGCCTGTGAAGATGAGCACCTTGATGTCGGGATGCATTTCCTTTACATGACGGCAGATCTCAACGCCTACGGTTGTGGAGCCACCCAATCCGAGGTCGAGCAAAATGAGGTCGGGGAGCTGCTGCTTAAGCAAGCGCCAGAAGTCGGGCTCGTTTGCAGCCGTACCGATGATCTCTGCTTCAGGAATGTCGTTATGCAGGATGCCTTCTGTACCTTTCAGTTCGAGAGGCACATCTTCTACTATGATAACTTTAAATTTTTCCATATTTTCTGTGTTATTGTTATTTCTATTGTTGTTCCCCCATCAGGAGCTGCAAAAGCCTGGATGCCACAACCGCGGGCATTGGTTGTCTCTCCCAACTCGCGTATGATCTGCCTGCAGATGAGCAAGCGAAAATCGGCTGTTGATGGCGTGAACAGTTCCTGTATCTGCTGAGCAGAGAGCTTGAGGGTGTGGAGGGTCGTTGTGATCCTCACATAGAGTCTGTCAATGTCTTGATGATCAAAGGAGAGCTGCTCCTGTGGCACGATCTTTCGCAACAGAGATATGGCGTAGCCAGCCGTGGCGTAAGAGAAGCGCACCTGAGGAGCTGTCTGCCGTTGCGCTTGCTCGCTTAGAATGCTGAAGAGCTCTCTATAATAGTAGACCAGCTCGCGTATGACGTTGATGTCGCGCGATGGCGAATCGACCATCTGCATTATGCGGCAAGGGTAATACATGGTCTCGTGCTTCAGCGTTGAGAGACAGTTGTCGAGCACGCTGTTGCTCACATGCAGCCTGTCGCGCTCATATTGCAGCCTTTGCAGCTCGTCCTCAGCCAGGGAGAGCTTCTGCTGCATGTCTTCCCCGCTCGACTTGTCGGCTTGCAGGGTGGTCTCTATCTGGTCCACTATTTCGGTAAGCTGCTCTATCTGCGAATCGTCTGCAGCCGTGTTGCGAAGGTCTTTCCAGAGACCCTTTATGGCATCGTCTTTCTGTTGTGCCGTCTTGCTGTTGTCAAGGAGCACCTTGCCAATCTCTTCTATGCGTTCTACGGCGCTACGGTAACGCAGACGGTAACGATAATAGAAGAGATAGTAGAGCGGGAAGATGCTCACCAAGAGGAGTGACAGAATGATGATGGCCACGTTCTTGTTGGTCTCGCTCTTCTGCATGAGCTTCACATATTGTGCAAGCGAGTTGTCGGCGCTGGTGTCGCGAAACAGTTGAGTGTAGACCTTATTGTTATAAGCGTATGTGTCCCATTGATGTAAGGCAAGGGCTGCTACGGCCGACTCGTTACGCATGTCGAGAATAATGCTATAGTTGCAGGGCAGACCCGAGTAGAACCATTTAATCTCTGCAGCCTCTTTAGCGTCGCCCGTGGTTGTGATGAGCTGTCGTCCTCGCGGGCGTAGCGTCAGATAATAGCGGTTTAGCCACATGCGGCAACTGTCGGCGTAAATCATGGTTTGCGTATATCGTGATGCTATGTTGCTGTAATAGGCGCTGTCGGCGTATGAACTTGCTTTCTGCAAGCAAAGGGCTGTTTGCTGCTGTTGCTGTGATGTTTTGGCAAAACATTCCATGCTTCCACCAAATGTGCTTAGCATGAGGAGAAGTCCTATCATGTAGAGCTTGCGCACGCCTCCCTTTGGCAGACTGAAGAAGAATCGGCTGCCCTGCCCTACTGTGCTCTCTACGCCTATGTGGCAGACGCTGAAGATGGAGCTGAGCTTCTTGTATTTCTCTATAATGCCTTTACAGTTGATCAGTCCGAAGCCATGCGACTTTTTCTTTATGCCCACCGCCGCATAGCTTTGCGTTGTTGTGGTGCCCAACTGCTCGTCCACTATGACCTTAGCGTTGAACAGGCTGTCAATCTGTTCTTGTGTCATGCCGCAGCCGCTGTCAGAGACGCTAATCTCTACCGCCTCTTCTGTGATCCTTGCTTCAACACGCACATGGCCCCCGGAAGGTGTAAAATGGCGTGCGTTCTCGGTAAGCGTGTTGAGCATGAAGAGCGTGAGCGTGCGGTCGGCTTTTACCACAGCCTGTGTCGGCACTACCTCAAAGGAGATGTGCTTTAGGTTAAACTCCATGCGGCTCTTGTCGATGATGTCAAAGAGCTGCTGCAAGCGGAAACTCTCTACGCGCACCGTGAGGTCGCCACGACGCAGCTTTATCCATTGTGTCAGGGCGTTGTTATATTCGTTAATCTTTCCGGCCAGCTCCATGACATAAGCGTAACGGCTCTCTATCAAAGGGTTGACGGAAGGCTCCTTTTCTGTCTGCGCCAGCTTATCCACCTCTCCGGCAATGCGGTCGATGAGGGGCATTATGTTGCCCACGAGCGAAATTTTGGCTCTCTGCTCAATGTTCAGACGGTTGTTGTCGTCGAGCTGCACACGCGCCACCGCCGTCTCTTCCTCAATCTCTTCAAGCCGTTCGTTACAGGCTTGCTGCTCGTCTTCCCGCGCTTTCTTCCACAGCACCAGCGGTTCAACAACATCATCGGGCAAGCTTCGTGTGCCTTCCTTTCGACGCATGTGGTTAAGCCAGACAAGCAGAGAGATGAGCACAAGCACCACCACCCCCACGGCTCCAATCATAAGGTTCAGTTGTGCTGCCGTCTGGTCAAGCTGGTCGGCACGCGCCTCGAGCTGGCGGTCCTGACGTGTTACCTCCTGAAGGTCAAGATACAGATTGCGGTTCAGGTCGCTCATGGCCTTGTTGTCGAGTGCCGAATAGACCATGGAGAGCTTCTCGCGAATGGAGGCCACAAGGTCTGGCGCACGATCCACGCGCCTGTTTGTTGCGAGAGCGTTGTTAAGACAGATGAGAGCAGAAGAATAGTCGTGTATGTCGAAATAACATTGTGCGAGCGTTCTGTAAGCGCCTGCCTTCTGATAGACGTCGCCATATCTGCTGAAGAGGTCGAGAGCACGCAGGGCAAGGTTGCCGGCAATGAGCGTGTCTGCCATCTTGTCTACGTTCACAAACTCCATCTCCTGCACGTTGTTGCGCAGAAGCATGGCCCGCATCTTGTCGTTCTGAAGATGTTCACTTATGCCTTGCAGAGAGTTTGCTTCCCAATAAGGATAGTTATACTGTCGCGAAAGGAGATAACAACGCATGAGATAGTTGAACTCTTCCTGGCATATTGTTTCGGCTGAGCCGTCTCTTAAGATTCCTCCTGAGCCAATGTTGTAATAATAGTTGAGCAGCTGCGCTGTGTCCTTTACCACCTCGCCGTTCGGGTCGATGAGCAAGAGTTGGTCAGCTCCCTTTTTGTCAAGTCCCACATAATAGAAATAGGTGGAAGCAACGATGTTAAACTCGCTGCAGGCATAGACAAAACGCTCATGCTGATGAGTGTTGAGCGTCTGCTCATCGGTCTTAATGCGCGACATCAGTTGGCTTGCGAGCTGCATGTATGTGTAGAAATCTTTGTTCTTGCTCTTGCGCTGGCAGAGACGCATAAACTGAACATAGGCCACGAGCTGTTCCACGAGGTTGTCGCTCACGCCGGCAGCATAACGCAGGAACTCTTCAGCCCGTCCATAGTTCATCTTTGCCAAGCACACAAAGGCGAGGTTGTTGTAGCTTTCTGCCACGCCTGCATCGTAGCCCTTGCTCAACTTCAAGGCCTGAAGGGCGTAAGCTCGTGTTTGAGCCAGACTTCTATAATGAGCGTCATACGAGCGCTCGTTCAGCATGTCCACTTGTGCCACACGCTTGCTGTCGGAACATGCTCCCAAGAGCGTTGCCCCGACAAACATAAGGATGAATATGAGCACATGTCGATGTTTCATTTCTTTTTCGTTTTATTGCCTTGCTCCACGTTTCGCGACCGTTGTTCGCTCCGTTTTCGTTTTCCGTCCTCGTTCCGTCTTCGTTCTGATAAAGAGGATAAGTGGAGCAAAATTAGCCAAAACAATTTGAATGATGAAAAAAATATGACACAAATAGATGCTTGCTGTAAAAAAAACGGCAATAAGATATATTTTTGTGGCTGTGTGTTCACACAATTCAACTTTTATTCGTAAATTTGCATAATTATAAAGTCGAGACAAAAAGTTACATTTTTATATAAGAGCGTATGAACGAGAAAATAAGAATAAAAGACATTGCCGAGAGAGCAGGTGTGTCGGTAGGAACAGTAGACCGTGTGCTACACGACCGTCCTAACGTGTCGAAGCCGGCACGCGAGAAGGTTGAGCGTGCGCTCAAAGAGATGAATTATCAGCCAAACGTTTACGCCAGTGCGCTTGCCTACAACCGCACATACAAGTTTGCCTTGCTCATTCCCAAGCATGAGAGCGAAGCCTACTGGGAAGAGGTGGAGCAAGGCGTGAAGAAAGCCATCGAGGCGCGTCGCGACTTCCACATAGGCGTTGAGATGTTTTTTTACCAGCGTTTCAACAACCAGTCGTTTGAAGAAGAATACACCAAATGTCTTGACGGCCAGATCGACGGCGTCATTATCGTGCCTGTAGATCTTGAAACGACGCGACAGTTTACGAACAAGCTCCATGAGCGTAGCATCCCGTTCGTTATGCTCGACTCCTACATGCCCGACCTTCGCCCCCTCTCTTTCTTCGGACAAGACTCGTTCTGTAGCGGATTCTTTGCAGCCCGCATGCTTATGCTCATAGCTAATGAAGACAAGCAGATAATGCTCATGAAGCAGATGAAGGACGGTCGCGTTACGAGCAAGCAGCAGGCAAACCGTGAGGTTGGATTCCGCCACTACATGCACGACCATTTCCCGTCAACGGAGATTGTTGAACTGCAATTGCCGTTCAACGGCACGCGGGCCGAGTATGATGCTGAGCTGAAAGCGTTCTTTGAAGAGCATCCCCAGATTCACAACGGCATCTCACTCAACTCAAGAGCCCACATCGTCGGCGAATGGCTGTTGCGCAACAACCGCCGCGACATACAGATTATGGGCTACGACATGGTTGCCAAGAACGCCGAGTGTCTGCGCCAAGGAAGCATCTCGTTCATCATTGCCCAGCACGGCTATCAGCAAGGCTTCTGCTGTGTAGACACGCTGTTCAAGGCCGTTGTGTTGAGAAAGAAAGTGCGCCCGATCAACTATATGCCCATCGAGCTGTTGACAAAAGAGAATGTCGATTTCTACCGACGCACACAGCTGTAAGAGGATGAAAGGTTTGTTTGCTTTAAGTCCGCTTCTCGTTTTTGTAGCCATTTATCTCATCAGCTCCATCGTTGCGGGCGATTTCTACAAGGTGCCCATAAGCGTGGCGTTCATGCTCGCTTCCATCTACGCCATAGCCATAAGCCGCGGTCCCATGCAACAACGTGTTGAGACGTTCAGCAAGGGAGCAGGCAAGCCCGGCATCATGCTCATGCTCTGGGTGTTTGTGTTGGCCGGCGCTTTTGCAGCCAGCGCCAAGGACATAGGCTGCATCGACTCAACCGTTGCGCTCATGCTTCGCATTGTGCCTGAGCGGTTTATCCTGCCAGGCATCTTTCTTACGACCTGTTTCGTGAGCATGGCCATCGGCACGAGCGTTGGCTGCATCGTGGCTCTTGTTCCCATTGCTGCCGGTCTTGCCACAGCCACAGGCAGCTCCTTGCCGCTCTTTGTGGGCGTGGTTGTTGGCGGCGCTTTCTTTGGCGACAATCTCTCGTTCATATCAGACACGACCATTGCCGCCACGACCTCTCAAAACTGCCGAATGGCAGACAAGTTCAGGGCAAATGTCTGGCTTGCTTTTCCTGCTGCCATCGTGGTGCTCGCAACCTATGCCTTCATGGGGCAAGACATGAACACCCCTCCCACTCCACCAACCGTCGACACGATAAAGATCATTCCTTATCTGGCTGTTCTTGTGGCTGCCTTGGCAGGCTTGAACGTCATGAGCGTGCTCACGTTGGGCATAGTGCTCACAGGCGTCATAGGAGTGGCAACAGACAGCACGGACTTCTATAGCTGGATTGGGTCTATGGGCAACGGCATAATGGGCATGGGTGAACTCATCATTATCACCATGCTTGCAGGCGGACTGTTTGAGATGGTCAGGGTAGCAGGAGGCGTGAGCTACATTATAAGCAAAACTACAACCCACATACACGGAAAGCGTGGTGCAGAGACAGTTATGGGCTCTCTCGTGGCCATGGTAGACGTGTGTACAGCCAACAACACGGTAGCCATCATAACGGTTAGCGGAATAGCAAAACAGCTGAGCGAGAAGTTCGGCATAGACCCCCGCCGCACAGCTTCGCTTCTCGACACGTTCTCATGTATAGCGCAAGGCATCATTCCCTATGGCGCCCAAATGCTTATGGCCTCGGGATTGGCAAAACTCTCACCCGTTGAGATCTTGCCTTATCTCTATTATCCTTATGCTTTGGCAGCTGTGACAATGGCAAGCATCGTGTTGCGATTTCCGAAGAGATACACGCGATAAGAAGAGATTCACGCGATAAGACGAGATATTCACGCGATAAAAAAATTCACGCGATAAGAAAGGAACGGGTCTGGGGACGTTGTTTTGCAAGATGTTGTTTAAAAGTTTTTTTCATCGATAGATATGTTAAAGATGGACATCATTAAACGCAATTTCTTTCGGCTGCTTCGTTGTGGAGCCTTGAACGACATGGAGCCTCTTGAACCCATGTCGCTCTTTAAATGGGAGAAGCTGTTTCGCCTCATGATCTATAAGAACACAGAGGCTGTGGCGGCTGCTGCCGTGAACAGCTATGCCCAGCAACAGCCGGAGGCAATGACCAAGCAGGCGGTAAACCTCTTCTCAAAAATGTCTGGAGCACGGTCTGGACAGTCGGTTGTGTCGCTTCCCGAGGCCCAGATGAGCAATTTTATGCTCAACCGCCGTCTTAACAACATCAGGGAAAAGGAGCTCCACGCCATCGACACATCTGTCGAGACGCTTAACGCGCTAAACATCATCCTCTATAACGTTTATCTCTTGCTCAACAGCGGCTTGTCGCTTAACGCCATTCTCTGCCTGGGCAAATATATGCGTACCTTTGGCGACAAGGTCGACTTTGTGAAGCTCGACAGCTGGCTCGCGTCCTTACACATGGCACGCATGGCTCAGCTTGAAGGAAGCGTGCTCACCATGTTCTTTGGTTTCGACAAGGAGGAGCTGCCGTTCATGCGGAGAGAAAGTCCCGATGCTGCCAAGGTGGTGGCTCGTGCCCTGAGCAAACGTGCCGCCAGCGATGCTGAGGACATGCGCTTCTGGGAGGCAAAGACCGGCTTTGTGGCTGGCGACACAACCGTGTTGCGCCGCAAAATCTGGGCTGCCGTGCGCTACATGAGTTTCGCTCCCGTGGAGGCTTCAAGCAATTTCTTGAAGAACCTGTCGAACAGCCTGGCAAAGATTGAAGAATGATTTTTTATAACATCTCAATTATATAATTCTAAATTAGAGACAAAGGTCTGTTTTTAATTTGTCGTTAATAAATGAACATTATTTCTTTGCGTTTCGCGCATTTTATAAAAAACACGAAGCGCGATGTAAACAACAAACTTTGCGAAAGTTCAGTCGTTAAAAACAGATCTTCTTTTGCGCAGAAAAAAGAAAATGAAACAACTGAAAGAAAACGAAGGCATAGAGCGCAGCTTGTTGCTCACGATGGCCGTTATTGCAGGATTGACCGTGGCCAACTGCTACTATAACCAACCGCTGTTGGAGATGATCCGTCACGACATGGGGGTGAGCCAACATGAGGCCAACCTCATAACCGTCGTCACACAGATTGGTTATGCGCTGGGCTTGTGCTTCCTCATCCCCATGGGCGACCTCTACTCGCGCCGCCGCATAATTGTTGTAAACATGTCGGTTGCAGCCATTATGGCTCTCGTTATTGCTTTCGCCCACAGAATATGTATTGTTTGGGGAGCCTCTCTCCTGTTGGGCGCCTGTTCCGTAATTCCACAATTTTTCATACCCATCGCCGGACAATATTCGGAGAAGAAGAACAAAAGCAGGAACATGGGCATCGTGCTGTCGGGTCTGCTCACGGGCATTCTTGCATCGAGAGTGGTCAGCGGCTATGTGGGCGAATGGTTAGGCTGGCGCGAGATGTTTGTCATAGCTGCCCTTGTGATGGTTTTGTGTATGGCGCTCACGCTAAAGATAATGCCACAGATGGAAAGCAACTATGTGGGCACTTATAAGGGCCTGATGGCCAGCGTCTTCAATATCGTGACGAGCAACGGTCGAATACGCCTTTATGCCGTCCGTGCCGCCTTTAGCTTTGGCAGCATGATGGCCATCTGGTCGTGCCTTGCCTTCAGGTTGGCAGAAGCTCCCTTCTTCTCGGGTAGCGAGATGGTTGGAACCTTAGGCTTGTGTGGCATAGCCGGTGCCTTGGCAGCAAGCGGCATGGGAAAGCTCGTCAACCAATGGGGCATAAGAAAGATGAGCATTTACGGGGCTTGCTTGCAGCTTGTGGCTTGGTCTACGGCTTATCTGTTTGGCAACACATTCACGGGTCTTGTTTTAGCTATAATATTGGTAGACATAGGTTTGCAATGTCTGCAACTGAGCAACCAGAGCGGCTGCATCCAGGAAATGCCCGAAGCCTCCAACAGGGCTAACACCATCTTCATGACCACCTATTTTATTGGCGGCTCCTTCGGTACCTATTGTGCAGGAATGGCGTGGACACACCACGGCTGGCTTGGCGTTTGTGCTGTTGGCGCCGTCTTGGCAACAATTTCGCTCCTCATAACATGTTTGAACGGTAAGAATATTTAATAATAAATGCCACCATTAGAGACGGTTTGTCTGATGGTGGCATTTTGCTGGTAGAATTTTGTTGGTAGCATTTTGCTGACAGCATTTCTTTTTTTTTAACCCTTCCCTTGGGCTACCAGTTTTTTTTATTTGAACAATCCGAAGAGTGTTGCGTCAATTTTGTCAGTAATGCGTCTGAAGGCCTCTGTGTCCGACTCAAACTTTTGAGTGTCGCCGTCCACGATGATCAGCTTGCCTTTATAGTCTTTTATCCACGCCTCGTAACGGTCGTTCAGACCCGTAAGATAGTCGATGCGTATGGTCTGCTCACACTCGCGTCCGCGCTTTCCGATCTGGTTGATGAGGTTTGGCACCGACGAGCGTATGTAGATCATGAGGTCGGGCAGCTTCACAAGCGTCATCATGGTTTGGAAGAGGTCCGAATAGTTGTTGAAGTCGCGGTCCGACATGTAGCCCTGTCCGTGAAGGTTGGGCGCAAAGATGCAGGCATCCTCAAAGATCGTGCGGTCCTGTATGATGTCCTTGTCGCTCTGGCTTATCTCCACCACCTCCTTAAAGCGCTTGTTGAGGAAATAGATCTGCAGGTTGAACGACCATCTTGACATGTCCTTATAGAAGTCGTCAAGATAGGGGTTGTGCTCCACAGGTTCAAAACGTGGTGACCAGTTGTATCTCTTTGCCAACATCTTGGTCAGGGTGGTCTTGCCGCTGCCAATGTTACCGGCTATTGCTATATGCATTGTTGTGTCTCTTTTTTAGTTTTGATGAGTTAGATTGTAGATGGCAAGATGGCGTCGATCTTGTCTGTTATAAACTTGAAGTCTTCAGGACGCGTTTTATAGTCGAGCTTGTCAACATCTATGACGAGCACCTTACCCTTATATTTGTTACGGATAAAATCGTCATACCTTTCGTTCAGTCCTTGCAGATACTCGATAGGTATTTTCTGCTCACACACCCTTCCCCTCTTCTGAATGTTCTCCACCAGATGCGGTACCGACGCTCTGAGATAGATCATGAGGTCGGGCAGCTTAACCTTCTCGACCATAATCTCATAGAGCTCCATGTAGGTCTCAAAATCGCGGTCACTCATGTTGCCCTGCGAGTAGTTGTTGGCTGTAAACACAAAGACCCCTTCATGGAGCGTGCGGTCCTGGATGACCGTGTTCTCCGAATGTGAGAAGTCGAGCACATCCTTGAAACGTTCCTTCAAGAAGAACACCTCCATGGCAAACGACCACCTCTGCAAGTCCTTGTAGTAGTCGTCCATATAAGGATTGTCCACCACCGTCTCGTAACGCGGTTCCCATTGGTAATGCTCGGCAAGCATCTCCGTGAGCGTGGTCTTGCCACAACCAATATTTCCTGCTATTCCTATATACACTTGTTGAAATTCTGTAGATTTAGAAAATTAAATAACTTTGCAAAAGTAGTGAAAAAATATTTATTTCCTGCCAGAAACAAGCAAAAATGTTAAGCATCCCTTAAAACTTTTTGTGCCGACGAAACATCTTGCTAAAGCAAAAGGCAAACGTTTGGCATGGGCGATAGAAGGAAACAAGACACAAATGTTGGTTGTGCTGACGCTAAATAAATTGAAAAACGTTTGGCTATGCAACAGTTTTTAGGTAATTTTGCAAAAACAATAAAACAAAAACATCAGTTATGCAACCATTATTCATTGCTGGCCCTTGTGTTATAGAGAGCGCCGAGCTGCTTGCCAACGTGGCAACAACCATAAGCGACATAAACAAACGGCTGGGTACCGACATTATATTTAAAGCCTCGTTTGACAAGGCCAACCGCACATCCATCCACTCTTTCCGCGGCCCCGGGCTGGAGAAGGGTCTTCAGATGCTTGCCGACATAAAGCAGCAGTTTGGTCTGAAAATTCTTACCGACATCCATGAGAGCTGTCAGGCCGAAGCCGTGGGACAGGTTGTTGACGTCATCCAGATTCCTGCCTTCCTCTGCCGCCAGACCGACCTGCTCGTGTCTGCCGCCAAGACAGGCTGCACGGTAAACATCAAGAAGGCGCAGTTTTTGAGCGGCAAGGACATGGTCTACCCCGTTGAGAAAGCCCGCGAGGCAGGTGCCAAGGACGTGTGGCTCACGGAGCGCGGCAACATGTATGGCTACAACAACCTGGTTGTCGACTTCCGCAACATTAGCGACATGCTCGAAATAACCCCTCGTGTTGTCATGGACTGCACCCACAGCGTGCAACGCCCGGGCTCAGGCAACGGCACCACGGGCGGCGACCGCCGCTTCATTCCCTCCATGGCTCTGGCAGCAAAGGCCTTCGGCGCCAACGGCTTTTTCTTCGAGGTCCATCCCGATCCCGACCACGCCCTTAGCGACGGCCCCAACATGTTGCAGAGCGACAAGCTGGAAGAGCTTATAAAGGAGATTTTAAAGTGAATTAGCAGACGAGTTGACGAGTTGACGAGCGGCGAGCGACGAGCGGCAAGTTGACGAGCGACAAGTTAACAAGAAACGACGTTATCCGAAAACCAAAATATGATGATGAACCCTACAGTAACAGAACGGATGAAAAACGTGAGAACCTATGCGGCCAACTGCCTTAAGGAAGAGGCACAGGCCATCATGAGTCTCATACCTTTACTCGACGACAACTTTGACAAGGCGGTGGAGATGATGTACAGCTGCCAAGGAAAAGTGATCGTAACAGGTGTCGGCAAGAGCGGACACATAGGTGCCAAGATTGCGGCAACGCTCTCAAGCACAGGCACCCCGTCGTTCTTCCTCAACCCCCTCGACGCCTATCATGGTGACCTCGGCGTGGTGACCTCACAAGACATCGTGGTGGCCATCAGCAACTCGGGACAGACCGACGAGTTGCTGCGCTTCGTGCCGATGCTCATACACATGGGCATCCCCATCATAGGCATGAGCGGCAACCCCAAGTCGTTGCTGGCAAAATATTCGAACGTCCACATCAACGTGGCCGTTGAGCGCGAGGCCTGTCCCCTGAACCTCGCTCCCACAAGCAGCACCACGGCCGTGCTCTCTATGGGCGACGCCCTGGCTGTGGCCCTCATGGTGGTCCGCAACTTCAAGCCCAAAGACTTTGCCCAGTTCCACCCCGGCGGCGAGCTTGGCAAGCGCCTGCTCACCACAGCTGCCGATGTCATGCGCACAGAAGACATGCCGATCATTCCGCAAGAAATGCACCTCGGCGAGGCCATCATTCATGTGAGCAAAGGCAAGCTCGGCATGGGCGTGGCTCTGCATGAGGACGGAAGCATTGCCGGACTCATAACCGACGGCGACATAAGACGCGCCATGGAGAAATGGCAAGCCCAATTCTTCGACAAGACCGTCAGCGACATCATGACGCGCGCCCCCAAAATCGTGTCGACGCAGACCAAGATCAGCGAGATACAGCACATCATGAACAAATATAAAATCCACTCTGTACTGGTGGCCGACAACGACCGTCATCTGCTCGGCATCGTAGACCATTACAGGTGCATGGTATAGGAGATGTAAAAACATTTGATGAAACGATATTTATTTTTTAGGGCAGCGGTCCTGACAATGCTGCTGTGTCTTACAGCCGTTGTCGCCACACAAGCGCAAAGCGCCACGGAAGGCCGTGAGGCCGTGACCAGCGACTCGCTGATTGCCCTGCAGCTGAGACAAGAGGGCGTGACGTTCTCTCACGACAACAGCGTGACGCTTCTCATGAGCGGACAGGAGAAGTTTGACGACATGTTCAAGGCCATCAAGAAGGCGCGCAGCAGCGTGCACCTTGAATATTTCAATTTCCGCAACGACTCCATAGCCTCTCTCCTCTTCGACCTCTTGGCCGAGAAAGCCAAGGAGGGTGTTGAGGTAAGGGCGCTGTTCGATGCCTTCGGCAACAGCAGCAACAACCGTCCGCTGCGCAAACGCCACCTCACGGCGCTCAGGGAGAAGGGCATAGAGATCTACGAGTTTGACCCCCTCACCTTTCCATGGGTCAACCATGTGTTCCACCGCGACCATCGCAAGATCGTGGTCATCGACGGCAAGATTGCCTACACGGGCGGCATGAACGTGGCCGACTATTACATCAAGGGCACCAAGGTGGTGGGCTCATGGCGCGACATGCATTGCCGCATAGAAGGCTCTGAGGTCAACACCCTGCAACGCATCTTCATGCGAATATGGAAAAAGGTCACGGGCGAAGAGCTGCAAGGGGCAAAATATTACAGGGGCTATTACACGCCGCCCTATCTTGAAGGTCTCAAGCCCGATACCACGGCAACGGCCGGACGAAAGACTGTGGGCATAATAAACCGCGAGCCGCGAACGTCGAACAAGATCATCAGGCAGTTTTATCTGCAAGCCATCAACGACGCCCAAGACAGCATAAAGCTCGTAAACCCCTACCTCACCCTGTCGCACCCTCTGAAGAAAGCGCTCAAGAACGCCATAAAGCGCGGCGTGAAGGTGGAGGTCATGGTCTCCACACACAGCGACATTCCGCTCACCCCCGACTGTGTGTTCTACAACGTACACAAGCTCATGAAGCATGGAGCAAAGGTGTGGATGTATGAGCCGGGCTTCCACCACACAAAAATAATAATGGTCGACGGGCGCTTCTGCACCGTGGGAAGCGCCAACCTCAACTCGCGTAGCCTGAGGTTCGACTATGAGGAGAACGCCGTGATCCTTGACCCCCACACCACGCGCGAGCTCAACGACATGTTTGAGCGCGACAAGGCCGACTCGTTCTTGCTCACCCCCTCGTCATGGAACAAGTTTCGCACGCCTTGGCAGAAGTTTGTCGGATGGTTCGCTCATCTGCTCACCCCCGTGCTGTAAGACCCGCGGCAGAGACTTGCCCATGCAGACGGCCAAAGCCAGGCAAACCGGGCAACGGGCAGGCAAAACCGGCAACGGGCAGCGATCTCCACAGATGCAAAAAACAAGTAAAGATTAAAGATGAATACAATATTAAAATATTTCCCCGACATCACAGAGGAGCAACGCCGACAGTTTGAGGCGTTGGCAGACCTCTACACCTCCTGGAACAGCAAGATAAACGTCATATCAAGAAAAGATATCGACAACCTCTATTCGCACCATGTGCTCCACTCGCTCTCCATAGCACGCTTCGTGAAATGGAAACCCGGCACGCGCATACTCGATTTCGGCACGGGCGGCGGCTTCCCGGGCATTCCCCTGGCCATCATGTTCCCCGACTGCCATTTTAAGATGATCGACGGCACGGCAAAGAAAATTCGTGTGGTCAACGAGGTGGCAACAGCCATTGGCCTGAAGAACGTGGAGGCCGTGCAGCTCAGAGGCGAGGAGGAACACGCCAAGTTCCACTTTGTCGTGAGCCGCGCTGTCATGCAGCTGCCCGACCTCATGAAGATCGTGCGCAAGAACGTGTCGAAGGAGCAGCAAAACGCCCTGCCCAACGGCGTGATCTGTCTCAAGGGAGGCAACGTGAACGAAGAGGGCAAAGCCTTCCGCAACGTCATGCAGACAGCCGAGATCAGCCAATGGTTTGACGACGAATGGTTCAAGGAGAAATATCTCGTTTACGTCCCTGTTTGACAAGCTACTGTTTAACAACCCCAGTTTAACAACCCCAGTTTGACAACCCCAGTCTTTTTTAGAAACGGCATGTCTCGACACATGCGCAAACACTTTTTTTCAAGATGATAAATATAGAACGCTTCGCCTGTAACATGTTGCAGGAAAACTGTTATATCGTAAGCGATGAGACAAAACAATGTGTCATCATCGACTGTGGCGCCTACTATGAAGAGGAGCGCAAGGCCATTGCCCGTTATGTCAGCGACAACGGGCTCAAACCCGTGCACCTGCTTGTGACCCACGGACATCTGGACCACAACTTCGGCAACGCTTTCGTAGAGAAAGAGTATGGGCTCAAGCCCGAGGTCTCACATTCCGACCAACGGCTCATGGAGCACATGGAGGAACAGGCCCAGACCTTCAACGTGACGCTCAACGAAGCCCTGCCGCCCGTGGGACGCTATTTTGAAGACGGCGAGCAGATAACCTTCGGCTCACACAAGCTGACCGTCATACCCACCCCGGGCCACTCGCGCGGCTCCGTGTGCTTCTATTGTGAACAGGAGCACGTCATGTTTACAGGCGACACGCTCTTCAAAGGCTCCATCGGCAGAACCGACTTTGAAGGGGGCAGCATGTTGCAGATCATTCAGAGCCTGCGCATGATCGCCCAGATGCCCGACAACATCGTGGTGCTCTCAGGACATGGAGAGAAGACCACCTTGGGCTTTGAGCTGGCACACAATCCTTACATGGACAGATAAAAACTGAACCCTCGCAAAGAAGATTTTTTTGCACCACGCTTCTTGCGCCCGTTAGAAACGCAAGAACGTCAAGGGAGAGAAGCGCAAGCGCGAAACAAAAAAAGAGAAAGAAGGCATAAAGAACAGATGACAAACGAAGGAAAGGCAGAAAAGATCGTTTTGGGCATTGACCCTGGAACAAACGTCATGGGCTACGGACTGCTGCGCGTGCGCGGCAACAAGGCCATGATGGTGGCCATGGGCGTGATCGACATGCGCAAACAAAGCGACCCCTACCAACGGCTGGGCCACATCTTTGAACGGGTCACAGGCATCATCGACGCCTTCCACCCCGACGAGATGGCCATCGAGGCACCCTTCTTCGGAAAGAACGTGCAGTCGATGCTCAAGCTCGGACGGTCGCAGGGCGTGGCCATTGCCGCCGCCGTGCACAAAGGCATGCTCATACACGAGTATGCGCCCATGAAGATAAAGATGGCCCTCACGGGGCAGGGACAGGCCTCAAAGGAACAGGTGGCGGGCATGCTTCAGCGCTTGCTCAACATTGCCGCCGACGAGATGCCACAGTTTATGGATGCCACCGACGCCCTTGCCGCCGCCTACTGCCATTTCATGCAGATGGGACGGCCGCAGAACGACACCCACTATGGCAGTTGGAAAGATTTTGTTACGAAGAATCAGGATAGACTATGCAAAAAGTGATTGACATTAAGGACGGCGTGACACGCATGCCGGCATGGAGAATGAGACAGCCCGTCAATTTTGAGCTACTCAAGGGCGAGAACCTGGCCATCGTGGGCCCTAACGGAGGAGGCAAGTCGATGTTTGTCGACATACTTATCGGCCGCCATCCGTTGCTGGGCGACAACCCCAAGTATGACTTCTCGCCCACAGACAAGGAGCTCGTCTCTGACAACATCAAATATATCGCGTTCCGCGACACCTATGGAGGCGACAACGACCGCACCTACTTCCTTCAGCAACGCTGGAACCAGACCGAGATTGACGAGGCTACCGTGACCGCCCGCCAGAAGCTCGACGAGGCCTACAGGCTCGCCGGCGACGACACGCCCGAGCGCCAGTTCCTCAAGAAACACATCTACGAGCTGTTCCACCTCGAGACCGTGCTCGACAAATATGTCATAATGCTCTCCAGCGGCGAGTTGCGCAAGCTCATGCTCGCCTCTTCCATCTTTGCCGCCCCCAAGGTGCTCATCATCGACAACCCCTTCATTGGTCTTGACGCCGAGACACGCTCCCAGCTCAACGACCTGCTGAAGACCATGATCGACGACGGCACCATGCAGATCGTCATCGTGCTGAGCAAGAACGACGACATACCAGAGTTTATAAGTCATGTGGTCGAGGTCAAGGACATGGTCGTAGGCCCCAAGACCTCCCTCAGCCAGTATCGCGACAGCCTCGAGGCCGTGCCCCCGCATGTGCTCACCGACGACAAGCGACAGGCCATAATAAGCCTCCCACACACCACACGCGACTATCACTCTGACGAGGTGGTCAACATGAACGCCGTGAGCATTCGTTACGGCGAGCGCACCATCCTCAAGGAGCTGTCATGGCAGGTGATGAACGGCGAGCGATGGGCGCTGAGCGGGCAGAACGGAGCGGGCAAGTCGACGCTCCTGAGCCTCGTCTGCGCCGACAACCCACAGAGCTATGCGTGCGACATCTCCCTCTTTGGCTACAAGCGCGGAAGCGGAGAGAGCATCTGGGACATAAAGAAGCACATAGGCTATGTGTCGCCCGAGATGCACAGAGCTTATCACCGCGACATAAAAGCCCTGAAGATTGTGGCAAGCGGACTGAGCGACACGGTGGGCCTCTACATGAAGCCCGACGAGGAGCAGACCGCGCGTTGCCTCTTCTGGATGAATGTTTTCGGCGTGGGCGACAAGGCCGAGACCAGCTTCCTGAAGATGTCGGACGGCGAGCAGCGCCTGGTGCTCCTGGCACGGGCATTTGTGAAAGACCCCGAGCTGCTTATCCTCGATGAGCCGCTCCACGGGCTCGACGACCGCAACCGCCGGCTGGTGAAAGATGTCATAAACGCTTTCTGCGAACGCGAGAACAAGACGCTTGTCATGGTAACCCATTACAAGTCAGAATATCCCGAATGTATAAACAAATCTAAATTCCTCATAAAAAACAAATAACAATTGCTGCAATCTGAGATTATCGTCTTATCTTTGCAACAGGTTAAAAGCTTTGCTCAAAGCCACGCCCCAGCAAAACGGCCATGCTCAGGCTTGAGCCTCTCCATCGGCTGGTTCAAGGCTTGGCGGCTCAGCCCCAGCGGTTGGGCGTTGTTGCTATGAGAATAGCTCCTTCCCTCGGTTGGCTTAAGGGCTTGCAGTTCAGCCCGCGGGGTAGCGTTGTCTCTATAAAAAAGTTATTATTAAGAACAAGTTAAATATTGAAAGTGAAAAAGAAATGAAGAAATATGTTTTAACGATTGTCTTCGCCTGTCTGGTTGCAGCGAACGTTTCGGCGCAAGCCATTTATAAAGAGGTGGTAGCGATGAAGGCCAATGTGGAGAAGCTCATGAACGACTCCACACAGAACATGCAGACACGAAAGGTGGCTTGTTTCAAGAACGATGCCCTCTACTATCTCATTGACAAGGCTGCCGACACCCCCGACTTTACCGAGTATATGCTTGGTGAGCAAGCCACAGCCATGATCGATTTCGTAAACCTCTACGTCAAGCGTCTCTCACAGGAGCGCAAGAAGAAAGACAAGGACATCGTGCTCGCGTTGTTCAAGAACGCATCGTGCGCACACCCCCTCTTCGACGACCCCGACAAGGAGGTGACCTACGGATATGTTGACAACGAGCAATACATCACCCAGTTCGCGCTCGACACCGATTGGGTAAAAGCTCTTAAAGAAATCCTGAAATAGGGTTCCTGAAACAGGTTTTTAAACAGATTCTAAAGGTCCTGAAATAGGGTTCCTGAAACAGGTCTTTAAACAGATTCCAAATCAGATTTTGAAACAAATCTACCCTACCCATAGCCTCGTGCGTGATCAACCCCACGCCACGAGGTTTTTTTGTCTTCTCTTCTTTGCCCTATTGAGTTAGACAGATTATTCTTCAACCCTTTTATACCGATTTTCCTTAATGACTTAATGACTAATGACCTTAATGACTAATGACCATAAATGCTGTAATTGCCCCAATTCCCCTCATGACCAAACCCCATCATGACCGTTCCATTATTTTATCTTTTACAAATTTAGATAAAATTTCCGAATTATAAGCCAGTTGGGATAAAAAACAGAAA
>UQTI01000054.1 GCA_900543975.1 uncultured Prevotella sp. | reverse complement strand
AAAAACCGCTACCAAAGCATTGTCTCTATTGTCTCTATTGTCGTTTAAAACAACCAAATTGGTTTTTTATAAAGATTGTCTTTAAAAAACAAAGATTGTCTTTAAAAACAAAGATTTTAGTTTTAACGACAATAGAGACAATAGAGACAATGCTTTAAATGAGGCGGCAAAGAAAAACCGCTACCAAAGCATTGTCTCTATTGTCTCTATTGTCGTTTAAAACAACCAAATTGGTTTTTATAAAGATTGTCTTTTTAAAACAAAGGTTGTTTTCTAAAAAACAAAGATTGTCTTTTTAAAAACCTCGTTGTCTTTATTCTACCGTAATTTCGCCAGAACCAAAGCAGCGGTGGTGATCCTCATCATAAACGACACAGAACTGGCCTGGAGCCACGCCCTGTATGAGCTGCTCAGCATGGACAATGAACGAGCGGTCGCCCGTGCGTTCCAATGTGGCGCGATGATATTCGGGCGTGTGGCGAATCTTGAAGCGCACGTTCATCTGGTCTTTGCCCTCCCATGGGTTGAGAGTGAGGAAATGGAAGTCGTGAATGGGGAAATGTTGCTTGTAGGCTGTGCGGGGCTCAAAGCCTTTGCTCACATAAAGGATGTTGCGCTCCATGTCCTTCTTCACCGCATACCAGGGCCCACCGCCGAAGCCAAGGCCGTGGCGTTGGCCGATGGTGTGGAACCACAGACCCTTGTGCTGGCCAATCTTCTTGCCCGTCTCAAGCTCAAGCACATCGCCCGGACACTCGCCGAGATAACGGCGAATGTAGTCGTTATAGTTGATTTTGCCAAGGAAGCAGATGCCCTGCGAGTCTTTGCGTTTGGCGTTGATAAGATGCTCGCGTTCAGCAATGGCACGCACCTCCTCCTTCATGTAGTGGCCAATGGGGAAGAGCGCCTTGCGCAGCTGCCAGTCGTAGATCTGCGCGAGGAAGTCGGTCTGGTCCTTAACGGGGTCCGGGCTGGTTACGAGCCATTTGTGTCCGTCGGCAATCTCGGTCTGGGCATAATGGCCTGTGGCTATGAGGTCATAGTTGTGCCCCATCTTGGCGTTGAAGGCACCAAACTTTATCAGACGGTTACACATCACGTCGGGGTTGGGTGTGAAGCCGGCGCGCACCTTGTCCATGGTGTAACGTGTCACCTCGTCCCAATATTCTTGATGGCAGTCGACAACCTCAAGGTTGCAACCATAGCGTCGTGCCACGGCTGTTGCCATCTCAAGGTCTTCCTCAGAGGAGCAGTCCCACTCTTCTTGTTCCTCTGGCCCGATCTTTATGTAGAAGCAGTCGGGATGCAATCCCTGACGTGCCATCTCGTAAACCACCACCGAACTGTCGACGCCGCCCGAGAGCAGCACCGCTATCTTCTTGTCATCAAGTTGCTCGTTTTTTGCCGATAATATGTTCATTGCCGATAAAATGTTGTCATTATATAATAGGTGTTCCTTGTTTTCTGCTTTGATAATGCAGAAATCTTTTTAAGATGATGCAAAGATAATGATATTTCTCCGAATGAGAGCAAACAGCTCCATTTTTTATAAACAGCCTGTTTCCTGTTCAATGTGTCGAGAAAAGTGAGTGTTTGTAATTGAAAATCGTTGTTTTGTAAATATTTTTGTGATAAAATGCTGTTGTTTGTTTGTGTTTGAAAGAAAAATGTTACTTTTGCATCGGATAAACGAAAATGAAAGATTTGCAGAGATACAATGACAACGAATGCCCAAAAACATAAAGGTAAACCTCTTTGTCACTTATCACATGCCTACTTAAAAAGAATATGTTAAGACTTTTTCAGACAATGAGCTGTTGGCTCGCAAATTACACGTCATTGTTCATCATCGGCATTGCCGTGGTGACCTTTTTCTTGCCTCACACCTTCGACTGGGTGCGCGGCACAACGCAAACCGTCATCCTTGGCATCATCATGCTCACAATGGGCTTGACGCTCACCACCAACGACTTTAAGATTCTTGCCCGTCGCCCCTTCGACATCTTCATAGGAGCGTGTGCGCAGTTTATAATCATGCCCGGCGTGGCTTATGTCCTTGTGCATGTGTGGAACCTTGACCCCGCCCTTGCCCTCGGCATATTGCTTGTGGGCTGTTGTCCCGGCGGCGTGTCGAGCAACATCATGAGCTATCTGTGCCATGGCGATGTGGCTTTCTCGGTGGGCATGACCTGTGCTTCCACTCTTCTCGCGCCCTTTATGACGCCGTTGCTCATGAAGCTTACGGCGGGACAGATCATACACATCGATGCCGTGGGCATGTTCCTTAACATCCTCATTGTCACCATCCTGCCTGTGTCGATAGGCTGTGCGCTCAACTATTTCTTCAGCCGTCGCCCCTCGTTCCCGACGCTACAGAGCCTCATGCCGGGCGTGAGCGTTATCTGTCTGGCTATGATTGTGGGTGGCGTGATCTCTACCGTGCACGATGATCTTGTGGCACGCGGACTGACTCTCTTCCTTTGGACCTTTGCTGTGGTGCTGTGTCACAACTCGTTGGGTTATCTCTTGGGATGGACAGCAGGCCGACTGGCGGGCTTCACAACGGCAAAGAAGCGCACCATCTCCATTGAGGTGGGCATGCAGAACGCGGGCTTGGCAACGGTTCTTGCCTCCAACTTCTTTGCTGCTCAGCCTCTCGCCGTGTTGCCTTGTGCCATCAGTTGCGCTTGGCACAGCATATCCGGCACCATCCTTGCTGGTTTGTTCCTTAAATGGGAGCAGATAACCAACAAAATGGCGAAAAAATAAAAAGAACATGACATGCTTGCATTGCATGCCGTAACTGCCATACTTACGGTCCGTAACAGCCATACTTATGCTTCGTATCTACCGTATTTGCCTTTTCAATATATAAGGGCTACAGAACCGATTTAAGGATATTTTCTTAAAGATGTAAGAATAAACAAAAGCCCTGGTTCACAATAGAGCTTGTGAGCCAGGGCTTTTCCCTTTTCAATTGAGATTTATAAAACTCTGCTTGTTCTAATCTCTTGTTCTATATTTTCAACGCGCTGTTGCTTTCTTGCCGTACTTAATCGTTGAGCGATGAAGAGCGCACACGCGACAGCGTCTCGGGGGTCATTTGCAGATAGCTGGCAATGTAAACCAGCGGAGCGCGGAGCACAACCTGAGGCATGAGCTTGCACATGCGCACATAGCGGTCCTGTGCTGTCTCGAAACGCACAAGGTCGGCATGAACCTGTGAGAGGATGAGGCTCTCTTCGAGGATCTTGCGATAAAGAATCTGGATGTTGACGTTGTGCAGAGCAACGCGCTCAAGCTCGGCTTTGGGCAACGCATAGACCATGGTCGGCTCTATTGCCTCAACCTCAAGGTTGGTCGGTTCCTCACGGAACAGGCTCTCTATGCACATGAACACGGTGTGGTCTTCAGCCAGATGCTCAGTCACGACCTTGTTGTGCTTGGTGTAGAACTGACGCACCAGTCCGCGGTCTATATAATAGATGTTGCGGCATATCTCGCCCTTAGCCAGGATCATCTGTCCTTTGGCAAACTTCATAGGCACGAGCACGCTCTCCAGAATGTCAAGTTCTTCATGGGTCATCGTGCTATATTTACGCGCCAGCTCACGGGCAATGTCGCGTTTCGTTACTAATGGTTCCTTCATTTTGTTTCCTTCCTTTCTCCTTTTTTTAAGATTTTAGTAAATTGAGAACAAATTGTATGGTTGGCTCCGCTGTTTTTGTCAGATAAATGTTCTGTTTGGGTTGTTTCTTAGAATATTCTTTTTTCTATTTCTTTTCTTAAGAACTCACCATACAATTTTCTGTTTTTGTTGTCGCTATAGGCGAAGCTTCTGTCGAACTTCAGCAAAGCATCAGTCGAGCTTCAGCACAGCGAGGAATGCTTTCTGCGGCACCTCCACGTTGCCGATCTGCTTCATGCGCTTCTTGCCTTTCTTCTGCTTCTCAAGCAGCTTACGCTTACGGCTGACGTCGCCACCGTAACATTTGGCAGTAACGTCCTTACGCACACATTTCACCGTCTCGCGAGCCACAATCTTTGAGCCTATGGCAGCCTGGATGGCGATGTCAAACTGCTGACGCGGTATGAGGTCTTTGAGCTTCTCACACATGCGGCGGCCCAGCACCACGGCATTGTCTTGGAACGCCAAGGCCGAGAGCGCATCGACAGGTTCGCCGTTGAGCAGGATGTCGAGCTTGGCAAGCTTGGATGGGCGGAAACCGTCGAGATGATAGTCGAACGAGGCGTAGCCCTTGCTTATCGACTTTAGCTTGTCGTAGAAGTCGATCACAATCTCGCCAAGCGGCATGCGGAAATGAAGCTCCACACGGTTGCCGCTAACATATTCCTGGTTTATCAGTTCGCCACGTTTGTCAAGACACAGGGTCATGATGGGGCCAATAAAGTTGGCTGTGGTGATGATGGTGGCGCGTATGTAAGGCTCTTCAATGTGGTCTATGAGTGTGAGGTCGGGCAGTCCTGACGGGTTATGAACCTCTTTTGAGTGGCCCTGCTTGTCGTAGACCATGTACGACACGTTAGGTACGGTTGTGATGACGTCCATGTTGAACTCGCGGTCCAGACGTTCCTGAACAATCTCCATGTGCAGAAGACCGAGGAAGCCGCAACGGAAACCGAAGCCGAGAGCCACCGACGACTCGGGCTGGAACGTGAGCGATGCGTCGTTGAGCTGTAGCTTCTCAAGCGATGCACGCAGGTTCTCATATTCGCTTGGGTCTATGGGGTAGACACCCGCAAACACCATGGGCTTAACCTCCTGGAAACCGGCGATGGCTTTGTCACAAGGACGCGACACATGGGTTATGGTGTCGCCGACCTTTACCTCTGAAGCGTCCTTGATGCCGCTGATGATGTAGCCCACCTCGCCTGTCTCAAGCTTGTTGCGGGGAATCATGTCCATCTTGAGCACGCCCACCTCATCGGCGTCATACTCCATGCCTGTATTGAAAAACTTTACCTTGTCGCCTTTGCTTATCGAGCCGTTCTCAATCTTGAAATAGGCAATGATGCCACGGAACGAGTTGAACACAGAGTCGAAGATAAGGGCTTGAAGGGGCGCGTTCTTGTCGCCTGTGGGGTGGGGCACACGTTCCACCACGGCACGCAGAATCTCGTCTATGCCTTCGCCCGTCTTTCCTGAGGCGCGTATGATGCCGCTACGGTCGCAGCCTATGAGGTCAACGATCTCGTCTTCCACTTCGTCGGGCATGGCGCTCGGCATGTCGATCTTGTTTATTACGGGAATAATCTCAAGGTCGTGCTCAATGGCCATGTATAAGTTTGAAATTGTCTGCGCCTGAACGCCTTGGCTTGCGTCAACAATGAGCAGCGCACCTTCGCAGGCGGCGATGCTTCGTGACACCTCG
The DNA here is from genome assembly GCA_900543975.1 of uncultured Prevotella sp. GTDB lineage: Bacteria > Bacteroidota > Bacteroidia > Bacteroidales > Bacteroidaceae > Prevotella. The sequence goes on along the minus strand of UQTI01000054.1, from coordinate 15,576 downwards.
TAAGAGAAGTCGACATGTCCCGGAGTGTCGATGAGGTTCAGAATATATTTCTGGCCGTCCAGCTCATACTCCATCTGTATGGCGTGGCTCTTGATGGTGATGCCTCTCTCTCTCTCAAGATCCATGTCGTCGAGCATCTGCCCTTCTGTAATCTTTATGGTGTTGGTGCGTTCCAATAGTCGGTCGGCAATTGTCGACTTGCCATGGTCGATGTGGGCGATGATGCAGAAATTTCTTATATTATCCATTGATTTAAATCATTTTTATGTGCAAAGATAATGAGAATTTCTGAATTTAAGAGTAACTTTGCATAAAATATTGTGTTACTTTGTACAAAATTGACGCATTTGGATTTTATTGTGTCATTTTTTCTTTTAATGTGTAACTCTATTTCTTTAAAGATGAATAAGTTTTTAAAAATTAAGGTCTTGCGAAAAGCTTTGTTCGCGTTTGCTTCTTTGATGGCTCTTGTGGGGGTGTCTTCTGTGTTTGTGTCGTGTCATGAAAGTCTGGAGAAGAGGGCGCAACGGGAGGCGCGCGAATATACGGAGCGCAACTGCCCCACACCTTGGGACAACAACGATGTGCGCACCGACAGCGTGGGCTTCGACATCGACTCGCGCACTTATATCTACTATTGCAGCGTGAGGGGCAAAGCCGACAATGCCGATTTCATAAACGCAAATCGTCAGGTCCTTACGGACAATCTGAAGGAGGAAGTCAACTCTAACCCCAACTTGAAAGCTTTCAAGGAGGCGGCTTTCTCTTTTGCCTACATCCTGCGGTCTCATAAGGATGCCAAGCAGGTGCTGTTCAGCATCACCATAACGCCGAAAGATTATGAAAAGAGCCTTATGGCAATTAAGCCTTAATGATGTTTGGACATAAGCCTTAACGGTGCTTGGGCATAAGCCTTAAAGAAAAGAGGTGTGTCAAGAAAGGGAGTTTTTGATTTTTAATCTTCCCTTTTTGACACACCCTTGTTTAAAAACTGCTGATCTTTAGAAAATCTTCTTTCCAGTCTTTTTTTCAGTAAGCCTCTTCGTCGCTAACCTCTTCTTTCGTAAGCTTTTTCTTGTCCATGGCGTACCACACATAAGCGATGTAAGCCACAACGAAGGGCACGAGCAGCGACACATAGAACATGGTGCGGAGCGTGAACTCGCTGCTGCAACTGTTGGCTATGGTGAGCGAACTCTGTAGGTCGGCGTTAGAGGGATAGAAGGCTGTGTTGTTCCATCCTGCGCACAGCAGCAACGCGAGCACGGCGAGCACCACACCTGTGCCGGCGGGCCAGATGCCCTTTATGTAAGTCTTGCTCACGATGGTGCGGCCCACGCCGTAGAGCAACAGCACAACGCCAACGGCAAACACGATGAGAAGAGGCCACATGGCGATGAGGTTGTGCAGATATTTCATTGGCTCCATCACAATAAGGCCTGTTGAAGGGTCAACGGCGAAGCCTTCTTTAAGCAACGTGCGCACAAGGAAGGCAAGGAAGAAGATGAGGAACGTTATGGTGCAACCCACCAGGCGCACGCTGCTGCGTGAACGTATGTTCTCGTCGTCAACGTTGTTGATGATGTAGAGCGTGCCCAGGATGCGTGCAAGGAAGAATACGGCCAATCCAAACACAAGGTTCCAAGGGTCGAGCAAGGCGTCGAGGCCGTAGCTCGCGTTGGCCCAATGGCTTATCACCGGTTGGAACGATGTGAGGTTGCCTTTGTCCACAACAAAGTTGGAGCCGTTGAAGAACGTTGCCACGGCGCCGCCGAGGAGCAACGGACCGATAATGCCGTTAGCCACAAGCATCCATTGGAACGTGCGTGTGCCGAGAATGTTGCCAAGCTTGTTCTGAAACTCGTAGCTCACAGCCTGGAGCACGAAGGAGAACAGGATGACCATCCACAGCCAGTAGGCGCCGCCGAAGCTGGTGCTGTAGAACAACGGGAAAGAGGCGAAGAATGCTCCGCCAAAGGTTACGAGCGTGGTGAACGTTATCTCCCACTTGCGCCCCGTGCTGTTCACCACAACGCGGCGCTCTTCATCACTATGTCCAAGGCTGAACACCATCGAGTTGGCTCCCTGAACAAACATAAGGAAAACGAGGAGGGCACCGAGCAAAGAGACGATGAACCACCAGTAATGTTGCAAAAATATGTAGGTCATTTTTTTTCTTCTTTAGTTAAAGACAACAAATGTCTTTTTTGTTTTTAATTTTCAGCTTTTTGTCTTTTCAGCCTCTATCCTTTTTTAATCTGTTTCAGCATGATGCTTATCTCCACCACAAGCAGGGTGGTGAAGAGGGCGAGGAAGATAAAGAACGTGGTTGCGACAGAAGCAGAGCCAATGTCGGACACGGCGGCACCGACGGGCAGCATGTCCTGTATGGCCCACGGCTGGCGGCCCATCTCGGCAACAATCCATCCTGCCTCACTCGCAATGTAGGTGAGGGGCAGCATGACGATGGCGGCAATGTGCAGCCAGCGCGGTTTGCTTATGTCCATGCGGAACGCCACATGTCCTGCCACGAGGAAGAACAGAAGCAGCAGCGTGCCGATGCCCACCATCACGCGGAAGGCATAGAAGCACAGAGGAATGTAAGGCACAATCTCTGCCTCGTCCTTGATGTAGCCATAGCCAAAGTTTTGCATGTTGGCATCAATCAGCGTCTTGTTGATGGCAATCTCAATCTTCTTCTCAGGATGTTCCGCTTTCAGACGACGATATTCGGCAAGCGCTTTTATGGCCACCTTGCCGCTCTCAATGCGTTCGTTGAGCGAAGGCACAAGTGTGCCGTCAGCCTTTTCGTAACCTTTGATGATGTCGTTAATGCCAGGCACATAGCCGTCGGTGTTGTGTGTGGCGAGCAGCGACAGTCCCGAAGGAATGGCTATGCGCAGCGGTGCCTCGCCGCCCTTGGCATAGTCGGGTTGCTCGAAGGGGTTTATGGCAGCTATTGCTGTGAGGCTCACGTTCTGTCCGCCGTTGTAGAGAGCCTCCATGGCAGCGAGCTTCATGGGTTGCTTGTCGGCCACCTTCACAGCCGACATGTCGCCTGTGCCCATGGCGAGCAGAGAAGCCACGATGCCCACGATGCTTGCAATCTTTATGCTCTCCGTTGCCAACCTCTGGTTGCGTTTCTTCAACAGGTACCAGCCGCTCACAGCCATCACGAACGCCGCTCCCACAACCCACGATGAGATCACGGTGTGTAGGAACTTGTCTACGGCAAATGGCGAAAGGGCCACATCGGCAAAGCTTGTCATCTCGTTGCGCACGGTGTCGGGGTTAAACTCGCAGCCAACAGGGTTCTGCATCCATGCGTTGGCCACCAGAATCCACCATGCCGATATGGTAGCGCCGAGGCCCGTGAGCCATGTCGATGCGAGGTGAAAGCCTGCCGACACCTTCTTCCATCCGAAGAACATCACAGCCACGAAGGTGCTCTCCATGAAGAACGCCACGATGCCTTCGACGGCGAGGGGAGCGCCAAAGATGTCGCCAACGAACCAGGAGTAGTTGCTCCAGTTGGTGCCAAACTCAAACTCCAAGATTATGCCTGTAGCCACGCCCATGGCGAAATTGACGCCAAACAGTCGTTGCCAAAACTTGGTTGCTTCAAGCCAGAACTCATCGCGTTTGCGATAATAAATGGTCTCGATGATGCCCATGATAAGGGCCAGTCCTAGCGTGAGGGGAACAAACAGCCAATGGTAGATGGCTGTGAGGGCAAACTGTGCTCGTGCCCAGTCTATCGCCCCTGTGTCAATGGTTAACAGATTGCTCATTGTCTTTTATTTTTTTTGTCGTTTTTTTATTATTTGTTTAATATTTGTTTATTGTTTTCTTTTTCCTTTATTAAATTTCTTTTCCTTTAAAATTTCTTTTCATCTTAATAAATTTCTCTTCCTTTAGAATTTTTTTTGAATCCATCACTCCTCGTTCTTCCCTTTCCCCTTAACCAGCCTTGGCAATAGGATTTTTCACTTTTCACTTTTCATTTTTCCCTTTTCATTTTTCCCTAAACTGGCGTCAGCCTTTTTTACCTTTTTACCTTTTTTACTTTTTTACCTTTAAAAGCTTCTCTTCACCAGTTCGTCAGACACCAGTCCTGCCTTGTCGCCGTCTTTCGAGTGTTGTTTAAGGAAGTCGGGGAAGAAGAAAAGTTTCAGGACGGCGAAGATAATGATGAGTTTTATTATTATCACCGTCCAAAGCGTTCGCCCCACAGTCATCTGTGCGAAGCCGTCCCTGTAAAGCCAATATGTCTTTTTAAGAAAGTTGATCATAGGTTAAATGAAAAGTGTCGTCAGTTATAGATATGCTCTCTTTAATTTGTTGAGATGCTCTCTATTATAAAGAAGAGATGCGTCAGAGGTTAAAGAAGTGTCGGAAGAAACGGTGAAATTGTCGTTCTCGACAGGGCAAAGATATAAAATTAATTTGCAAAATTATTCTATTTTACTCAAAAAATATCAATTTTAATAAATATAAAGAATTCGGCCGAGGTTTTTAGTTGTTCAACTCAGATAAAACCTTTAACTTTGCAGCGTTATAACATTATAAAAAACAAAAAAAGGTACCCGATATGAACAAAAAAATTTTGATTCCGGTCGTTATTGTCGGAATCTTGCTCGTGGCAGGCATTGCGTTCCTCGCCATTCGTCTTGACAAACAGAAACAGGAAAACCGTGAAATGCAGGAGCTGGCTGAGCTCGATAAGAAAGAAATGGAGAACGAGTATCAGCAGTTTGCAAACCAATACAGCGAGATGAAGACGCAGATCACCAACGACTCTATCGTGGCTCAGCTCACCGCTGAACAAGAGAAGACCCAGAAGCTTCTTGAGGAGCTGCGTCAGGTGAAGAGCAACGATGCTCGCGAGATTACACGTTTGAAGAAAGAGTTGGCAACCGTGCGTGCCGTCCTCCGCAACTATGTGCTTGAGATCGACTCGCTCAACCGCTTGAACCAGAACCTCAAGGACGAGAACACACGCGTGCGCAGCCAGTATAATGAGGCCACACGTCAGATTGCGGGTCTCAACACAGAGCGTGCATCGCTCTCAGAGAAGGTGGCCATTGCCGCCCAGCTCGACGCCACTGGCATACGCATGACGCTGAAGAACAAACGTGGCAAGGACACCAAAAAGCTGAACAAGGGTAAGACCATGCAGGTCTCGTTCACCGTCTCTAAGAACGTTACGGCCCAGAGCGGCATGAAGACCTTCTATGTGCGTGTCACAACGCCCACAGGTGCTGTGCTCGGCAACGGCGGATCGTTCAGTTATGCCAACCGCTCGCTCCAGTGCACAATGAAAAAGACGGTCGAGTACACCGGACAGGAAACAACCGTCGTGACCTACTGGAACATCAGTCAGGCTCTCATGGAAGGCTCTTACAACGTGAGCGTGTTTGCCGACGGCAACATGATCGGCTCACGAACCTTCAGTTTCAATTAACGACAAAGCCCGTCTTGGGCACGCATCTCTTTTATTGAAAGTGTTGAAAGTAAAGATTTTTTAGATAGTTAAATGAGAAAAAAAATATTGTTATTGCTTCTCGTTGCATGTGCCGTCCCTGTGGCGGCGCAGCAGGCGCTGTCGCTTGACAGTTGCAGGGCTTTGGCTATGAGAAACAACAAGCAGTTGGGCATAACGCAATACAAGAAAGAGGCGGCCAAATATACCGTTAAGGCCGCCAAAACTCAGTATTTGCCAAAACTGAATGTTGTGGGAGGCTACATGTTCACGAGCAGAGAAATATCGCTGCTCAACAATGAGCAGAAAAGCACTCTCAGCAGCATTGGCACCGCTCTCAGCGGAAGTCTCGGAAAGGACATATCTTCGGTGCTGACAAAACTTACACAGGATGGCGTGCTCACACCTGAACAGGCTAACCACTTTGGTGGTGTGCTCAACAACATGGGCACGTCTGTGGGCGATGCTCTCAACCACAGCGGACAGCGCATCGTGAAAGCTTTAGACACCGACACGCGCAACATGTTCATGGCATCGGCCGTGGTGACGCAACCTGTGTTTATGGGTGGCGCCATTACTGCTGCCAACAAGATGGCGAAAATTTCGCAGCAGATGGTGGACAACGACTATGCTGCAAAGCTGCAAGGAACGCTCTACAGCACCGATCAGGCCTACTGGATGGTGGTGTCGCTCAAGCATAAGCAGAAGTTGGCAAACAGCTTCCTCAATCTCGTCAAGAAGCTCAGCGGCGATGTGCACAAGATGATTGATGAGGGTGTGGCCACAAAGGCCGACGGACTGAAGGTTGACGTTAAGGTGAACGAGGCAGAGATGGCTCTCACACAGGTCGACAACGGATTGTCGCTGGCAAAGATGTATCTGTGTCAGCTGTGCGGTCTGCCCCTTGACAGCAAGATAACCCTTGCCGATGAGGACAGCGAGAACCTGCCGCTCGATGCCACGGCACAGACTGTTGACGTGGAGTCGGCCATTGAAAACCGTCCCGAGGTGAAACTTCTTGAAAACACCATAGACCTGTCGCGTCAGGCCACACGCTTGGTGCGTGCCGCTTATCTGCCTCAGGTGCTCCTCTCTGGCGGCTACACCGCCACCAATCCTAATCTCTACAACGGCTTTGAAAGAAAGTTTGCCGGGGTATGGAACGTTGGGGTCGTGGTGCGCGTGCCTGTGTGGAACTGGTTCGAGGGCGAATATAAGGTTAAAGCCAGCAAGGCAGCCACCTGCATTGCACAGCTCGAGGCCAGCGAGGTGCGCGAGAAGATAGAGCTGCAGGTCAACCAGAGCCAGTTTAAGGTGTCTGAGGCAAGCCGCAAGCTCGCCATGGCTTCGTCTAATGTGGACAAGGCCAACGAGAACCTGCGCTGCGCCAACCTCGGCTTCAGCGAGGGCGTCATACCGTCTACTGATGTCATGGAGGCACAGACGGCATGGATGCAGGCACAGTCGCAGAAGATTGATGCTGAAATAGAAGTTAAACTTAGTCAGGTGAACCTCAAGAAGGCACTTGGAACACTACAATAAAAACAAACGTTATGTCTGAAAAAACACAACATAAGAACATATTGCTCACGGTGGCGGCTTTAACCGTCGTGGTTGTAATAATAGCTGTTATCGGCACTCTCGTTTTCAAGAGCGAGCCGGAAATTATACAGGGATATGTCGAGGTGTCTGAATATCGCGTGTCGAGCAAGGTGCCTGGACGTGTGCTCGAACTGCGTGTCAAGGAGGGCGACTATGTGAATGTTGGCGACACGCTCGCCATCATCGATGCTCCCGACGTGAAGGCAAAGCTCACACAGGCTGAGAGCGCAGAGAGCGCTGCATCGGCCATGGACCAGATGGCAAACAACGGTGCTCGTCGCGAACAGATCAACGGCGCTTACGCTCTGCTTCAGCAGGCAAAGGCCGGACTGGAAATTGCGCAGAAATCGTATAACCGCGTGCAGCGTCTCTACGACGAGGGCGTGATGTCGGCACAGAAACGCGATGAGGCGTTTGCCAACTATAAGGCCATCGAGGCACAGGTCAAGGCGGCACAGAGCCAGTATGACATGGCCGTAAACGGCGCCCGCCGCGAGGAGAAGATGGCGGCGGCAGCACAGGTGAACCGTGCCAAGGGAGCGGTGCAGGAGGTCAACTCTTACATCAGCGAGACCATGCAGACAGCACAGAAGGCTGGCGAGGTCAGCGATGTCTATCCCAAGGAGGGAGAGCTCATCGGCACAGGCTCACCCATCATGTCGGTGTCGTTGCTCGACGACATGTGGGGAATGTTCAACGTGCGTGAGGACCAGCTCGACGGCATGCGCATAGGGTCGGTCATCACAGCCTATGCTCCCGCTTTCAAGAAGGACATTAAGATGAAGGTCTATTACATCAAGGACCAGGGCTCTTATGCCACATGGAAAGCCACAAAGGCCAATGGACAGTATGACCTCAAGACCTTTGAGGTGAAGGCCCGTCCCGTGACAAAGGTTGAGGGTCTGCGTCCCGGCATGTCGCTCGTCCTTAAGAAATAAAGTGACAGCTCAACGGGCTACCGTGAACGAATCTTGAATTTAAAACAAACAACATTGTCTCGAATTTTTAACATAGCGCGTCGCGAGTGCTGTAGGCTAACGAAGAACCCTATGTATGTGCTCTGCATGCTGGTCTTTCCGCTGATGGTGACCTTCCTGTTCACCTCTCTCATGGATGAAGGCCAGCCAGAGAACATGCCTGTGGGCATTGTCGACCAGGACAACACAACCTTCACACGCAAGCTCACCCATTCGCTTGACGCTTTCCAGACAACGCGCATCGTGGCCCGTTATGCCAGCTTCGAGGAGGCACGGCAGGCCATGCAGCACGGCGACATCTATGCCTTTCTCTATTTTCCTGAAGGCACAACCGATGCCCTGCTGTCGTCGCGTCGTCCCACCATCTCTTTTTATTACACTTACACCTCGCTAACGGCGGGTGCCTTGCTCTTCCGCGACCTCAAGACCATATCTACGCTCGGGTCGGCAGCAATAGGGCAGGCCACGTTACGGGCCAAAGGGCTCACGCCAGAACAGATAGCTACGTTCCTGCAACCCATAAAGGTGGACCTGCACACGGTCTCAAACCCGTGGGTCAACTATAACACCTACCTCAGCACAATGCTCATACCGGGCTGTCTGCTGCTGTTCGTGTTCCTCATAACGGCTTATGCTCTGGGTCAGGAACTGAAGATGCAGACATCGAAGGAACTCATGAAGATGGCAAACAACAACATTTTTGTGGCGCTCTTCGGAAAGATGTTGCCTCACATGGTTATAAACCTTGCCGTGTTCTATTTTTATCTGTTCTACGTCTATTCGGTCATGCACTTCCCTTACCAAGGCAGCGTTGCCGTGATCTTGCTCCTCGGCTTCTTGAGTGTGGTGGCGTCGATGGGCTTTGCCGTCTTCATGTATGGCTTGGTTCCCGCGCTCCGCATGTCGATGAGTCTTTGCTCGCTGTGGGGTGTGCTCAGCTTCTCTATGGTGGGCACGGCGTTCCCGACGTTTGCCATGGACGCTCCTCTGGAGGTGCTTGCGCAGCTCTTCCCCTTGCGCCACTATTTCCGCCTTTACCAGACGTGTGTGTTCAATGGCAACGCCTTGGTCTACGACTGGCCCAATGTGGTGGCGCTCCTGGCGTTCGCCCTATTGCCTCTGCTTGTGGTGCGCAACCTTAAGCGTGCGTTCAACAGTTATGTCTACCTCTCTTAAGACGTCTCGTCGGCAAGGCATCTTATTGTAAAAAGGATATTTTCTGAATATAATGAACATGTTTGACAAAATAAAACAGTTTTTAAGCGACATCTTCTGCTCGTTCTACTCGGAGGCGCGCACAATCGTGCGCGACGAGGGAGTGGCGCTTTTCATGCTGATCGTCCCCTTGTTCTATCCCATTCTCTATTCGTGGATATACAACAACGAGGTGGTGCGTGAGGTGCCTGTGGCGGTGGTCGACGCATCCCATTCGGCGCAGAGCCGCGAGTTCGTGCGGCGTTACGACGCATCGCCCGACGTGAAGGTGGCTTATTTCTGTAACAGCATAGAGGAGGCGCGACGACTGGTGGCAAAACAGGAGGTCAACGGCATCGTTTATCTGCCTGAAGACTTGTCAAAGAGGCTCAACCGCATGGAGTCGGCAACGGTCAGCGTCTATTGCGACATGAGCCTGATGCTTGCTTATAAGGCCATCTTAACAGCTGCCACATCGGTGTCGTCGCTTATGAACGCAAACCTTCAGGTGGCGCTGGCACCAGGCTATACAGACCACGAGAACAGCATAACAACGCAACCGCTCAACTATGAAGAGGTGGCGATGTTCAACTCAACGGGCGGTTACGGCAACTTCATCTTGCCCGGCGTGCTCATGCTCATCATCCAGCAGACGTTGCTCCTCGGCACAGGCTTGCTCTATGGCTCGCGTCGTGAGCGTGGCTTCTTCATAACAACCTCCACGCTGCCCATTCTCAAACGCCGCTTGCCCATGCTTCGCATCATCACGGGTCGCACGCTCTGCATGTTGCTTATCTATGCTGCGGTCACGGCTTACGTCTTGCTGGCAATACCCAAGATGTTCCATTTCGTGCAGCTGCTCCATCCCGCCGACCTCGTGCTTTTTGTCTTGCCTTACCTCTTGGCGTGCATCTTCTTTGCCATGACCATAGGCATGCTCATACCGCAACGCGAGGATGTAATGTTGGTGGTGGTGTTCACGTCGGTGGGTCTGCTGTTCTTGAGCGGCGTGTCATGGCCGCAGAGCAACATTCCGTCGTTCTGGCGTGCCTTCGCATGTCTCTTCCCGTCAACGTTTGGCATTCAGGGCTTTGTGAAGCTAAACACCATGGGTGCGCTCATTTCCGACATCGTTTACGAGTGTCGCATGCTCTGGATACAGGCTTTAGTCTATTTTTTGCTCGCTTTGTGGCTCCTTCATCGTGCTTGTAAGAAAAAATATTATTAACTTTGCGGCATGATATTTTATTTTTCCGCAACAGGCAACACAAAATGGGCTGCTGAACAGATTATGGCCACCACGCGCGACCGCATGCAACTCATGACCACAGCCGACACCGATGTAGAGATCTCTCTCGAAGAAGGTGAGCGGCTGGGCTTTTGTTTTCCTGTGCATGGATGGCGCCCGCCGCTTATCGTTAGACAGTTTATCAGCCGACTGAAGGTCAACAATCTTCAGGGCCATTTCGTTTATGCTCTCTGCACAGCGGGCGACACCATAGGTGAGACGCTCGACATCTTTGCTTCTGACCTCAAGGCACGAGGCATAAACCTTGATGCGGGTTCTTCGTTGCTCATGCCCGAATCTTATGTGGGTCTGCCCTTCATGGATGTGGACACGCCTGAACGTGAGGCTGAAAAAATTGAGACATCGCAGATAAGGCTTAACCGCATGATCGATGACATCATGCATTGCCGACCGTTCAGGTCGAAGCCCGACAGAGGGCGCTGGCCACGAATAAACAGTAGGCTTATAGGCTCGTTCTTTGTTAACCGCCTCGTCACAGACAAACCGTTTCATGTCGTCGAAGACCGCTGCATAAAGTGTGGCAAGTGTGCTGATGTATGTCCCGTGAACGACATTAAGGGCGGCAAGGGCCTGACGCCAGAGTGGTTGCACAACGGCCATTGTCTTACCTGTTTCAACTGCTTCCACCATTGTCCCACGCACGCTATCGAGTTTGGATCGCGCACAAAAAACAAAGGACAATATTTCTTCGGACGCAACAACAAAACGTGACGCAACAACAAAACGTGACGCATTAACAAAACGTGAAATAACAACAATCAATTGCTCTTAATGACGTAAAGCTCTGGTAAAGAGCATTCAAAACCGTTACTTACATCATAATAAATAAAAAACGATTCCAAAATATGAAGAAATTTTTACTTTCCGTCTTTGCAACCCTGTTCATGGCGATGCCAATGTTCGCCTCAAAAGCCAACTCGGAGCCGTTCACGGTTAAACAGTCTGACGGCACAGAGCTCACGGTCGTCCTTCATGGTGACGAACATTTCCACTGGTACAGCACCCTCGATGGAGCGGTTCTGGCAAGAATCGACGGTCAGTTCTTCGTTGCTCAAATAGGCAACGATGGCTCTATAGCCGCAACGGCACAGCTCGCTCACAACGTGAAGCAGCGCTCGGCAAAGGAGGCTTCGCTCGTGGCGGCACAGAACCTTGACGTCTTTAAGTCGCCGGCAGCCCTGGCGCGTAGAGAGGCCATGCGCGTGCAGCAGTCGGCGCGTGCCGGCTACAACTATTTCCCCCACAAAGGCTCGCCGACGGTTTTGGTCATCCTCGCACAATTCAACGACAAGAAGTTTTCGCTGCCTGACCCTGTAGCTTCTTTCAACCAATATTTCAATGGTGATGAGCAGAAAGAGCTTGGCAACGGTGAGAGCCGCAATTATGGTAGCGTGAAGAAATATTTCAGCGAGGTCAGCGACGGCCAGTTTACACCTAACTTTAAGATTGTAGGTCCCGTCACGGTGCCTCAGTCAATGAAATATTATGGCGCTAACGGCTCTTATAAAGACCAGAACTACTGTCAGTTTGTTAAGGATGCTTGTGCCGCTGCTTCGGCTCTGCAACCGTTTGATGCTGACGAGTTTGACAGCGACGCAAACGGTTGCGTGGATCTCGTGGCCATTATGTTTGCTGGCTACGGTGAGAACAACGGTGCCGAACCGAACACGTTGTGGGCAAAGACCTCGTTGCAGGATTTTGGTTCTTACAACGAAAAAAGTGTGAAAAGTGCAATGCTCATCAGCGAGCTAAACGCCAACGAGTCGCTTCTCACTGGAAACGGATTCTATTCTAAGCCGCGAATCAACGGAGTGGGGGTGTTCTGTCATGAGATGTCCCACGCCATGGGTCTCCCCGATTTCTATTCCACAACCTCGCCTGCCAATGAGAAGGACAACCAGGAACTCGAATACTGGAGTCTTATGGATGGCGGCGAGAACGTGTCAAACGGTTATTATCCTGTCGCTTACACCGCCTTTGAGCGCAAGCACATGGGGTGGAGCGATTATGTGGAGATGGAGGATGGCAAGACCTACTCGCTGACCACTGCCGACAAGGGTGGCCGCGGACATGTCTACTACAATCCCAACACGTTGGCGGCTGGTCGTGTGTCCGACTATTTCGTGTTTGAAAACATACAAAACACAGGATGGAACTCTAAACTTCCCGGTCACGGTCTCATCGCTTATCGTGTTAGCATGCGCATAAGCGACATGCAGTATAACACGCCGATAAACAACATTGTCGGCGATCCGGGCTTCACTATTGTCCCTGCCGACGGTTGCTTGCTCAACATCAATAACACCACGGGCTCCAATTCTGAACGTCAGGCTGCTTATAAGAGCAGTATGGCTGCCGACCCGTTCCCCGGAACGCAGAAGGTCACGACGCTTCTCGCAACGCAGAACCTGCCCAACTTTGCTTGGCGTGATGCTCCTAAGGACAACAAAATGGGACTTTACGACATCGTGGAGGACACAGAGTCTACTCATGAGGTGAGCTTCCGCTTTGTTGCTGACGTCACAACGTCTGGTCTCCAAAACGTTGTTACCGATGCTCCCTTATCTACCGACAACCGCATCTTCTCCATCGATGGCATCTGCCTCGGCACCGACCTCTCGGTTCTCCCGAAGGGCCTATATATAATAGGTGGAAAAAAGGTCGTGAAGCAATAGCAATAACACCATAACGCTTCAACATTTAAACAACAGCAACGTTACAGGCTATAGCCTTAAAATATAGATAAACGCTACAGGTTATAGCCTTTAGATATAGATAAACCAAAAGGGCTGAATTCGTTATTTATCGAATTCAGCCCTTTTGGTTTCTTTCTTTTCTTATCTCTTATATGAATTTTTTTTTCTTCAAAATAATATCACTAATGTCACCACGCAAGATAGCTATCTGACAATCAGATATTTACGGGTGACATTAGAGGCTTTTTCTAATGTCACCTAATGTCACCTAATGTCACCCGTCTATGAAGTCTTCTTTTCTTGAATCTTTTTTTCTTTCGTGTTTTCAACGCCAATGTTTTGTTCGTTCATAAAGTCGAGTTGTGCAGCGAGCATCGTCAAAAGAGGCATTGGACAACCGTGTCGCTCAGCTTCCATGATGGGGCGTTGGTATAGATAATGCAGCTCCAGAGCTTTGTGGTGGTCAAAGTCGAATTTCATGCTCGATGCAAAGGCAGGCATGTTGCGTGTCATCGTCATCATCTGTTCGGCATAGTCCTCGTCCACGTTTCTTGCACCGCAAGCCTTTGCTGCGTTGATCACCTCCGTCATCATCTTTCTTATGGTCTTCTCCATTGGCTCACGACGCAGCAGGTCGCCAGCGGTGCGTGCTCCTGTGGCTGCTGTCATGCCGTTAAAGGGCATGTTCCAGACGGCCTTCTTCCACCGCATCTCATAAAACTCCATCTCCTTGCTTTTTATCTTGCTTTCTGCAAACTCGCTCATCATCAACGCCAAACGCTCCTGGTCTTTGCAAGAATAGTTGCCTACAAGCAACAAGCCGTTGCTCATGTGCGTGATGCAGCCTGGTGCTGTCTTCAGAGTGCAGATGTAAGCTACGCCTCCCATGATCTGTGCTTCAGGCATTGCTTTGCACAGATCTTCCTCCATACCAATGCCGTTTTGAATCAGCAATATCAGCGAGTGGTCGTTCACAATTGGGCGCAGCATCTCTGGCAGCTTGGCGTTCGATGTCGTTTTCATCGCAACAATGACCACGTCACACACAGGCATCTCTTCAGTAGACCTGTATGCCCTTATATTATTAAGGTGGTAGTTGCCGTCGCACGAATTGACCTGTAAGCCGTTCGCTTTCACATGCTCATAATCGCTGCGCAGCAGAAAATGCACCTCCTTGCCTGCTTTTGCAAGCAAACCGCCATAGTAAGCGCCTATAGCTCCTGTTCCAATAATTGCATATCTCATATCTCTCTTTTCTCACATTTTTATCTCTATTTTTCTAATTCGAACATCTTGATATTCGTCTTGCAAAGTTCGCAATTTATTTTCTTTTATCCGTCTTTTTCTCTCAAGAAAATGAGAAAAAACTCAGCCCCCTCTTTTTGCATATTTATGCAATTTTCGGCTCTTTTTTAGAGCCGTTTTAAAAGGGCCCAACTTACGATTTGAAAGTGCCCATTTGACGTCCTCAAAGAGGCTCTTTGACGAGCTCATTAAGGCCCTTTGACAGCCTCAAAGAGGCCCTTTGACAAAACCACCCCTATTTTAAGAGTTGTTAACAAAAATAGTAAATAAAACCCCGCTTGTTTTTGAAAATAGAAAGCAAAACCCTTTATTTTGCTTACAATCGTTGTTTTGGATATTTATTCATTTCCTCCTTTTGTTTTGCATAAATATTCATTTTTGCGCATAAAAATTCCACCGGTTTTCCACGAAAAAGTTCGGTTTCTAAATATTCTTTTCATCCCGTCAATCCTCCCTTGCATTAAAAAATCCGTGAGATCTGTGAGATCCGTGTGAGACCATTTCGATCAGTTCCGTGAGCCAGTGCCGTTCATAACGATTCGTTTAATTCGTGCGAGGTTTATATTCCTCAAGCACCAAGATTCGTTTAATTCGTGTGAGGTTTATGTTCCTCAAGCATCAAGATTCGTTTAATTCGTTTAATTCGTGTTCAAAAAAAATAAAATTCGTGTTCAAAAAATAAGATTCGTGTTCCATGCACCGCGTCACCTGCCATACATGTAATCTGTGTGCATGTGCACGCACACACCTACGCGCCCGCATGCGCATTTTATATAAGGTAAATTGCGTTGAAACGGCCCTGTAATTGTGAATGAGTGTTAAAATAATATGTTTTTAAGCAACTTTTTTGCGAAAAGATTTGGTTCGTAAGCCAAAAAGCTATACCTTTGCATCCGCTTTCGAGAACGAACGACACTTGAAGCTAACGCCGATAGAGAGTGTTCGAGAAGGGAGCGATAAAGAAAGAGTTCTTTGAAAAAGATTTACATAAAACAGAGAAGTAGTACAAGA